>NZ_JAZDCX010000032.1:0-54721 GCF_036323805.1 Streptomyces rubellus
AACCGCCTAGGCGGGGGTGGGTGTGGCCGGTGCGGGTTCCCAGACGAATCCGTCCGGGTCGGTGAAGGCCCCGGTGGTGCCGCCGAGCACGATCCGGTGCGATCCGCCGCCTTCCTCGGACACGCCGAGGGTCTTGGCCAGGCCCCGGCGCTTGTACAGCGCCAGCTTGACGGAACCGGGCCGGTCGGCGGCGAACTCGGTGTACTTGCCGCCGAAGCTCTTCGTCACGGACAGGCCCTGCCCGGTGTAGAACTGCCTGCTCGCCTTGACGTCCTCGGCTCCCAGCAGGAGCACGAGATCGTCGATCTTCCCGGTGGCGGGGCCGGTGTCCTTCTTCGATGAGGTGGTGACCTGCCAGATCGTGCCGTCCGGGGCCTGCAGGATGCCGCCGTAGCCCCACAGGGACCTCGCCGCCGGCCGCAGCGGCGTGGCACCGGCGGTAAGAGCGGAGCCGATGAAGCCGTCGACATCGGCGGGCCGGGAGACGATGACCGACACCGAGAACCCGCGGAAGCCGGTCGTCGGCGCGTCACAGGCCCGCAGGCGCACCTGCGGGCCCAGTCCGAAGGCGGCGGTGTAGAAGCGCTCGGCGGCCGCGGGGTCGCTCACCTCGAGGGTGACGGATACCAAAGACGTCATGACGATCACGCTAGCCGCGGCCTGCTCGCCGGGGCTTCTCCAATCCTGCCCGATACCGGCACCGGTGCCGTCACCTACCGCCACAGCCCCACCGCGGTGACCGCCGCGCTCTTCGCAGTGCTCGGCCCCCGGGAACTGCCGTTGACCGAGGCGGCCGAGCCGGCCGCGCCAGACGCCCGGGGAGGGCTGGCGTTCCAAGGCGGACGGCGGTACGGCGAGGTCGCGCCCGGTGTCTTGGTGGGGCTGTTCCCCGATGTGCTGTTCGCTGTGGTCACCACACCGCTGCCTGTCCTGGGCTTCCACGTGGTGTCGGCCGCGGTGTGTGGGTGCCCGCAGCGGGTGTCGCGCGCAGCGCGTTGTATGTCGTTGTTCTGGTGCCCCACGAGGACGCCGTCACGGTGGCGTTCGAGTACTCCACGGGCCTGTTCGGGCACGTGGCCGTCGAGGCCTGGGCGGGGGAGTTCGTCCGGCTGCCGGGCGAGGTGGTGCAGGCTCCTTTGGTCCTGCTGTCTGGCTCTGCTGACGAATGCCGTCCGGAGTTTCGTCGGCCGTGGCTACTCTCGCGCCATGCTGGTGGGGGTTGATCTCCCCGGGCACGGACTCGGTCCGTCTGGGCAGGGGGCGGGGTCCTTGCGTGGTTCGGTGCCGTGCGCGGCGCGCCGGAACCATATCCTCGCTCTTGTTTCATGCCAGGATCCGGCCCGTATATGTCGTTTCCACGGCCAGGGGAACGCTAGTGTGGTGCCATGGCTGAGGACATCGACGGCGTTGAGGCCTTGTTGGCGGAGGCGAAGTTGGCGGCGGCTTTCGCCGATCCGGCGGAGCGTGTCCGGCTGCGGAGGGCCGCCGGTCTGTCGCTGGAGCAGGTGGCCAGGGCTGTGGGGGTGGGGCGTCAGACGGTGGCGAACTGGGAGAGCGGTGTCATGCCGTCTTCACCGTCCCGGGGCAAGTACCTGCGGCTGCTGGAGGGCCTGGCCCAGATCCACCCCGCCCCGCCGACACCGGCCGCCGGCCACCCCCACCCTGCCGCGGCCGGCGCCACCGCGGCCCCTGCCGTTCCCGTTTCTGAGCCGGGGCCCGTTCCCGGCTTGGGGCCTGCCGGTGCCGGGGCTGCGGGCACGGCTCCCGAGGCCGTGCCCGGGGCGGGGCTCGCTCCGGGCTCGGGGCCTGTTGGTACCACCACGGTTGGCGCCCCTGTAGCAGGCCGTGCTCAGATCTACCCCGCCTCCTCCCTGGAGCCCGCCGCTGCCGCGGCCGTGGGCACTGCTCCTGAGACCCGGTCAGAGCCTGGGCCGGTGCCCGCCTCCACTGGCTCCGGCTCGCCCGCCCGCCGCGCTCCTGCGCGGCCGTCGGGGGAGAGCCCAGTGGCGCGTGCGGCGCGGGCTGGGCATGCCCGCCAGCAGGCCCGCCGCCGTACCTCTTCCGCGGAGCAGGTGCGCGCCGAGCTGCGGGAGACCATCACCGCCACGGTGGAGACGGAGCTCCACCGCGCGGGCGGAGACGCGGACGCCGCCACACAGGCGCTGATCAAGCGCGCGATCCCGGACGTGATGGGCCTGTTCGCCCGGACCCGAGCCGGGGCCCGCTACGAGTACACCGCCTATCCGGCGCTGCCGCCGGTTTTGCGCAAGCCGAGCAAGAAGGACCCGGACCTGGTCTGGGAGGCCCGCCCGTCCTGGCGCCACCCCGGCTACCGCCGCACCCCCGGCGGTGAGCTGACGGTCACCGCGCTGGATGTGAACGCCGCGTACCTGTCGGCGATGAAGACGCACCTGCCGATCGGCAGGCTGGAACACTCCACCGGCGCCGCGCACGACCGCAAGCGCGCCGGGGTGCACCTGATCACCCCGCCCGTCTGGGACCACCCGGATCTGCCCAGTCCGCTGGGGGACCGGGAAGAGGAGGGGCCGCTGTGGGTGACCGAGCCGACCCTGCGGCTGCTGCTGCGGATCTCCGGCCCGGCCCACCGGCTGTGCGAACCACCCCAGATCCACGAATCCTGGACGTCGTCCGCGACGGAGAACTTCCTCGACGCCCTGCGCCAGCTCCTGGCCACCGCCCGCGCCGACGCCCTCCAGACGGGGGATGAGATCACCGCCGCCTATGTGAAGGCGATGTATTCCAAGTTCGTCTCCACCCTGGGGGAGTCCCCGCACAACCGGGAGATCGTCCGCCCGGACTGGGCACACCTGATCCGCTCCCAGGCCTTCGCCAACCTGTGGGGCCGCGCCTACAAGGCCCACCAGGCCGGCCTGACCGTCATCTCCGCCATCGGCACCGATGAGCTGCACCTGGCCGGCGGCGACTGGCACCGCCTGTGGGCCGAGGGCCGGGGCCTGGGGGAGATGAAGGTCAAGACCGACCGCGACGGCGCACCCGTCACCTACACCGTCACCGCCGCCGGGGGCCGTTGATGGCCGGCCGCTGGATGCGCCTCGGTTTGTACGGCGCCGACGGCATCCCCGGCGCCGACGCCCTCGCCCTCGGCATCGAAGCCATGGTCACCGGTGTTGCCTCCCCACCCGACAGCGAACGCGGCATCGCCGCCCGCCTGCGCTACCTGACCACCTCACCGGCCGGATACGCGGCGATGGACCGCGCCGGTCTCTCCGTCACCGCTCGCACCCTGTTCGCCTGGCTGGCCGAAGAACGCCTCCCCAGTGCTGCGAACCGCCGCAGACTCGACGCCGCGTACTGGGACCTGCGCCGCCACAACGTTGCCGCCGACCTCAAACGCCGCCTGAAGGCCGGCGGCGGCACCCGCATCGAGATCGACCCCGTCGACCAGACCCGCGTCCCCGCCCCCCACCGCCGGGATGTCCAGGTACGCCGCCTGACCGTGCGCCCCCGTGTGTGGGAGGCGGCCGTGGACGCCTGGCTGGAAGAGGACTACGAGGCGCTGGACGCGATCTGGGACGACCTGATCCACGACCTCGGCTCCGACTACGACGCCTACGCCCACGTCTCCTCCGTCGGCTGGAGCGCCTGAACCCACCAGCACCACGGGCAAGACCACCCGGAACCCACCCCGCCACCTCAGGGTCCGCAAGACATCACGCACGTGAACCACACAGCAGCCCCACGAGCCCGACGAGCATCCGGGAATCGTCCAGGCTTGCCGGTGACCTCGGCTCGGGGACGACCCACTGCCCTGACACTGGCCAACACGCCGCCCGCGAGCGCCGGTGGGATTACTCCAGGTCGCCCCACGTCCCCGACAGGGCGGCACTCCCCTCGGGCTCCCGCCCCAGCCGGAACCACTCCCGGTGGTCACTGACCGTCATGAACTCACCAAAACACCCCGCTGCAGGAAGCCGTGCGACCAAGGTGGTGACTTGCTCCTCCGCCAGGGTAGCCACGGCGCGCGGGTTGCCGAGGGTTACCTGAGTGGCGGCTCGTGCGGCCAGGATGGGACCTGTTCACCTGCCCCAGCCTCCTCCAGGCTGCCCAGCAGCCAGAACACGGCCAACGGGGCGCGTGGAGAGGCCCCCTGATAGCCGATCTCCTGCCGCTCGCTGTTGGCTCACCCCCGCTCGCGCGGAGAGGACGCGGACCGCGGCCCGTCGCACTACGGCAACAGCGGGACACCTCCGCTCGAGCGGAGGTGAGCCGACGTTCGTCCTCACCTCGCACTCCCGCGACTAGTACTCCAGCAGGATTTTGCTGTCTGACCTGCGGGTTTCGTTGGGCGGCTGGAGTGTAGCGGGACTTCGATTGTGCGGGGGTGGTCTCACGGAGACCGCCCCTCGATCGTGTGACACCGCCGCTGATAGTGACAACGACGGGCGACCGCTTGGCGTCGTCGGCGCCAGTTCGACCAGCTCAGCGCGTGGTGTCGCCCTCGGTGACCACGAAGGTGCGGGGGTCGGGGACGACAAGCTGCCAGGAGTCGCCGAGCCTCCGCTACTGTGAACTCGATTGCCCCGGCTGCCTCACCGGTGCCGCCCCCTTTTCCTGGACCTGGTGCGCCGTGGCGGCCAGGAAGGCGTGGGCCAGCTGCTCGGCGACGGTGCCCGGGTCGGTGTCGAGAACGGTGAGGACGGGGTGGCCAACGTCGAGGGTGCGCCGGTAGGTCCCGTGGTACTCACCGTGGCATCGGCATCAGGTGCCGCCGCTTCTGGGGACTTCGCCGCGGCGGTGGCGCGCTCCTCCCACACGGTCGATGGCGATGCGGACGTCGTCCGCGGCCCGGACATCCTGGCCGCCCGGCGGGCGTGGGCCGCGGTGGAGTCGCCTTCCCACCTGCGGACGTAGACGGTACCGCTGTAGGTGACGTTGCCGGTAGTGCTGCTGCACGAACGGGAACGGGAGATCACCGACACGCTGGTGGAGCTGCTGATTTCCACTGTGCATCGAAGCGTTGCCCCGTGTTCGGCCGTGAGGGGAGGCCGCGGCGCGTATGACCGCTCCCCCAGATCTGTGCCGGAACCGAGAAGTGACATCACTTGCCAGGTACGCCTCTACCGGTCTGGGGAGTTGTCAGCGCATGTGGTTCTCGAACCACTCCAGGATTCGCTCCGGATGGCGCTGGAACCACAGATAGCCGTCCCACCGGGCAATAGTGTCGTGGATCCAGAACATGTCCTTTTCCTTTGCACCGATCGCCTCGAAGATGCTTTCGAGGTCCGAGGGAAGAACCAGCGGATCGTCGTGGACACCGTAAGTCAGAGTCGGCACCGTGACCGCGGGAGCCGACTTGACCGGGCTGCCTTCTGCCAGCAGGGCACTCGTGATCCGCTGGAACCGGCGATCGACTTCAGCGGCGTATCCTGCGAGTCCGGCACGCTCGAGCTGCTGCTCGAGGATGACCGTCGGCGAGAGAAGCAGGGGCGCGACCAAGGCGCGCACGTCCGCGAAGGCGGCGGGGCCGAGTTCCATCGCCACGAAAGTAGCGTGGGCGCCCATGCAGCGGCTGAACAGACCGAGTGTCATGCGCGCCAGCTCGGGGCGTGAGCGCACGTAGGCCAGCGATCCAAGCACGTCACGGGATTCGAACCGGGCGTTCGACGCCAGTCCTCCGTTTGCTGCCGCGCTCAGTCCACAGTTGCGGAAATCGTACGTCAGCACGTTGTAGCCGTTGTCATGCAGGATCTTGTAGTCCGGCATGAAGTTGACTTCGAAATCGTTCCCCAGCCCTTCCCCCCAAGCGGACTTCCATGGTTCAAGGTGTGCCGGGAAGCCGTAGCGGGAGAAGCCGAACGGGTGCGAGCAGATGATCAACTTGTCGGAGCCAGGGCACGGGATGAACCAGCCTTCGAGAGGCACGCCGTCGGCCGAGGGGAAAGTGACATCGTCGAACTGGAGACCAGCGTCCGCGGGCGTCCCCAGCAGCGGCGATCGCGCCGAAAAAGCAAGGCCGCGCGCAAATGCGTCGAGTGCGGCGTCGACCTGCGCATCAAGAGCGCCGTCGCCGACCGTCTTGTTGTTCCCAGACATGCAAATCTCCAGAGATGGCTACAGAAGGATTGACGAGGGTCGGCAGACACCGAGGGAATCACCGAGTACGAGTGAAATCGCCTTGCATCAGGATTCGACTCGCGTATGCCGACCGCTGACACCTGATGACCACAGCCTATGTGCGCAGGAATACTGGAAGAATGTCTGTGGCTCCCCGTCCCATGCCAGATCCTGCCACTTGCCGACGGCACTCTTCTCCATCGGCCGATGTGACTGTGTTCGCACGTCGACTACGCTGCTCCCGCGCCCACTACGCTGGAGGACGTATGGCAGGAACGCTGGAGAGCATCAGGTCGTTGATCGCGCGACACGCCATCGAGTCCGAACCCCGATCGTCGGCCGGCGGCATCCGGTTGTACCTCAGCCGCTCCCCGGGCACCCCGGTTCCCATCGTGTTCGAGCCGATGCTGTATCTGGTGTTCCAGGGCAGGAAGCACATCATCCTCGATGACCGGGTCATCGACTACGGCAACGGTGACCTGGTCATTGCGTACATGGACCTGCCAGCACTGACTCACGTGACCGAGGCAGACGAGACGAAGCCGTACCTGGCGGTCGAATTGCCACTGGACCTCGCCATGCTCGTCGATCTCGCGACGAACACGCAGTTGCTGCCCGGGACAGAGGCACAGGCGGTCTCGGTGCGTCCGCTGCCTGAGGCCGTCCTTGACCCGATGCTCAGGCTGTTGCAACTGCTCGATTCACCCATGGACGCGAAAATCCTCGCGGGCGGCCTGAAGCGTGAGATCACGTATCGCGTGCTGACGAGTCCACACGGGAACTCATTGCTCCAACTCATCAACGTCGACGGAGTGCTGCAGCGGATCAGACGCTCGACCGAATGGATGCGTCACCATATCGATACGCCGGTCGGCATCGGAACCCTGGCGAACCTTGCAGAAATGAGCGTCACCTCATTCCACCGGCACTTCAAGGCCGCCACCGGAACCACACCGGCGGAATATCACAAGCGACTCCGCCTGCACGAAGCCCGCCGACTTCTTGCAGGCGAAAGCGAGAGCATCTCACGAATCGCGATGGCTGTCGGCTACGCAAGTCCGTCACAGTTCAGCCGCGACTACAAGCGCACCTTCGGTACCCCTCCAGCAGCGGATCCACTGCGTCAGAGACCACCGCGGGAGAAGTCCACCAGTTGATCGCCCCGGTAGTCCAGGGTTTCTCACCGCCTGAGCACCCACTCCTTCTGTCCCCTCACCGGGCCTCAGTGCCGCCGCGGGGTAGGTGGGGGCCGGCCAGTGGCCACAGCTCGTGGAGGACGATGTCGGTGCCGGACAGCACCCGTCCCCCTACGCTCCGTTCGGTGGCGGTGTTGGTGTTGAGGTAGGCGGCGAGTTCGGTGAGCCAGGCGCACACCTGCTGGGGGGTGTAGGAGGTGCCGCGCCGCTGGTTGTGCAAGGCGGTGGCGGCGGGGATGAGCCGGGCGAGTAGATGCTCTCCGACCGCCGCTGCCGTGTCCAGTCCGGGGTCGAGCAGTTCGGCGGGGTCGCGTGGATAGGCGCCGGTGTTCTCCCGGCGTTGCTCGTAGACGATCGCGGCGGGGGTCAGGCGCCAGGGCGTGGACAGCCCGTCGGCCAGCGGGCCGCCCGGATCGCGCGCCAGCGCGTCGAATACCGGCTGCCAGCGGCCGGGGTCGGTGACCCGGGCGGTGAGGAAGGCCCTGGCCGGGCCCGGTGTGATGGGGCGGATTTCCACGCGGGCGGCGTCCTGGGCCCACACCCGCTGCTCTTGCAGGGCCTGGTAGGTGCGGGTGCGGCAGGTCAGTACCAGCGCCAGTTTGCCGTCGGCCTGCTGGGCCCGGGCCAGCCGCACGGACCGCGCGGCTGGCCCGGGAGTTGTAGCCGGGCTCGGGGTCGGCGTCCATCTCGTCCAGGCCGTCCAGTACCGGCAGCACCTGCCGGGCTGCCACCAGCGCGCGGGCTGAGGCCGCGGGCAGCTGATAGGTGCGTGTCAGGTGCCGGGCGATCCACTGCCCGAGGTCTTCGTCGGTGTTCCAGGAGGCCAGGGACAGCCGCACCGGCACTGGCTCCTCGAGCCCGCGCTGTGTGGGGTCGAGCAGGCGCAGCATCAGTTGCAGGGCCAGGACCGTCTTGCCCGCTCCCGGGGCCCCGGTGATCACCAGCCGGCCAGGGCGCAGCCGGCGGTAGTAGTCCGCCACCCCCTGCAGCCGGCCGTCCGCCTCGGCGCCGGTGGCCGGATGGCCTGGGGCGGGGCGCAGGTCGAATTGGACGTCGATGGGCTTGTCGTGGTCGCCCAGGAACTGCTTCCGGGCCTCAATCTCTTCATCGAGTACCGCCGTGGCCAGCCGTACCGCCACCTCCGCGACATCGGTCTCCTGCCAGCGCTGGGCCCGGGCACCCTGCCGCACGGCGACAACACCGACCGCCAGGGAGACCAAGGCGACCACCGCGCCCACCGGATCGGCATCGCCCACCGAAATACCCTGCAGGGTCTGCCACCCCGCCCCTGCCGCCCCGCCAAGCGCTGCCGCCGCAAGAAGCCACCATCCCAGCCCCTGCCGCCCCCACTGCCTCATGACGCCCCATCATGGCCGAGCCCGCACCCTGCGCGCCCGCCCAACGCCCAAGCCGGTGAAGAAGAAGGGGGGGCGCAGCTCGCCTCCGGCACCCGCAGCAGGCGGTGACGGTCGGCTTCAGGCCCCGGAAACCGCCAGGGAAGGCCACGCAGCCAGGCCACCGGCCAGCCGGCGGCGGTGTCGTGCGGCCCGCTCCGCACCGGCAGGGCCGCCACGCGGTCGCGGAGGCCACCGATACCGCCTGACCGCCACCCACCCGTGCTGACCACCACCCGCCACCGCCCGGCGGCACCGGTGCCGACAGGTGGGAGTTGTGCGGGTGGCGTACGGGCGGAAACGCCCCCCGGACGGCGCGGGGTGGGGCAGGATCCCACCCCGTGGCCGGACGGCACCGGTCGCAGGAGTCCGGCAGGGAAGAAGGGGGTGGCGGGGATGGTCGGCAAGATCACCAGCGGACAGTGGACAGTACTGGAGATGCTGGCCCGGGCGGAGCGGGCCGCACAGACCGCCCGCCGCACCTGGGTGCCGGTGAGCGGCACGGTGGACGAGCAGGCGGTGTGGGCGCTGGAATGGGCCGGGCTGGGCCGCACCACCCCGGCCGAGGACGTACTGCGCGCCAGCGCCACCCGCCCGCGGGGTGCGCGGGCCGCTCGCATCACCCCTGACGGGCTGGATGCGCTGGCCTGGTGCCACGCCCGCACCGGCGCGGCGCCGCCGTGCCCGGCCTGGACGGCCAAACAGGCCGATCCGGCCTACCGCGAGATCGTCCTGCAGCCGCGCGAGATGCTCCTGCTGCGCCGCTACACCTACCTCCTCCCCGACCTCTAGGCTGCGCCAGCGGCGGCCGGAACGCTGTGGGAGGCGCTGATCGAAGCCCACCACGATCCCGCCGCCAACCGCTGGTGCCTCCAGCTCGACGACACAGGGCTGGCGCACGCGGCGTACCTGGAGGCCCTGGCCGGACAGGTCTCCCCTCGCAACCGCCTGCACCGCACCTACGACCTCACCCACCCCCACCCCGTCCCCGCCACTGCCTTCACCGAGACCCCGGCGGGCGCGGTGAGCCTGGAACAGCTACCGGCCCCGCCGCACAGGCCCCTGGTTCGCCCTTCCGGCTCGTCGTCCGGGTGGTGGGACGATGGCGGTGCCCTACTGCCAGGGGTGTGGGCGTGCTGTCCGGATCTAACCCGTACGGCCACCGAGCTTCAAACAGCAGTCTCAAGCTCCTTCCCCAGGGGGAGGCGCCGCTGTCGGCGGCGGTCGCGGCCTGTCCAACACCCACCGGTGCTCGCACGCCGGACCTCCTGACCGGTACGGTCACCACTTCGGTACGCCCAGGCGGACGCCCCTGACCTGAGGGTTTCCCGGTTCGCTGGTCATGGGCTTGACCCTGACACGGTGACAAGGTTTTCACTGGGGGGCCGGGAGGTGGTCCCAATCAACACGACCCCGCAGGACACCCGTGTGACCAACGCCCTGAGCGCCGAGGACGCGTCAGTCCGGCTCCAGGCGGCCCTGGCGGCCGGTTCGAGCGCCGACCCCGCGTTCCTGGAGACGCTCGTCGAACGGTGCGCCGTCGAGCCGGACTTCTTCGTCCGGGACATGCTCTCCTGGGCGCTGGCCCGTCTGTCGCCGCAGATCACCCTGCCCCGGATCCGCCGGGAGCTGGACTCCGAGCACAACCAGGCCCGCAGCCAGGCGCTGCACACGCTCTCCAAGATCGGCGACAAGGGCACATGGGCCTGGATCACCCGCGACATGCTGCGCGACCCGGACGACGAGGTCGCGCGGACCGCGTGGCGCGTCGCGGCCGCCCTGGTGCCCGAGGACGAGGAGAAGGACCTGGCCGACGAACTGGTCCTGCAGCTGGGTCGCGGCGACCGCGGCGTGCAGCTGAGCCTGAGCCGGGCCCTGGTCCACCTCGGTGCCGTGATCAGGCCCGTCCTGGAGAAGGCCGCTGAGAGCCCCGACCCGGCGGTGGCCGCACACGCCCGCGCCACCGAACTGCTCCGGCGCAATCCGGAGACCGGTTTCGACGCGGCCATCGAGGAGGCCAAGCGCGCGGTCGCGCTGGGCCCGGAGCGGGCGGCCGCCGCCGCGGCTGCCGCGGCGGCGGGTGCCGAGGCCCCGGGGACCGCCGAGCCGGCGCAGGCCGCCGAGGCCGTGGGAACCGCGGGGGACAGGGAGGCCGCGGATTGCTGATCGGCGAGGTGGCCCGCCGCTCCGGGGTGAGCACCCGGACGCTCCGGCACTACGACGCCCTGGGACTGGTGCGGCCGACGGGCCGCACCGCCGGCGGCTACCGCGAGTACTCCGCCCAGGACGTCCGCAGGATCTTCCACGTGGAGAGCCTGCGGTCGCTCGGGCTCTCGCTCAAGCAGATCGGCCGCGCGCTGCAGGACCCGTCCTTCACCCCCTCCGCCCTGGTCGGCGACCTCATCCGGTGGACGCGGGACCGCCTGGAGCGGGAGCGAGAACTGCTGGAGCGGCTCCGCGCGATCGACGCGTCGGCGCCCACCGGCTGGCAGGACGTCCTGCACATCGTCGAACTCATGAGGGAACTCGACTCACCCAGTGCCGCGCGCAGGCAGCAGGCCGTCCTGGCCCGGCCGGAGGGCGCGCCGGCTGCCGCCGGGCTGCTGGCCGGGGCGGTCCTGGCCGAGTCCGACCCGCACGTCGCGGGCGCCCTGCGCTGGGCGCTCACCCGGTCGGGCGGCGACGGTGTGGCGGCGCTGACCGCGGGTGCGTACGCGGGAGATGTCGACGTCCGGCGGCGCGCGGTGCTGGCGATCGCCGGGACGCCCGAGGCTCCGGGGGCTGTCGCGGTGCTCGCGGACGCCCTCAGGGACCCGGACGTGACGGTGCGCGGACATGCCGCGCTGGCTCTGGGCAGGCACGGTGTGGCCGCAGCCGTGCCCGTACTCGTCGGCATGGTGGTCGGGGGCGCCAACGACGTGGACGCGGCGGAGGCGCTGGGAAGGCTGTCCCAGGATCCGGTGCGCGCGGACCGGATCACGGCCGCCCTGGCCGGTGAACTCGCCGCGCCCACCGCGGACTCCGCGACGCGGATCCGCATCGCCCAGGCACTGGTCGAACTCACAGGCCCCACCGCGAGGGAGGTCCTGCGCCGGCTGGCCCACGACGACGACCGCGCCGTCACCCTCGTCGCCTCGGCCCTCCTCCGAGTCCTCGACAGGCGGTCCCCTGAAGACCGGGCCGACGAGGATCCCTGAACGGCACCCCACCGAATCACCCCGGCGAAGGCGTCGAGCCGGCGCCAAAACTCCGCCGCACCCCCGATCACGCCCTTCTGGTGGGAGGTGCCGTACCAGCGCGCCTCGATCTCCCGGCACCGGCGCATCGACGACCGGAAGCCCACGAGGCCGCTGCCGACATCGCCGTAACAGGGGCCGAACGACGTCAGGCCGATGTCCGCGGCGAACAAGGAGCCATCCGGCTCGATGAGGAAGCCGCAGTGGCCCGGTGTGTGACCGGGCACCCTCCACAGCCGCGTTCCGGACCTGCGGGAACTACGCGCCGGCGCCGTCCCCCGGCAGCCCGGAGTCCCCGCGAAGCAACCCGTCGCCAACGAGATCCAACCAGCCGCACCTTCTGCACCGCAGCTGCCCACCCTCGCCCAGAGGCTCACCGCTGTCGTGTGCTGTCGGCGTCACCACCGCAGTGTGGGTTGAACAGCCTGCCCCGGCCGAAACGCGGCTGGAGTCGGCCGAAGCGCTCAGGCACGCGCTGCCCCGGACGCGGTACCGGCGGCGGGCGGTCAGGGCCTGCGATGCACGGAGACGGCGTACTCCCCGCCGGTATAGGGATCCCGGGACCAGGTCGCGTACCTGGCTTCGAGAACGAGTCCTGCCGCCCGGCAGTGAGCGTCGTAGTCGTCCAGCGTGTAGTTACGGTCCAGGGAGAACCCGGCGACCAGACGCCCGGTCGGCCGGACGTGGCCCGCCGCCCCGGCCACCAGGTCCGGTTCTGTCCCCGGCGGAGTGAACAGGGGGACGTTGCCTGCCATCACCACGACGTCGAACGACTGCCCGAGATCGAGTCCCACCAGATCGCGCCGGTGCCAGCGGATCTCCGGCGCCCGGCGCCGGGCGGTGGCGAGCATCGACTCGTCGACATCCACGCCCACCACGGTGATTCCGTGGCGGGCCAGTTCAGCGGCCACCCGCCCGGTGCCGCAGCCCGCGTCGAGGACCGTGGCCGGCGCGAAGGAACGGACCAGCGCGGCCTCACCGTGGACATCCTTCCCCTCGGCGGCGATGCGGTCGAACCGAGCCTGGTACTCGTCACCGTTCCACGTCATGCGATCACCATGACACACCCGCCACGCCAGTCCAGCCGAAGACCGTTTCCTGGTGCCTCCGTCAGCCACTGCGTGCTCCCCGGACGCGGTCAACCGGTGCGGGTATGCGGATGGCCCGCAACACCCTGGAACGGCTCGGTGCGGTACTCGGCGAACCGCCGTTCCCTCAGCCCGCCGAGCCGAAGACCCCCCGCGACGCCGGTGTGGAGTTCGCCGGAGTCGGCTTCCGCTATGAGGCCGGTCCGGCGGGCGGGGCAGCCTCCCGGCCGGTCCTGAACGACGTGACGTTCCGCTTGCCCGAGCGCAGCCTGACGGCCCTGGTCGGCCCTTCCGGGGCGGGCAAGACCACGATCGCGGGACTGCTCGCCCGCTTCCGGGACACCAGCGAGGGCACGGTCCGCATCGGCGGCGTCGACGTCCGCGAGATCGCCGCCGACGACCTGGCGGCCCACGTCTCCCTCGTGTTCCAGGACGTCTACCTCTTCGACGGCACGATCGAGGAGAACGTCCGCATCGCCGCCCCCGGCGCGGACCCCGGTGAACTGGCCGAGGCCGCGGCCCTGTCTGGGCTGGACCGCGTGGTCGAGGAGCTGCCCGACGGATGGGCCACCAAGGTGGGGGAGAGCGGCGCGAGGCTGTCCGGCGGACAGCGCCAGCGCGTGTCCATCGCCCGGGCACTGCTCAAGGACGCCCCGATCCTCGTACTCGACGAGGCCACCGCCGCCCTCGACCAGGAGAACGAGGCGCTGTTCGCCGAGGCGGTACGCACCCTGGCCGACCGCAAGACCCTCCTGGTCATCGCACACCGGCTGAGCACGGTCGTGAACGCCGACCAGATCCTTGTCCTGGAGGACGGCGAGATCACCGAACGTGGCACGCACGACGACCTCGTCACGGCGGGCGGCACGTACGCCTCCTTCTGGGAACGGCGGGCACAGGCCCACGGCTGGCGGCTGGCGGCTGGCGGCGGCACCGTCGTGACCCCTCACCCGGCACCAGCAATTTCACCGGCTGCAGCGGCAGAGAGAAGGCACGACACGATGACCACCGGATCCTGGAACACCTGGGAGGCATGGGCGAGGGCCGTCCCCCCGCTCGCCTGCACGAGCACCCGCAAGCCGTGCCACGCCCCGGCTGCCGCCGCCGCCCGGCTGGCACAGGCGCGACTCGCCGGCCAGTACGTGGTGTACGAGGCGGAAGCCGGCGTCTGGCACTTCGCGGCGGGCTCCGCGGTCAGGCGTCACCGCCGGCGCCATCACCGCGCGGGCCGCCGGGCGGACCTGGACCTCGCGCACCGACCGCGAACCACTCGCGGTGTTCGCCGACACCCTGTCCGCCCTGCGCCAGGCGGGCGGCGAAGGACGCCACTTCTACGGCTGGACGGCCTTCGAACTCGCTCACCTCCTCCACGCGGACCCGGCGATGGCCGGGGAGCAGCCTCTGCTGCACGCGCTGCTCCCCGCCGTCGAGGTGACCTTCACCGGTGACCGGACCGTTGTACGGGCGGTGGACGAGGCGTGGGCGCGCAAGGTCGCCGACCTGCTCGCGGAGCCACCGGCGCAGCGGCCCGCCTGCGAGGAGCCGACGCCGGAGGGGACCGAGGGAGTCATCGCCGCCGGCGCCGCCGCCTACGGCCGGGCGGTGTCCCGCACGGTCGGGGACATCCGCGCGGGCCTCCTGGAGAAGGCCGTGGTGTCCCGGAAGGTCTCGCTGCCCGCCGGGCCCCGCCCGGACTTTCCCGCGACCTATCTCGCGGGCCGCCGGGCCAACACGCCGGCCCGTTCCTACCTGCTGGACCTCGGCGGCTACCGGGCGGCCGGGTTCAGCCCCGAGACCGTTCTGGAGGTCGGCGAGGACGGACGCGTCAGCACCCAGCCGCTCGCGGGTACCCGTGCCCTGGGTCCCGACCCGGCGGAGAACGAGCGCCGGCGCGCCGAACTTCTCAGCGACCCCAAGGAGGTGCACGAACACGCCGTGTCCGTACGCCTGGCCTGGGACGAGATGGAGGCCGTGTGCAGCCCCGGCTCCGTCGTGGCCGAGGAGTTCATGGCGGTCCGCCCGCGCGGCTCGGTGCAGCACCTGGCCTCGCGGCTGACGGGACGGCTGCGGCCGGACGCCGGACCGTGGGACGCCTTCGCCTCGCTCTTCCCCGCGATCACCGCCACCGGTGTCTCCAAGCGCGCCGCGCTCCAGGCCCTGGCCCGCCACGAGGAAGGGCCGCGAGGCCTGTACGGCGGCGCGGTCTTCCGGGGGAACACCGACGGCGCCTTGGACGCCGCCCTCGTGCTGCGCACCCTCATCGGCGCGGGTGACCAGGCGTGGCTACGGGCGGGCGCCGGCGTCACCGCCCAGTCCAGCCCCGAACGTGAGATCGAGGAGACCTGCGAGAAGCTCCGCAGCGTCGCGCCCTACCTGCGGTTCGCCAGGGACCGGCCGGGGACCGGCCGTCCGCGCCCCTGACCGTCCCGTCGCGCCGGCCCCGCGCTTTGACCCAGCGGGCCGTACGGCCGGGCAACCGGGTCGGACTCGCCGGCCGTCCGTATGGAAGACCGCGGCACAAAGCCTCCCGGCGCTCGAAGGACCTCGGCGGCCCCGGGCTGGACAGGAGACCCTGCCCTCACGTCTGCGCCACGGGCAGGGCTGGTGGCGGGGAGTGGTGATACCCCGCTGGTATCACGGCGGATCGAAGCGGTCTTGGACAAGATCATCCAGCGCGCAAAGACTCAGCTTGTCACTTCGACGGTCGTCATCAGAAGGAGCAAGCGGTGAAGAAGCCCGATTTCCGGCGGTGGCGGGCGGCGGCCCTGGTCGGCGTCGCGCTGACCGGCGTGGTCGTCACCGGCCCGAGCGCCGCGTACGCCGGTCAGCCGGCTCGCCACAGTGGTGACCTCGACCTGCGGGTTGCGGTCGGGGTCGACGGCGTGGATTCGGTCAGGATCCACGCCGAGCGGTACGCCCCGGTGGGGAAGGTCCGCGGGGTGCAGGTCATGGTGCCCGGCAGCACCTACGACCACCACTACTTCGACTACTTCGACCCCGGCGGGGGCGGTGTCGTGTCGCAGGCGCGGCAGGCAGCCCGGGAGGGGTGGCTGGTGATCGCGCTCGACCGGGTCGGCACCGGTAAGTCCTCGAAGCCGCCGGCCGCGTCCGTCACGACCGCGGTGCAGGTGGCGTCGGTCGACCACTTCGTCGATCGGATCGACGCCATGTACCGGGGGCTGCCGATCGCCCTCGTCGGACACTCCTACGGCAGCGTGGTCGCCGAGGGCGTGGCCGCCCGGTCGGACAAGGTCGACGCGCTGGTCGTCACAGGGTTCCTGTACCGCCGGACAGCGCCGTCGTTCGACGGGTTCCCCGAGCTCGTCCCGGCTGCCACCGATCCCGTGCTCGGCAAGGAGAGGTTCCCCGCGGACTACCTGACCACGTCGCCGGGATCGCGGAAGTTCTTCTACCACCTCCCGAACGCCAGCCCGGCGACGGTCGCCGCCGACGAGCGGACGAAGTCGGCCACGACGGCAGCGGAGATCCCGGGCTTCACGGAGGAGTTCGTGGGCCGCGCCTTCGCGAGGGCCGTGCGTGTGCCGGTTCTGGTCGTCGTCGGAGAGGAGGACTACCTCTACCGGGGTAACGACCCCGCGGCGTTCGAGCCCGACCAGCGGAGCGCGTTCGCCGCGGCGGCCGACGTCCGGGTCGTGCTGGTTCCCGGTGCCGGGCACGGTCTCGCGCTGCACCGCAACGCGCCGTTCACCACCATGGTCATCAACCGGTGGGCGTCCTCGGCAGTCGCGTGACCTGCGAGGACTCCTCAGCCTGAACACCTGGTCCTGACAGGTCACCACGGCGATCACCGCATGAAGGGGACCGCAATCGCGTTCGCGGTACGGGTGCGGCGGCCGGCGATGTGCCGCGGACGGGCGGCACGGCCGGAACGGCGGGGCGGTGTGACGGATATGAAGACAGCGATACGGGCGGCAGACGACCGACGAACCGAGTGCTGCGAAGCTGGAGCAGCGCGTCGGTGAAGAAGGACGGCCGGCACCGGACTCGCCGAACGCCGCGGTGAGACCGACGCGGCACGCTCTTGCCGATGACCCCGGACAACCGCCCACAAACAGGACCATGCCGCCCCGGGCACGCTGCGGCCCCCTCACCCCGACCACCCCAGGGGAGGGGGCCGCAGCCGTCCCCGCACCACCCCGCCGGCGTGCGCTGGACCTCCGACACCCGCACGTCCCTGACATCCGACAACTCACCGTTCTCGATCTCCGCGTCCAGCGGCGCCGTGTCCCCTCCTTCGTCCTGCCCGGGCCGGGCTTGTCCGCCGTCACCCCCGTTGTGTCTTCCGCGGTCCTGCAAGAGGGCCACCGGCCTCCGGGCCCGGCATGACTGGGTCCCCCTGCCGAACGGATGACAATGCCGTTGCTCGTGTTGATATCGCGACTGGAGCGGCTGGGGTTGCGTCGTTGTTGCCCGCAGAGCCGGGCACGGCCGGCAGCATCCCGTCCAGGGCCGGCACCCGCAGCCCTCGCTCAGTTGGTCAGTGCCTGTTTCTGAACGCTGTATCAGCAGGTCAAGGGGTGTCAGTGGTGAGCCGGCGCCCCCGAGCCGCTACCGGACGAGGTAGCTCTCGATGTGGTCGATCACCGCTGACACGGCCTGCCGGTAGGCGGTGCTCGACCGGCGGACCTGGGACAGCAGCATGCCGCCCTGGACGGCGGCCAGCAGAGCGGTGGCGAGCGCGGCGGTATCGGCGCGCTCGCTCAGCTCGCCCCGTGCCTGCATGCGTGCGAGTCCCGACCTGATGGGGTCTTCCCACCGGTCGAAGGCGGAGACGAGGCGGGTCCGCGCCGAGTGATCGCTGTCGGCGAGTTCGCCGGCGAGCGAGCCGATCTCGCAGCCGCCTTCGCATCCTCTTGCGTCCTGCCGGCTCCCTGCCCTGTCGCACCACTCGCGCAGGGCCTCGATGCTGTCCAGGTTGTCCAGCAGTGGACGCTGCTGGGCGAGCCGGGTGTCCGTCTGGTGGTCGATGACCGCCAGGACCAGGCCCTGCTTGTCGCCGAAGTAGTGGTAGATCTGCGACGCGCTGACCCCGGCGGCCGCCTGGATGTCCGGGATGCTCGTGCCTCCCGCGCCGCGGTGGAACATCAGTTCCGCAGCGGCCTCGATGATGCGTTCGCGGGTCTTGCAGCCGCCCTTGGTGAGCCGCTGCCTCTTCGACTCCCCGGCCTTCGCTGGTGCGTTCATGTGCCCACGCTACCCAAGTTGGAATTGACATTCCAATTATGCTCCACCGATGATCCTGGAAAGGTCATTCCATACCGGGTGGCCGTCTCTTCAGACAGGTGAACGCCATGCCCCTGGACCCCCAGATCGAGACCCTGCTCAAGAAAGTGGCCGCAGGAGGCGGACCGGCTCCCGAAACCCTGACGGTGGCGGAGAACCGCGCGTTCGGGCGCGCCTTCGGCGCCCTGGCCGGCGCTCCCGTACCGGTCGCCGACGTCCGGGACACCACGGCCCCTGCCGACGGCCGCGACATACCCGTCCGTATCTACCGGCCCTTCACCGAGCCGGACGCCGGGCCGCTGCCCGTGACGCTCTTCTTCCACGGCGGCGGATGGGTCTTCGGTGACCTGGACACCCAGGACAACATCGCCCGCACCGTGGCCGGCCGCTCCGGCACGATCGTGGTCTCCGTCGACTACCGGCTGGCACCCGAGCACCGCTTCCCGGCCGCGGTCGACGACGCCTACGCCGCGCTGACCTGGGTCGCGGACAACGCCCCCGGCTTTGGGGGCGACGGAGAGCGCATCGCCGTGTTCGGCGAGAGCGCCGGCGGCAACCTTGCCGCGGTTCTCGCACAGGAATCCCTGCGCCGCGGGGGACCTCGCATCACGCTCCAGGTACTCGCCTACCCGGCGGTCGACCGGTTCGACGACAGCCCCTCGATGTACGAGAACATGACGGGCCCGGTCCTCTCCCGTTCCTACCTCGAGTGGTTCTGGGGCGCCTACCTCAGCACCCCGGACCAGGGCGCCGACCCGCGGGTCTCGCCGGGGCGCTCCGGCGACCTGGCCGGACTCGCCCCTGCCGTCATCGCCACCGCCGAGAACGACCCCCTGCGCGACCAGGGCGACCGCTACGCCCGCAAGCTGGCCGACGCCGGCGTGCCAGTCCAGCACCTCCCGGTCGAGGGAGCCGTTCACGGCTTCCTCTCGTTCACCGGCTCGGTGCAACTCTCGCGGGACATACTGAACCGGCTCGCGGACGCCGTGGCCACAGCCTTCAACTGACCTGGCCCGCACGGCCTCGCCAGTCGCCGGTCCTCTGCCGCACGCAAGCAGGACAGCGACCATCACCGTGCCGGCCCCCGCTGTGAAGCGGCCGGTCCGGGGCTGCTCGGACCGGCCGCTTCGTCCGCTGCAGCTCGCGGCCACCCCGGCCGATGAGCCGTTCGGCAGCCGGCCCCGGTGACCCGTCCACCGAACGGCAGGCCCTCACGCCCAGAGCGCCAAAGGGTCGGTGCGGGTGTCGGGCCGGGTGGGGCACCTGCGGCAGGACCAGACACCGTGGCGGAAGGGGACGACGGTGCTTCAGGCGTTCGGCAGCGGACGGGCCGGTGACATCGACGAGCACACCGAGGCGCTGCTCTCCCTCGGGCTGTTCAGCCCGGACGACCTCCGGCAGCGTGTGCAGGACCTGTCCTACGGGCAGCGGCGCCGCATCGCACTCGCCCGGCTGGTGACCGAGCCGGTCGACCTGCTGCTGGACGAGCCCACCAACCACCTCTCGCCCGCGCTCGTCGAGCAACTGGGGGAGGCGCTGACCGGTTGTCAGGGCACGGTCGTCGTCGTCACCCGCGACCGGCGCATGCGGTTGCGCTTCCACGGCGCCCGTCTGACACTGCGGGACGGGCACGTCGCCGGGTTCACCGCCGCCTGATCACCGAAGCGGTGCGGGGGAGGGACGGCACCAGGGGCCCGTCCCTCCGGACGGTCGGAGGCGGACCGGCAGGCCCTTCGGACGCCAGGCGCCCGGGAAGGGCTGGGCTGCCGTTCCGAGGCGGACGGCGGTACGGCGAGGGCGAGGCCGGGGGAGCGGTCGCTGACGCTGGGAGGGGGGTGTTGATGTGCGGGCGGTCGTGGACGGTGGGGGTGGAGCGGTCGCGGTCGGCGGTGTACTGCTCGACGCGGTGCCGGGTGCGGGCCTGCCGTCGGCGGCGGGCGTCGCGGGAAGGCGATACGGAAACGCCGTAGCCGAACGCCTCACCTGTCTCTGTGGTCGACAACCTGATGAGACCGGGAACCGGTCCCGGCCGCGAACCGCTAAGTTCCCCCGTGAACGAGGCTCATGGCGACTGCGTAACAGTCAAGTTCTGATCAGATGAAGAGCGGAGTGTTCATGGCGATGAAGTTCTTCCGTCGGCGGTCCAGCCCTCCCCCGAGCTCTCCCGGTCATCCGGCCGACCTCCATGCGGCCGCGTCGACTGGAGCCGTACCGCAGCAATGCCCGAACTGCGGCTCGCCGAAGCTGTTCAGGAAGAAAGCATCATTCACCGCGACTTATCGCATCGACGGCAAACGCAGTGTCTCGCAGCCGTTCACGCCGATGCAGGTCCACTGCAGGAAATGTGACTTTCTCGTGAACGACGACCTGTATGGCGATGCCCAGGTCGTGTATGCGCGGTTGGCAGAGCGGGCCGGCGGCCGGACACCGCAAGTTCGCGTAGCCGCAGAAGTGAACAAGGCGACGCAAGCGGCCAAGCAGTTGCCGGCTCTGTCCGATGCCGAACGGGACCAGGACTACGACAGGGTGCGGGAGGCCTGGGGCTGCGCCGGCATGCACACGATCGCCGAGAACGAACTCCAGGACACCGTGACCAGAATCATCCGCGGGTACCTCGCGGAGGGCGCCTACGAAGTCGAGACGGAGACGCTGGAACAGAGGATTCTGATGCTCTCGTTCTACACGGCAACCGGCTGGCGTCCGGTTCGACTCGCTCGCACCGCCAGTAGCGGGTTCGTTGTCTACGGTCAGATCCAGCTATACCGAATCCTCGATGCTCTCTGACAAGCACCCTGCTGGCGAACTGAAAAGCATGGACGGCCAGATCTGGCCGAAAAACTACCGAAAAACTAGCTTGACCGATGCCTCGCGCTCCCTCGGGCGCCCGCGCTCCCCCGGGGGTGCCGCCCGAGGGAGCGCGTCGTCTGCGTGGCGGGATCACACGCTCGACTGCGCAGGCTTGCTGTGGACCGGCAGGAGCCGAGGACTGAGCGGCCGGGGGTGCCGTCTTCTTCGTCCGGCGGGTGACGGTGTCGCGGCGTGTGAGACGCCGCGTCATCAGGGTGATGAGTGCCCAGGTCAGGTGTACTTCGGCGTGCTGGGGAGACGTTCGTAGTCACGCACGCCGCGGCGGGCGTTCATCAGCCAGCCGATGGTGCGTTCGACGCGCCGGCGCCGTGGGAGGACGACGAAGCCCTTCGCCTGGCGGAGGCGGGCGACGGTGCGCACGGTGAGCCAGAGGCGGTCATCGGCCCAGCCGGCCAGGGGGTCTGTCAAACGAGCGGCCCTGTCTCACTTCCGGTGGTGACGGAGCGTAAGAGTTGGGCGGCGCTGCTTACAGAGAGTGCGACCGGCGCTCCGACCTCGACAGTTCGGACGGACGGCAGCGCACCGAAGTCGCTGGGCTTGGCGCGCCTGACTCTTACGGACAGACGCCGAGCCGATCAGCCGGTACCGGGCAACGATCGCTACGGTGCACGGACCTGCGGGTTCTGGACGAGATGGAGAAGCTCGTGCCCCAGCTCGCGCGCTTCGGTCTGCAGGTGCCGGATGCGCTGGGCTGTGGATCGCACGGCGCGGATGGTCATGCGGTGCTCTGTGGACAGCGCGGGGCAGTCGCGGAGGCTGGCGCAGCGTGTGACCTGCTGTAGTCGACTCAGGCGACGAAGTTCGGTGCGGAGGTCGTCCGGGGCGGAGATGATCAGGGCCTTGAGCTGGTTGACGGCCGCGGTGGAGGCGTGCACGGCGCCTTGCCGGGTGGCCAGCAGCACGCGCATGGTCTCGCGTTCTCCGCGTTTGCGGGGCTGGATGACGTGCTCGGTGGCCAGCGCCGCGCGGGCCGCGCGGATGGCGTCGAGCATGTCCGTCTTACGTCCGCCGCGGACTGGAGGGCGCTTGGGGCGGCAAACCTGATGACGCGTTCGCCGGCGTCATTGAGGAAGTCGGCCAGTTCGGTCAGGCTCCAGGCCGAGAACGCCAAGGCCATGCTCGGCCGGCCTGGCCTTGGCGATCCTCTCGGTCTCGCGCCGGTCGGGCAGGGTGAAGGTCTTCGGCCTCCCGCCCTTGTACTTGGGGTAGAGGGAGGTGAAGCCGTCGGTGTTGAAGTCGTGGATCACGTCGCGGACCCGGTCGGGGCTGGTGAAGGTCACCTCGGCGGTCTTCGTCACCGGCATGCCCTGCGCGGACAGCAGTACCATCTGCGCCCGCCGCCAGGTCACCACCGCCCCGGTCCCGCGGCGGGCGATCCGCAGCAGCCGCCGGCCCTCGCCGTCATCACTCATCGTGGCGGGCAGGTGGGTGATGGCGTCTGCCGCTGCCGCCCGCGTGCCGGTATGGCCGGCCCCACTGCTGATCCCGGCTGCGGCCGGTGGCTGACCCGCCATGACGTTCTGGGACCACCAGGCGCTCTGCCCGCGTGGCAATCCCACCCCAGCGGCCCGGAAGACCTCGCAGTCAGGCCGGATACGGCTGCGCCACCCGCCCCGCCCCCGTGAAGGACAAGATGTGACGATGTTGAAGCCCACCGCAGAGCAGGCCGCGGCTGCCGAGGCATTCGAGGCCGGAGACCATCTGGTGATCCAGGCCGGCGCGGGCACGGGCACGACCACCACCTTGGCCCTGCTAGCGCACGCCACCAGGCGGCGGGGCCGCTATCTGGCGTTCAACCGAGCCATCGCCCAGGCCGCTGCCCAGGCATTCCCCCGCACCGTGGTCTGCAAGACCGCCCACTCCCTGGCGTTTGCCGCGATCGGCCACCGGTATGCCGCCCGGCTCAACGCACCACGGATTCCGAGCTGGCGCACCGGGGTAGAGCTGGGCATCAACCGCAGCATCACCCTCGACGGCCGGGACCTGTCCCCCCGGGTGCTGTCGGCGCTGGTGCTGCGCACCGTGGAGCGGTTCTGCCACTCCGCCGACCCGGTCCTCGGCGCCCGCCACGTGCCGCGGCTGCGCGGCATCGACACCGGCGAACTCCACGCCGAGCTCGCCGATCTCGTTCTGCCGTACGCGGGCAAGGCCTGGGCAGACCTGCAGCACCCTGACCAAGGTGTGGTGCGGTTCGAACACGACCACTACCTGAAGATGTGGGCCCTGTCCCAACCCCGGATCGGAGCGGACTTCCTGCTGTTGGACGAAGCCCAGGACACCAACCCCGTCCTGGAAGAGGTCTTCCTCAACCAGCGCGGCCACGCCCAGCTGGTCATGGTCGGCGACTCCGCCCAGGCCATCTACGGCTGGCGCGGCGCGAAAGACGTGATGACCGGCTTCGACGGCACCCTGTTGACCCTGTCGCGCTCCTTCCGGTTCGGTCCCGCCCTCGCCCAGGAGGCAAACCGGTGGCTGACCATCGCCCAGGCACCGATCCGGCTGACCGGCACCGACACCATCCCCAGCGAGATTTGCGAAGTGGAGGAGCCGGAAGCGGTACTGTGCCGCACCAACGTCGGCACCATGATCGAAATCATGAAACACCTGGACGACGGCTGCGCGGTAGCACTGGCCGGCGGCGGCCAGGCCCTGCGCGCCCTCGCCCACGCCGCCGACTGCCTCATCGACGAACGGCACGCCGAAGTCACCGTCTCCACCGCCCACAAAGCCAAAGGCCGCCAGTGGACCACGGTGCGCATCGCTGACGACTTCGCCCCGCCCCCCGACCAGGAGGAAACCGACGAGAACGGCCGGCCTTTGCCTGGGCCGATCGACGATACTGAGGCCCGCCTGGCCTACGTGGCCGTCACCCGCGCCCGCTACGGCCTCGACCTGGGCGGCCTGTCCTGGATCCACCACCACCCCGCCGGACAGACCGACGATGCACCTACTGCCTTGCAGGCACCGTCCACTGGACAACCCCTGTAAGGGGGGCTTTCGGGACTGTCCCCGTTGGCTGTCATGGGCGCGGCGGATGAGGGTGAGTGGACTCTGGCACGGGCATGGGCGCCGCTCGGGAGGGTCTGTTTACCCCGGCATGAGGCGGTCTCTGTGGACTTGCCTGGACAGGCGTGCCGTATGAAGACTGCGGGATCGAGCACGTTCCCGCGGCCGGACTGCCTACTACCGCCCGGGTGGGCTGGGCGCTGGCCAGTACCGGTGGCGAGGGCGGGGCGGTAGCTCTCTTCGGGCGCCTGTGAGTTCCGGTGAGAACCTCGGCGCCGCCAGTGCCCCGGCCCCGCCCGGCTCGCAGCGGAGGGGTGGTCAGGACCGGCGTTCTTCGGCGAGACCGAAGAAGTAACCTGCCTGCATCCGGCTGATTGCCCCGGCGTCTTTCAGGATGCCTGCGATGTGCCGCCTGCAGGTGCGTACGGACATACCCAGGTCGCGGGCGATGGCTTCGTCCGTGGCTCCGTCCAGGAGCATGCGGGTAATCACCGTGCGGTGCTTGTCGGTCACGGTCCGGGCCTGTTGCCTGCTGGTTTTGTCCGGAAACGGATCGGAGTCGATCCACATTCGTTCGAAGGCGGAGACAGTGAAGGCCACCATGCTCGGATCTCGGACGAGCACGGCGGCTTGCGGGTCGTGCTGGTCGGAGATGACTGCGGAGGAGCGGTCGAAGGCGATCAGCCGGGTCAGTGGCTTGGCCGAGGTCCTCACGTGCGCTCCCAGCGCGGCGACGCGCTGGACGTAGGCGACGGTGGACTGGCTGAACAAGGCGGTGTTCTGGTAGAGCGTGCGCATCCGCACGCCCCGGCGCAGCATGGCCTCGTCCCTGTGCAGGGCATCATCCAGTACGTCGGCTGATCGGCCTCCGCCGGGCTGGCAGGTGAGCACTTCGGTGGTGCAGCGTGCTGCCATCTCGGTGATCGTGTGGCGTACTCCGCCCAGGTCCGAGAGGGTCTCCGCCGCTTCCAGCCGGGTCTGGTGGACGGCGCTGTTGGTGTACAGGGCGAGTAATGAGTTCAGCGTCTGCCGCAGTTGGTTGACGCTGCGTTGGTGTTCGAGCAGGCCATGTTGTAAGGGCGAGAGGAGCTGGGCGGACGCACTCAGCGGATTGACCGCGCACAGCTCCCTCTCCTGGCTGACCGCAGGCTGCAGCAGGTGCATGGCACGTAGTTCCTGACAGGCGGCTTCGGCGGCAGTCAGGGGCAGGCCGAGCTCGACCGCGATGTCCTCGGGATCGACAGCCAAGTGGCTCAGGGCCAACTCGTAAGCGCGGTGAGCGGCATCGGAAAGTTCCACGGCAATCTTTCCCCTTTCTTTCAGTATGTCGGATTTGCTCACTGCTCACTTTGTGGACATGCAGGGTGCTGACGGTTGGGGCGGCGGCTGCGCACTGCGCGCCAGGGCAGGCGTGAGGCGTCGGCGCGAAGCAGCGTCTCCGCGGGAGGAAGGGAAATCCGGATGTCTGGTCGTGTTACGTTCTCCACGCTCATCACCCAGCGGCACCACTTTGGTGCGGCCGCCCCCCGACGCGTGGCTTTGGATCCGCCAGCCGCAGCCCGCGACGCCGGCCCGTCCTCCGGCGACACCGGCTGGGGTGTCGTGAGTCCCGTGGCGTTCTGCCTGGTCTGACGCATGGACCTCAAAGAACTGTCTGCTTTCTTGGAAGTTGTGGAACGCGGCAGCTTCACCAAGGCAGCTCACCGCCTGGAGTTGGCACAGCCCACGGTGACCGCTCGGATCAAGTCGTTGGAACGATCGGTGGGCACCTCACTGATCGTCCGCGGCGCGCACGGCGCCCGTCTGACGTCGGCCGGACGCCGATTTCACCGGTATGCAAGCCGGATCGTTCGGCTGAGTGAAGCCGCACGGTCGGCGGTCGACGGGGCCGCCGGCCAGTCGGCGTCGCTGGTGATCGGCGCTGCGGACTGCCTGGCCGCCTACCGGCTGGTGCCGCTGATTGAGTACATGCATCTGCGCCACCCCGAACTGGAGGTTGCCTTCAGCGGACTGCTCGACGAGCCCTGGGCCGAGCTGTCAGGCGGTCGGCTGGACTGCGCCCTTTTCGTCGGCCCCAGGCTGCAGCGAGGCGATATCGCGCACCGGGTGTTGTGCCGCGAGCGGCTGACCCTTGTGGCGCACCCGGCGTACCCGGTGGCCGCCCGGAACCGGATGGAGGACGGCGACCTGAAGGGGCGGACCATGGTCTGCGCGAACCGCGGCGGCTATCAGGAGGCTCTGGAGCGGCATCTGGCCGTGCAGGGCTTGGATGTCCCGGCTCTGGCGGTGGGCTCGGTGGACGCGGTCAAAAGAAGCGTGGCGGACGGTGTGGGGGTGGCGGTGCTCCCCGCCGTCTGCGTGGCCGATGAGGTGCGCGCCGGTATGCTGCAGCGGATCGACTGGGAGCCCGGATTCGAGGTGTTCGCGCAGTGCGCGTGGCGCCGTGATCTGGCGGACGACCCCGCCTTCCGTGTGATGCTGGCGACCGCTGTGCAACTGACCGCCGAGAACACCCCGGCAGCCGCCGTACGGCGCGAACGGCCAGCCCGGACCGCGCGGAGGCATCCACACCTCACTTCCCACACCTCGTCGGCACGCTGAGGCCGTGCCAGTGGTGTTCGAGAAAGTCGCATGGCTTCGTTACTCCCCGTGCCGCGACCGGCTATGCGCACCAGAGGGACATCTGGCCAAAAGACGGGCGTCGGGCAGGGCTGGTGCTCAGACGGCCGCAGAGACGCGGTCGGCGGACTGCCTGGCTGTGCGACGACGAGCCTTGGCCCGGTTGCCGCACACCCGCATCGAGCACCAGCGCCGGCTGCGGTTCTTGGAGACGTCCCAGAACACCCAGGCGCAGTTGTGCTCGGCGCACCGCTTGAGCCGGGCGGCCTCACCCGTCACCGTCAGTTGTGCCCATGCCGCTGCCAGCCGTGCCAGCGCCTGGGAGACGGGGGACAGACGGGGGTCGGGCACCAGAGCCTCCTCCGCGCGTCCGGTGGCGCCCGGCGCGCGGACCTGTGCCAGCAGCGGGAGTTCACGCAAGGCGGCGTCGGCTCCGGCGAGCACTGCCCGGTCCGGCATCTCGCCGACGTTCGCCCCCAGTTCCTCGCGGATGCCGTCACGCAGGCGCAAGCAGCGGGAGTGATCGTCGGAACCGACGCGGTGCGGGCGGTCGAGCAGACCGTGCTCCAACAGCCAGTCGTGAAGGCCGACGGGGGTGCTGAGTGTGTCGGTGTCGAGTTCGACATCCACGGTGTTGGCGAATGCCTCGACCAGTCGGGCCGCGGCTGGTTCGTCGATCATGATCCACCTCCCTGCACGGCCAGGGTACACCTGTCAAGCCGTTCGATGGTTACCTCTCGCGTGACCGCCTCGGAGCTATTCACGAATCTGATGATCCGCTCTTCCTTTCCTCGTCCAATCACCGGGAATCCGCGAAGATGTCCAGGTTGTCAACTGCTGCCGACCGGAAGGCCGATAGCGCATGGACGTGAACATTCTTCAGGGTGAGCGGGGGACACCGGGGCGGGAAAATCAGCACAAGTTCCCGGAGAGGCGTGCTGCGCCTCTTCTGCATCCCTTCTCCGCTCGGGTGGCGGGAATGCGTAGCGGAATTCCTGCGGATTTTTTCGTGCTGGAGCAGTGGGCGGGCCGGCAAGTGATACAGCGCGGTCTGGTAGGAGCGCTGGATCTTCGTGCGCTGGGGTCCGGAGCGGTCCGCCGGCACGAGGCGGTCGAAGAGGACCGGGTGGAGCGGGTGCGGCAACGCATGTGCGCGACGGAGGGCTGTGACGAGCCGGTCCTGCTGCTGGCGCGTGCCTGGGCGGGGGCCGGCCCCGGGCCCGACCCGGTGTGCGGCGCCGCCGTCGGCGTGACACCTAGGACGGGCGGAGGGGAGCAACGGCTGTTCCGGGCGGGCGCGGTACCCCGCGTCGACGGCCCGCTGCTGGTGGCGGACGGCCACCACCGGCTGGAGGCGGCTCTGCGCCTCCAGCGGGAGCACAGCGGCCGATCCGGACCCTGGGACCGGCTGCCGGCTCTGGTGGTGGATGCGGCCCGACATCCACCAGCGCTGACGGCCATCAACCGCGTCATCCCCGGGATCGGCGTGCGCCAGGCCGTGCGCGCGGTGGCCGGTCTCGCCCGGGTGGTGCGCTGTGATGCCTCAGCGCGGCCCGAGCCGCGGGAGCCGCTGCTCTGCGGGAGCGGTGAGGTGTGGCGGATCACCGGCTTCGATCCGGATGTGGTGCGAGGCGCGCTGTCAGGCTCGCCGCGGGCCTGGGCGCGCCTCGACACAGCGCTCGCGGACAGGGTGGTGATTCCGGCGATCCGGTCCGCCGGCGGAGCCCGGGCCGAAGAGGTGCGCTGCGTGCACCGACCTCCGCAGCCGCAGGCGCGCGGCGGGGTGGGCATTGTCCTGGCGCCGCCGACAACGGCGCGGATCTGGTGGCACGCCTCCGCCGGGGTGCCCATGCCGCGCAAGACGAGCTCCTTCGGCCCCAAGCCGGTCCCAGGGCAGATCACGTACCCGTACGCGGTGCCGTAGCGGCGGGTGGCATGCCACCACATGATCATACCCGGTAAAACGCTTTGCCGGTTGCATGTCCCCCTTGTGTGGGGGGAGAATCGATGGAGTGTAACCAGTGAAGCCGTTGACAGGTGAGGAAGTGATCTCATGAGTGCTCAGACAGCCACCGAATCCGCTCCGCCCCCACCGACCGCGACCGCCCCGACCGTGCCGACGGAGGCCACCGGCACCCGCAACAGCGTGGTCCTGCTGGTCTTCACTGCGATCACCAACATCGCCGACGGCGTCACCAAGATCGTTCTACCCCTGCTGGCAGCCCGACTGACCGATGTGCCGATCCTGGTCACCACCGTCTCGCTCGCCCTGACGCTGCCCTGGCTTCTGGTGGCGCTGCACGTGGGGGTGCTGGTGGACCGGTGCGACCGCCGCCGCCTGCTGTGGACGGCCAACGCCATGCGGCTGGTCGCAGTGGGAGCGCTGATCCAGCAGGCGGTGACGGACGGCCTCACCCTGCCGGTACTGTGCGCGGCAGCAGCCGTACTCGGAGTCGCCGAGGTGATCGCCCTGACCGCGGCCGCCGCCATGATCCCGGCCCTGGTGCCGCCCACCGGCCGGGCACGCGCCAACGCCTGGATCACCGGAGCGGAGACGGTCTGCAACGAGTTCTGCGGCCCGTTCGTGGGCGGGATACTGCTCGCCGCCGGCACCGCCATCGCGCTGGGCACCACCTGGGTGGCCTACCTGGCCGCCTCGCTGCTGCTGTACGCCCTGGTCGGACGCTTCCGAAGCGCCCGGAACGGCGCACCGGCGACCGACCTGACAAAGCCGCCCACCGGAGAGTCCGGGCCGCTCCAGAAGGACACGGCAGCCCCTCAAAAAGTCAACCAGCAGATCGTCGAAGGGCTGCGCTACCTGTGGCACCAGCGGCTGCTGCGCACCATGGCCCTGATCCTCACCGTGCTGTGCGCCTGCTGGGGCGGCTGGCTGGCACTGATGCCCCTCTACGCGACCGGACCCATGGCGCTGAACTCACAGCAGTACGGCACGCTGCTCGGCGCCCTGGGGCTGGGCGGCCTGACCGGCGCGATAGCCGTCACCCGCCTCAACCGAGTCCTCGGGCAGCGTCGGGTGATGTTCGCCGACCTGGTGGGCACCTTCGCCATGATGGCCGTCCCCGCCTGCACCACGAACCTGTGGGCGGTGACCGCCGCGGCCTTCATCGGCGGCATGGGCGGCACCCTGTGGGCCGTCAACGCCCGCACCATCAGCCAGAACCTCGTGCCGGACCCCATGCTGGGCCGCTACAACGCCGTCAGCCGGCTGTTCAGTTGGGGAGCGATGCCGGTCGGCGCAGGACTCATCGGCGTGGTCGCCCAATGGGCCGGGATGCGCACCGCCTTCCTGGTGTTCGCCGCGGCCACCGTCGCCACCGTGGTGCCGTTCCTGCGGGTACTCACCCGGCGAACCCTGGCCGAGGCGGTTGCCATATCCCCCGCTACCACCAGCCGGAATTAACTCCTTCGATGGCTGCCGACTTCTTTCGTTGACCGTTCCGCCGATCGTCGTGAATGCTTCTTGTGGTGATATCGGGAACAACGTCCCCGAGGAGATTCCGCGATGACACGAAACGACGGAACCACGGATGATGAAATCAATTCCGTCATCGAAGCCCAGGTGTCCGGAGCGTACGACGACGCATCCCTGATTTCCGAAATCGGACTGGACTCACTCGCCGTCGTGCGCATGGCCGTCCAAACCGCTCCCGGGCAGGATACCGAGATCGACCTCGCGGGACTGGCCGGCGTCCGGACCATCGGCGATCTGCGGCAGTGGCTGGGCGTACTGCGCGCCGCTACGGCAGGTGCCCAGTGACCGCCCCGGCCCGCACCCGTGAGCGCGAACTGCCGCTGACCGGCTCGCAAGCGGGCCTGCTGATGGTGTGTCGCACGGTGCCCGCCGCCCACCTCTACAACGTCGTCACCGAACTGGACCTGAATCCGGACCTGACGCCGCAGCGCCTGGCGGAGGCGCTGCGCACAGTCCTGGCGATCCAGCCCGCGCTGCGGCTGGCCTTCCGGGACACGCCGCACCCGCATGCGGTGCTGACGGCCGTCCCCGGTCCCGGGCAAGTCCCCCTGGAGAACACCGCGGCGCCGGCAGACCTGTTCGACCAGCGGCGCGCGGAACTACTCGACCGGCTCGGACGCACCTCCTTCGACCCGACACGAGCCCCCCTGCTGCGTGCCGTGCTGCTACGCGCCGAAGACGGGACCCGTGCGGCACTGCTGCTGGTGGTGCACCACCTGGTCTTCGACGGATTCTCCCTGTCGCTGTTCGCCGCCGACCTGTCCGCCGCCGTGCGCGGCTTGCCAGACCAGGACGCGCTGTGCGAACAGCGTGAGCAAGCCCTGTACCGCGAACTGGCGGCGCAGTCGGCCATCGCTCGCGATGAGCGCACCGAGCAGGCCGCCGCAGCCCTGGCCGAGCGGCTGCGCACCACTTCCGCCACCGTGCTCCACCCCCGCCCAGGCCGCCCGAGCACGACTGACTTCACCGGTTCCCGCACATCTGTGCGGCTGACGAACGACGACTCACAGCGGCTGGACGCGCTGTGCAGCACTCTGGGCGTCACGCCGTTCGCGTTCTTCGCCGCCCTGTACGCGGTGGTGCTGGCCCGCCACACCGCGCAGGACGAGGTGGTCTTCGGCAGCCCGGTCGTGGCCCGCCGCACCGCCGGTTCCTTCGCCCTGTGCGGCTTCTTCGTCAACACCCTGCCCACCGTGCTGGACGTGCGCTGGGACGAGCCCTTCGAGGACTTCGTCCGCGGCGCCGCACGGCAGGCCACTGACGCACTCCGACGCGACGCCGCCGTCTCCTTCGATCAGGTTGTACGACACGCCGCCCCGGACCGCTCCAGCAACCGCAATCCGCTGTTCTCCTGCATGCTCGCCATGCAGGACACCGCCGGGCCCCGGTCCGACAGTGTGGTGCGCGCAGTACGCGAACACGGCAATGACACCGCCAAGTTCGACCTCTGGCTCGGAGCCACCCCCTCGCCCGAGGGCTGGCTGCTGGAACTGGAACACGACGTGAGGCTGTTACCGCACGCCGTCGCGGACGCACTGGCCGACTCGCTGCGCGGGGCACTGCACCGGGCATTGCGGCACCCCGGCGCCAACCCGGCCGAACTGTTCGAAGACGCCCCGGCTTCCGGCGCCCACCCCGGCCGCACCCCGCGCCCACCCTTCCCTGACCTGCACCAGTGGCTGAACCAGGCAGCCCACCGACGGCCCACGGCGATCGCGGTCGAGGAGGACGACCGATCACTGACCCACCACGACCTGGACCGGCTCGCCGACACTGCAGCCGGTGTACTGGCCGAGCGGGGTGTAGGGCCCGGCACAGTGGTCGGCCTGACCACCTCGAGTCTCGTCGACACCGTGGTAGCGATACGTGCGCTGCTCGCACTGCGCGCAGTGTTCCTGCCGCTGGACCTGACACTTCCCGCCGACCGGCTCGCGCACATGGTGCGTACCGCACGGTGCGCCCTGGTCATCGGCGAGGACGCGCCCGAGGGAACAGAGGTAGTGTCCCCGGCCGCCCTGGCGACCTCCGCCGACCACCCCGGAGCCCCGAACGGCACGCAGCCGGGCGGTACCGCTGACGGCGTGTACGTGATGTTCACCTCCGGCTCCACCGGCCTGCCCAAGGGCGTGCTCATGCACAACGGTCCGCTGGTGAACCTGACCGCCTGGCAGATCCATACGCTGGGGATGGACGAGCACACACGTTTCCTGCAGTACGCCCCCCTCGGCTTCGACGTCTCCTTCCAGGAAATCATCCCGACCCTGGTAGCCGGCGGCACCGTCGTCTCCCGTACACCGGCCGACCGCCGGGACCTGCCGGCTGTGGTGAGGCGGGTGAGGGAGCAGCACGTCACCCACCTGTACCTGCCCGTCGCCGCGTTACGCCCTTTCGCCCGGGCCGCCGAGCAGGCTGGAGAGAACCTGTCCGATCTGCGCGAGGTGTGCGTCTCGGGCGAGCAGCTGATGGTCGACGACGCGGTGGAGGAGTTCTTCGCCGCCCGCCCGCACCTGAGCCTGCTCAATCTCTACGGGCCCACCGAAACTCACGCCGTTACCACCCACCGGCTCACCGGCCGACAGCGGCCCTGGCCCCGTCACGTCCCCATCGGCCGCCCGCTGCCCGGTGTCGACGCCCACGTGCTGGACCGGGCCGGCCGGCTTGCGCCCGTCGGCGTACCCGGCGAACTGCACCTGGGCGGGGACTGCCCGGCCACCGGCTACATCAGCGACCCCGCCAGGACCCGCGAACGGTTCCTGCCCGATCCACGCGGCGGGCACCCCGGCGCCCGGATGTACCGCACCGGCGACCAGGTACTGCACGACGAACACGGCGACCTGGTCTTCCTCGGCCGCAACGACGACCAGGTGAAGATCCGCGGACACCGGGTCGAACTGGGCGAACTGGAGACCGCCGTATCAACCCACCCGGGCGTACGGCAGGCGGTCGCCACCGTGCACGGCGACGCCGAGGAGCGGCGCCTGGTGGTATTCACCGCCCCGGAGCCCGGTGCGGTACTCGACGAGGAGGACATCGTCAGCCACTGCGCCCGCGTGCTGCCGGCCTACATGGTCCCCGCCCGGGTGCTGACCGTCACCTCCGTACCCGTCACACCCAACGGCAAAGTGCATCGAGCCGCGCTGCTCGCCGAGGCAGAGCCCGCTCTGCGGCGGCCGACCGGGACGGTCACCGGGACGGTGCGCACCGATGACCCGGTGGAGCGCCGGCTGCAGCATCTGTGGGCCGAACTGCTCGCGGCCGCCGATGTCCCTGTGGACCGCTCCCTGCTGGAGTACGGCGCCCACTCGCTGAACGTGCTGACCGCGCTGTCCCAGGTCGAGCAGCTCTACGGGGTGCGCGTGCCCATCCTCGACTTCTTCGCCGAACCGACGGTTCGCGCTCTGGCCCGGGCCGTGACAGCGGCCACCCCCGACCGCGACGGAGACCTCCGGTGACTACCCGAGAACCACACCTCCTGACCACCTTCGCCGACCGCCCCGGGCCTCTGCCGAGCGTGCTGCTGCACCCGGCCGGCGGAGGACTGGGCCAGTACCTTCCGCTGGCGGCCCGCCTCGCCCGGCTCGGACCGGTGCACGGCGTCCGCGCTGCCGGCCTGCTGGAGGGCGAGCGGCCCGACAACAGCGTGCCCGAGATGATCCACCGCTATGAAGCCGAACTGGCACAACTACGGCTCAAGCCGCGGCTGCTGGTCGGCTGGTCGCTCGGTGGCGTTCTGGCCTGGGAACTGGCCGCTCGACTGGCCGGAAGCGGCCCCGCCCCCGCCGTGGTGATGATCGACAGCTTCGCCGAGCAGGAACCGGACACTACCGCCCGCGGCGCCGTGGCCGAGGCTGTCGAGCAATCGGTGACCGCACTGGGCGCCGGAGACGACTCGGCCCGGGCACGGGACACCGCCCTCGCCCACATCACCGCAGCCGGTACCCACCGCACTCGCGTTGGGCACGACGGCGAAGCCCTGCTCATAGCCTGCGCAGGTCCCCACCGGAACGTCCAGGTGGGCCACTGGCAGCAACTGACCGACCGGCTGACCGTCGAAAACCTGGACTGCGGCCACTTCGAGGTGTTCCAGCCCGGGAACCGGGAGCGGCTCCTGCAGTCGCTGGAGGCGTTCCTGACCCGCCTGACCACCACCGCGTCACCCGTCACTGTGGCCGGAACCGCAGCCGGGGAGACCTCACGATGACCGCCAGCCCTCCGCCCGCGGACGGTGCTCCCGCACCGCTGGCCATCGTCACCGGCGGCACCCGCGGTATCGGACTGACGCTGGCCCACCGACTGATGCGGCTTGGCCACCGGACCGTCGCCCTGTACCGGACCGACAAGGATGCGGCCCAGGCCGCATCCCGCGAGCACGGGCTCTTCACCCTGTGCGCCGACGTGTCCGACAGCGCCTCGGTGCGCGCCGCGGCCGAACACATCCTGACCGAGCACGGCACCCCCCGGGTGCTGGTCAACAACGCCGGCCTCAACATCGACCGGCCGTTCCTCGAACTCACCGAGGACGACTGGCAACGTGTGCTCGATATCAACCTGACCGGCCCGTTCCTGCTCACACAGGCGCTGGCCCCGGCGATGCTCGCGGCCGGCGGCGGATCCGTCGTGAACATCGGCGCCACCACCGGTATCCGCCCCCGCACCAACGGCGCCAATTACGCCGCGAGCAAGGCCGGACTCCTGCAGCTGACGAAGTGCCTGGCGCTGGAACTCGCTCCCACGATCCGGGTGAACTGCCTGATTCCCGGCATGACCGAGACCGAGGAACTCGTCACCCGGTTCCGGCTCGACGACCCACAGCGCCGCGCCGCGGTGCTGTCCGAAATCCCGCAGCGGCGCATCGGCACGACCGAGGACATCGCCGACGCACTGGAGTTCCTCGTGGGCTCCGGCAGCGGCTACGTCACCGGCCAGAAGCTGATCGTCGACGGCGGCCAATTCATGTGGTAGGAGACCATGACCGAGGAGATACTCGCGTCCGCCCGCTCCGCGGCGAACAACGCACCGCCCGTCGGCGATCCCGCCTACGCCCGCTACTGCGACCTGCTCGCCCGCCTGCTCACCCGGCACTGGCCGACGGTCCTGGCGGCCAACGCCGAGGACCTGTCCGACGCTGAACAGCGCGGACTGCCCGAGGTGCTGCTCGGCCGACTCCGCCTCGGCGATGCCCACCTGCGGCAGCTGACCGACCTGACCCAGGCAGTACCCACCGAACTCGCCGCCCTGACCGCCCCCGACGAGGGCACGGTGCTCACCGGCCGCGGCCGACTGCGCCGCGTCCCCAAACCGCTCGGCGTGGTCCTGATGGTGTACGAGGCGCGGCCGACCGTCACCGTGGAGGGCGCTCTGCTGCCCGTGGCGGCGGGCAACGCCGTCCTGCTGCGCGGCGGCAAGGAGATCGCCCGCACCAACGCAGCGCTGGGCGAGGTCGCCCGCGAGGCGCTGCGGGCCGCCGGGCTGCCCGCCGAGCTGGTGACCGTCCTGGACGACCCGGACAGGCGACTGCTGCGGGCCCTGCTCAAGCGCCATGACGCGGTGGACGTGCTCATTCCCCGGGGAAGCCCTTCGCTGATCGACCACTGCCGGTCGGCGACCGCGATCCCGGTGATCGCCAGCGGCGGCGGCGTCAACCACCTGTACGTGCACCGCGATGCCGACCTGGCGCTGGCCGCCGAGATCGCGCTGGACAGCAAGCTCCCGGAGCCGACCGCCTGCAACACCGCCGAGATGGTCCTGGCGGATACCGAGGTCTGCGAGGAGTTCGCCGCGGCCCTGGTCAAGGCGTCCGAGCGGGACGGCAGGCAGGTGACGATCCGTCTGGACCCGCGAGTGACGCCACCGCCCGCCGCTCCCGAGCTCTGCCGGATCGAGCCGCTGCGCGAACACGATCTGGGCCGGGAGTTCCTCGACACCACTATCGCAGTGCGCCCCGTGACCGGCCCGGACGAAGCGCTGACGCACATCCGCCGCCACGGCTCGGGCCACACGGAGGGCGTGGTCACCTCGGACGGCGCGGTCGCCGAGGAGTTCGCCCGCCGTGCCGACGCGGCCGCCGTGGTCGTCAACGGCTCCCTGCGCCTGCATGACGGGCCGACCCTGGGGCTCGGCCCGGAAATCTCGATCAGTACCGGGCGCCTCCACGTGCGCGGCCCCGTCACCCTGGCCGCGCTCGTCACCCACAGCTGGCTCGTCGAGGCGGGCGGCGCACTGCGCGGCACCGCCACCGACCCGTCCTGACCCTCTGGAGCAGTAATGATCACCAAATTGGACTACGGCACGGTCGCCGAGTCCGTCAAACACGTCGTGATAGCCGAGTCCCGGCTGTCCCTCGCCCCCGCCGACATCAACGACCATGAACCCCTCAACGGCGAGGTACTGAGCGTCAACTCGCTCGGCTTCGTCGGCATGCTGGTCCGGCTGGAGGACGAGCTGGACGTAATGCTGTCCGACGACCTGTTCGTCGGCCGTACCTTCCACACGGTCGACGATCTCGTCAAGGCGGTGCTGAGTGCGGCGGAGGCCTCCCGGTGAGCGCCGTGGACGTGCCCCGGCAGTGGCGCAGCGCGCTGCCTCACCTGGACGAGCCGCTGCCGCCGGACCGCACCCCACTCTCCTCTCCGGACGACTCGGGCGTGAGCGTCAGCCTGCCCATGGAACTGGTACGGCAGAGCGTCCAACCGCGTGAGCACTGGCCCATCCCCGCCGAGGTCGTGGACGCCTACCGCGCATTCCGCCCCACTCCGCTATGGCGCGCGACCCGTTTCGAGCAGGCAGTGGGCGCCCGGGTGCCGGTGTACGTCAAATACGAGGGCGGCAACATCTCCGGCAGCCACAAGCTCAACACCGCGCTCGCGCAGGCGTACTACTACCGGCGAGCCGGCGTGCGCGAACTGGTGACCGGCACCGGGGCCGGCCAGTGGGGCACCGCCCTGGCAGCAGCCTGCGCTCTGTTCGGTCTGAAGTGCACGGTCTTCATGGTTGGCAGCAGCCTGCGCCGCAAGCCCTACCGCGGCACGCTGATGCGCACCCTCGGAGCACACGTGCACGCCAGCCCCAGCAGCCTCACCGAGGTCGCCCAGCGACCGGAGACCAGCGGCAACAGCCTGTCACTGGCGATCGGCGAAGCCGTGGAGTACGCGGCACACACGGACGGCGCCGCCTTCTGCATCGGCAGCGGCGAGACGTACAGCATCCTGCACCAGTCGGTGATCGGCATCGAGGCATCTGAGCAGCTCGACGAACTCGGGGTGCGCGCCGACGCAGTGGTCGGCTGTGTGGGTGCGGGATCCAACTTCGGCGGCCTTGCACTGCCGTTCTTCGCCGACGCCCGCACCGCCGGCCACGAACCACCGCTGCTGCTGGCCGCCGAGTCCAGTGCCACTCCCAAACTCACCTGCGGCACCTACGCCTACGACCGCACCGACGCCACCGGAACCGGGCCACTGGAAGCGATGTACACCATTGGCAGCTCCTACCCGATCCCCGACTCGCACGCGGCCGGGCTGCGCTTCCACGGCGCAGCGAAGATACTGTCGGCGATGCGCGGCCGGGACCTGATCGCGGCTGCCGCCGTCGGGCAGGTAGAGGCGCTGGAAGCCGGACGGCTATTCACCCGCACCGAGATGGTGCTGCCTGCCCCCGAGTCGAGCCACGCCCTGGCCGCCGCCGCCCGGCTGGCCGCAGGCACCGAGGACGGCACCGGTCGGCTGCACGCCGAGCATGGTGTCCTGGTCTGCGCCAGCGGGCACGGCTACCTGGATCTGGGCGCCTACCAGCAGCTCATGGACGGTGAGTTAGCGGATGAGGCCGCCGATCCGTACGAACTGCTGCGCGCCGTCTCCGGCCTGGACCGGGTAGACCGGCCCGCAGCGATCGGAGGCCGGTCATGACCGCTGCCCCGGTGACACCCACACCCACCCACCCCCACCAGAGCGCCCTGCCTACCGGCGCAGCCTGTGAACTGCTCGACTGCATACAGACCGGTCCAGCCCTACTGGCGGAACGCTGGTACGGGCCGGACGCCGACCTGGCGCTGGGCGCGCACCTGAGCTTCGCTCCCGAAACCGGCCCAGAAGGACTGCCAACCGTCGAACTGCCCACCGCCCGGCACCTGGTCGAGCAGGCCCGGTCCGCCGGACTGACCGTGGTGGACAGCACCTCGGTTCCAGCCGGGGTGCCGCTGGCACCGGCCGAGGGCCGGGTCGTGGTCGCCGACGCCTACTATCTGCCCTGGGTGCCCTACCAAGGCCGGCGCCACATGGCACACGGCTTCCTGCTGGAGCCGGACAACGACCACGCCACCGTCCTTGACGGATATCACAACGAGACACCATGGGGCAGTGCCCGACCGCTGCGCCGCGTCCTGGGCCCCGGCGGCCTGACCGCTCCCCCCGGCGGTGCCCTGGTCGTCACCCTCGCCCCTCAGCCCGGCAACCGGAAGTCGACCGAACCCCGGCTCGACCTACCCGATGCCACCGACGTCAACGCCTACGCACGGGCCTACGCCGAGCACCCTGACCGGGCCGCAGCCCTGGAGCGACTGACCCTGGAGAGCTGGCTACTGACCCGCTCCCGGGCGTTGCACCTGCGCTTTCTGCACTCGCGTGGCGCGCTACCGGACGCCTTGCAGGCCGAGCGGCACGTCGCGGACTGGGCGGAGCTGGCGGAAAGCATCTATCTGGCGCACCGCCGGGTAGCGCGCGGGCGACCGGAACCTCCAGGGCTGGCCGACCGGCTGGCAACCCGGCTGCACGGCGACCGCAAGGCCTTCGGTCCGGCCGGGGCAGGCAGCACACCGGACGGCGCAGTCCGCACCGCGGTGGCAACCGTCACCGCCGAGGTACTCGGCACCGACACCGAGACGGTGCTCACCGCCACAGCTCTCACCGAGATCCCTGGCTTCGGCTCCTTCCGGGTGATCGAGATCGTCGAACGCCTGGAAGGCGAACTGTCCGTGGAACTGGCGCCACAGGACCTGGTACCGGAGAACCTCCACCAGCTGGAGGGCCTGTGCCGCATCGTCACCCGTGCCCGCGCCGAGCGGCCGCAGCCCCAGGGAGGAGCACGATGACTGCTCGGTCACAGCTGTTGCATCACTTGCTGGACGAGGCGGCCGACCGCTGGCCGGACCACCCGGCGGTGACCGGCGCGGACGTCACCTTGGAGTACCGGTCGCTGTCCGACGCCTCCCTGCGCTTGGCATCATGGCTGCGGGAGATAGGGATACGGCGCGGCGACCGGCTGATTATCGCCGCTCCCGGTACGCCCTCCGTGGCGGCCCTGACCTACGGAGCGTCCCGCGCCGGGGTGGCCTTCTCGCTGCTGCACGAACAAGTCCGCGGCGTGCAGTTGCGGCACGTGCTCGACGACGCGAAACCGGCGCTGCTGGTCTGCGACGACCCCGGCTCGACAGCCGCCGCTGAGCAACGCGGAGTGCACACCGTGAGCACCGCCGAGGTCACCGCGCACGCCACAGACAGTTTGGCCCCCGCCGCCGTGCCAGCCCCTCCGGAGGACGGCCCGCTGCCGGTTGATGCGGTGTGCCTGATCTACACCTCGGGAACCACCGCCCTGCCCAAGGCAGTGGTCAGCACCCATCAGCAGATGGTCTTCGCAGCGGATGCCATCGGACAGGTCATCGAGTACCGGCCGGACGACACCATCTACAACCCCCTGCCGTTGTCTTTCGACTACGGCCTGTACCAGCTGTTCCTGGCCGCCCGCGCGGGCGCCCATGTGTGGCTGGGAACCCCCGCTGAGGTAGGCCCGCCACTGCTGGCGAATCTGGTGCGCTCCGGCGCCACCGTCCTGCCGGCGGTGCCCTCGGTGGCCGACGCCCTGGCCCGGCTGCTGCACCGTCCCCGAAGCCCACGACCGGCACTACGGCTGCTCACCAACACCGGAGCCTCGATGCCCCGGGAAACCCTGGCCGCACTGCGGCGGAAACTACCTCGGCTGTCGGTCCAACTGATGTTCGGACTGACCGAGTGCAAACGCGCGACCGTGATGCCCCCCGACGGCGACCTGCTGCGACCCGGCTCCAGCGGCCGGGCCCTGCCCGGCACCGAGGTGTTCACCGTGGACGAGGAGGGACGACGCCAGCCCCCCGGCGCAATCGGCGAAATCACGGTGCGCGGACCGCACGTCATGGCCGGCTACTGGCGCCGCCCCGAGATGACCGCCCAGCGTTTCCACCGCGCCCACGGCCTGTTTCCCCAACTGCGCACCGGCGACTACGGGCGAGTGGACGAAGAGGGCTTCCTGTACTTCGAGGGCCGACGGGACGACATCTACAAGGAGAACGGCTTCCGGGTCAGCGCCACCGAGGTCGAGGCGGCAGCCCGGCGCATCCCCGGAGTGTCGGCGGCGGCCGTGCTGCCCCCGGGCCCGGCGGAACACGCACTTCTGTTCGTCTGTGGCGCCCTGTCGCCCGCCGAGGCCTTGGCCGCGATGCGAGAGCAGATCGAGGAGTTCAAGGTGCCGCAGCAATGCGTCGTCCTGGAGCGGATGCCACTGACACCGAACGGCAAGACCGACCGCAAGGCACTCGCCGCCGGAATCCGGGAGGCCGCCGATGCCCGCACCTAGCCCGGCAGCGTCGATCCTGCCGTCCCTGCCACCCGCGACGATCGCGGCGCTGCCCACCCCGGTGTACGTGTACGACCTGGCCGCCGTGCGCCGCAACCACGACACGCTGCGCACCGCCCTGCCGGCAGACACGGACCTGTACTACTCACTGAAGGCCAACCCGCACCCGGACGTGCTCACCGCACTGCGACAGCGTGGTACACGACCCGAAGTGTGCTCCAGCGGTGAGCTGGACGCAGCACTCGCCGCCGGGTGGCCGGCCACCGAGGTGCTCTACACCGGTCCCGGCAAACGCGACGCGGAGATCGGCCACGCGCTGCAGTGCGGAGTACAGCTGTTCTCAGTGGACTCCCCCCACGCGATCGAACAGCTGGACAGGCTGGCTGCCGCGCTGGGAACACGGGCCCGCTGTCTGCTGCGGATCAACGACGACCAGCCGGTACCAGGGCAGGGACTGGCCATGACCGGCGTCGCCTCGCAGTTCGGCGCGGACACCGCCTGGGTGCTCGCCGAGCCCACCCGGTTCGCCAGCCGGCCACACGCCGAGGTAACCGGCCTGCACCTGTACATGGGCACCAACCTCACCGACCCCGACGCCCTGCTCGGACAGTTCGCCCGCTCACTGGCCACCGCACGGGCGTTGCGCGAGGCGCTGGCCCCACACGGCGTGCGGCTGCGGACCCTGGACCTGGGCGGCGGTTTCGGCGCGCCGTTCGCCCGCGACGGCACGGCCGTGGATCTCAGCGGGTTACGCCCGCGGCTGGCCGCGCTGCTGGACGCCGAACTGCCCGGCCGAGCGCACTCCGGCCCCAAGATCGCCTTCGAATCCGGCCGCTACCTGGTCGGCACCGCCGGGGTGCTGTTGACGTCCGTGCTGGACGTCAAGCGTTCCCAAGACAAGGACGTAGTGGTGCTGGAGTCGGGGATCAACCACCTCGGGGGCATGTCAGGACTGCGCCGCCTGCCGCCGCTGGCCCCGCACCTGGTGACCGGCCCCGCGACCGGGCCCATGCTGAACGCCCTGGTCACCGGCCCTTTGTGCACCCCACTGGACACCTGGGCACGGGCGGCGCGACTGCCCGCACTACGGCCCGGCGACCGTGTCGCCGTACCCAACGTCGGAGCGTACGGCCTCTACGCCAGCCTGATCGCCTTCCTTGGCCACCCACTGCCCGCTGAGACCGTGATCGACGGCGACCACCCCGAACAGCCGCCCCGAATCACCCGACTGCGACTGCACCGCACCCCCGAGCGAGAGACACACCACAGCACCAATGAACAGGGAGAACTGCGATGGACCCCCGATTCACCGACCTGCTCACACCCTTCCTGAAATTCCTCGGCGACCGCGAGATCACCGCCGACTCGCCACTGCGCGAGCTCGGCCTGGACTCGATGCAAGCCATCGAGGTGCTCTTCGCGCTCGAGGAAACCTTCGACATGACCCTGCCGGACGACGACATGAACGACGCCACCTTCGCCACCGCCGGCAGTCTGTGGGCCGCGGTCAGCGCCGCCCGAGCCGACCAGCACCCGGCCGCCAACGAGACAGCGAGTGCCGCATGACCGCCACCACGCTCGGTCCCGGCAAGGCCGCGTCCGCCCCGGCCGACCCAGACGGTCCGGTCGGCCTGCACGACCGAGTCGCCTCCGTCGCCGCCGTCGCCGCCGAGCACGCGCAACGCCATGACCGGGACGCCACATTCCCCGTGGAGGCGCTTGCCGAACTGCGCCGCACCGGGCTGCTCGGCCTGCTCGTCCCCACCCGGGACGGCGGGCTGGGCGGCGCCGTCAAAGACATGGTGGAGGCAAGCACCGTCCTGGGGCGCACCGACTTATCGACCGCGATGATCTTCGCCATGCACTGCCAGCAGGTGGCGACCGTGGTGCGCTACGCACACGGACCACTGCGGGCCGAACTGCTGCCGCAGATCGCCGCCGGCCAGCGGTATCTGGCGTCGGTCACCACCGAGACCGGTAAGGGGGGTCACCTGCTCAGCTCCCAGTCCCCCCTGGGCACCGAAGGCGGCGACCTGCTCGTGGACCGCTTCGCCCCGGTGGTGACCGGCGGACGGCACGCCGACGGCTACCTGATCACCGTGCAAAGTCCGCAGCCGGACTCCGAACACCAGGTGTCGCTGGTGTACGCACGGCGAGACCAGCTCACCGTTGAGCGGCACGGGAGGTGGCAGCCGCTGGGCATGCGCGCCAGCGACAGCGGTGCGCTGCGCCTCACCGGGCGGGTGCCGCCCCACCAGACCGTCGGCGCCCACGGTTCCTTCGCCACCATGGCGAAGGAACTGTTCGCACCGATGGCCCACCTCGGCTGGTCGGCGTGCTGGCTGGGCACCTCGGCGGGCGCGCTGTCGCGAGTACTGAAACTGCTGCGCTCGCCGCAGGGCCGGAACAGGACCGACCTGGGCTCGGACCTGCTGCTGACCCGACTGGCGGAGACGCGGCAGCGCCTGGACGCGGTGCACGCGCTGCTCCAGCGCGCACAGCGGGTGGTGGCCGCGGGCGGTGACCTGAGCCTGCCACGGGTGCAGCTGCTACTCAACACGCTGAAAGTGACCGCCTCCGAGGACTGCCACCAGGCGGTGCAGATCCTGATCGACGCCCTCGGCATGCGACACGGCTACCTCGGTGACTCGCCGACCGGACTGGAACGGGCGCTGCGTGACTTGCGCTCGGCGTCCCTGAACTACAGCAACGACCGGCTGCGGCTGGCTGACGGACGGCTCGCACTGCTCGACCCGGAGGTGCGCTTTGGCTGACACGCCCGCTGCCGACCGGCATCTCCGGCCGGGCCTGCGCCCGGCCGGAGACCGGGGAGCGGCTGCCCACGGCACGGACACGGCGGCCTTCAGTGCGACCGTGCGCGCCGCCCTGACCGACCTGTCCCCCAATGCCCCGGCCGACCGTGTCTGGGCAGCGCTCGGTGCCTGCGGAGCACTGCGCGGCCTGTACCGGCGGGGTGTGGTAACCGGCACTACACCGCACCCCGCCAAACTCGCCGCGCTGCTCGCCGCCGTGGACGCCCGCGCCGACAACGGCGTCACGCTGAGTGTGCTCGTGCAGGTGGCCAGCGCCATACCGCTGCTAGCCGCCCGTGCGCCAGCCACCGGCCCAGTGCGCCGCACTCTGGAGGAGGCCCTGGACGGCAAGGCGTCGGTGGCTCTGGCCGCCACCGACGGTGCCGCGCCCGGCTCGGACCTGCCAGGCCTGGCGACCCGGGTACAGATCGCTCCAGAAACAGTGGTGGTCGATGGCCGCAAGCGGTGGATCACCACAGCGTGCACAGCAGAGCACCTGTTGGTGCTGGCACGCCACCGCCCCGGCCGCCACTTCACCTCCTTCACCTGGGTACTGGTACCGGCCGCCACTGCCGGAGTGCAGGTCCGGCCGGCCGGAGGCGACCTGCTCGGCGCAGCCCGCACCGGCCACATAGACCTCACCGGCGTCCGCCTGGACGCCGACTACCTCGTCGGCCGACCGGGACGCGGCATGGCGGATTTCGCTCACCACATGGGCACCGAACGGCTGGCCGGAGCACTGTGGGCGGTGGCGCTCACCGGCAGGATGCTGCGGGATACCCGGACCGCACTGACCGGACGCACGGTGGACGGCAGGCCCCTGTGGCACAACGATGCCGTCCGGCAGCGCTTCGCCGACTGCCTGGTGCGGGCCCGCCAGCTAAAGGCACTCTGCGAAATGCTGGGCGAACGGATCACCGACGACCACGACCTGGTGGCCGCCGCACTGCTGAAGGCTGCCACCGGACCGACAGTCGACCACGTGCTGGCCGAGTGCGCCCAACTCCGGGGAGCAGACGGCTTCGCACCCGGCGGCGTCCAGGAAGTCCGCTGCGAGGCTGGAGTATTCGGCATCGGCGGCGGCGTCACTGGATTAGTGCTGGCGACAGTGGCCGACCACGCCGAGACGGTACTGCAGGAACTGCGGTCATGAAGGCGCGCCCCCAACAGGTCGCTCCCGGGGTGTGGGTGGCCCGCGGCCTGCGCGACCACTGGCGGACGGCGCCGATCCATCCGCTGGACCGGACCGCCGCCGAAGGGTTCGGCCCGTACCGGGCTGAGGAGTTCCTCGCCGGGCGCGCCCTGCTGAGAGCCCTGCTGGACGCCGTGTACCCGCAAGCCGCCGAGGACATCGTGTGCACCGATCCACGAGGCAGGCCCCACCTGGCGCGGACACCGGACACCGGCATCAGTGTCTCGCACGACGGACCGGAATTAGCCGTTGCCGCTGCCCTCGGCCGCCGGATCGGGGTGGACGTGCAGCGCCCACCGCACACGGTGTCGCAGGCACTACTTAAGCGCTGTCTGCACGATCACGCACCACGGGTGATGCTCAGCCCGAAACGAGAGCATGGCATGGTGCTCGCCCGGGTGTGGACAGTACAGGAAGCCTGCGTCAAGGCCGCCGGAACCGGACTGGCCGGGCACCCCTGGAACATCGACGTGGCGCCCGACCAACTGCGCGGCCGCTGGAGCGGCTTCGAATGGGTCTCGCTACCCGCCGCCCAGCAGGCACCGCTGAGCTGCGCCTACTCCACACCGGTCCGCTGTGCCGAAAAGGAAAAGACCTCATGACCCCCACACCGACTGCCGCGCCGCACACTGCACCAGCCGCCGCATCAACCACAGCGCCGCCGCTGAGCTGCTACACCACCAACCTGCTGGCCGTCCTCACCCTGGAGACACCCGACACACCCACGCGGTTCACCGATGCGGTGCGCCTGGCAGTGCGCACCGACCTCGGCCCAGGCGAAGCGGCCTTCTCCCACCACCACCGAGTGGACATCACCTCCGATGGCAGCGAGCTGGCCTACCGCGGCGCGGACCGATGGGCCGACGCGAGCAGCGCGCTGGCCGCCGCGGTACACAACCGCGGACCAGTGCTGGCCGTCGCCAACACCGCGACCCTGCCCTGGTCGCCCGCATTTGGCCGGGCCGTCTCCCCGCACTGGGTGATCCTCTTGGCCGAGGACAACGACAACTGGTTGGTCGCCGACCACTTCGAAGCGCTCACACCGTTCGGCGAGCAGCACCCGGTGCGGTGCCGCCTCACCGGAGCACAACTGGCCTCCGCGCTGCTGCTGCCCGCCGAACTGCCCGCCGAACTCACTCGCCGCGACCGCATGGCCCTGGGGGAGCAGGTAACCGAGCCACCCACTGGACGGTACCGATGGCTCACACGCACCACTCCCACCGGGCCCCTCCCTCCCCGGCCCGGCCACACGCCCGGCCCCGGACAGTGGACCCACGGTGCCGCAGAAGTGATCCGCCACATGGCGGATATCTTCCGCAGCCACCCGGAATCCGTCGCCCGCTACACCGACGACCTGTGGGCGGCCGGCCGCCACCAGACCTATCGGATCTCCCGGCTCACCGGCGCGGGCGTGCTGGACCCACAGGCGGCCGGACGACTCAGCGCTACCTGGGCCGAACTGCCACGCGTACTGCGGTTCGCCTCCGCCTCCGCCGAGCGCGGACGCCCCCGGCCCGGCATCGTCGACCGGGCCATGGACCAACTGACCGACGCGTACAGCCACACGGCTGTGCCGTACACCGAATGGGAAGGATGACCCATGGAACGCACCCTGTACGAGTGGTTCGCCGACACGGTGGCCCGTAACCCCGGTGCGGTTGCCCTGGAAGCGGACGGAGCGCAGCTCACCTACCGCGACCTGAAGGCCTTCGCCGACCAAGTGGCCGGGCGACTGATCGCCGCCCACGGAGGCGTTCCGCGCCGGGTCGGACTGCTCGCCGAGCGGCGCGTCGCCAGCTATGCCGGCTACCTGGCCGCTCAGCGGCTCAACGCCACCGTCATTCCGCTCAACCCTGCCTTCCCCGCTGCCCGCAACACCGCCATCGCCACTGCCGGAGAGCTGGACCTGGTACTGGCGAGCGAGGCGGCTGCGGACGATGATGCCCTCTCCGCACTGCCAGTACCGGTACTGCGAACAGGTCAGGCTGAGGCCGGAGGGCCGCCGCCGATACTGCCAGACCACCGAAACGAGCCGGACGCTATCGCATACGTCCTCTTCACATCGGGCTCGACCGGCGTCCCCAAGGGCGTGCCGATCAAGCACCGCAACGTCTCGGCCTACTTGGACCACGTGATCCCGCGCTATGGGCTGGGACCTGGCTGCCGGATGTCGCAGACCTTCGACCTGACCTTCGACCCATCGGTGTTCGACATGTTCGCTGGCTGGGGGAGCGGAGCCACAGTGGTCGTGCCGAGCCGAGAGGAACTGCTCGCACCGGTGCGTTTCGTCACCTCCCGCCGACTGACCCACTGGTGCTCCGTGCCGTCCGTCGTGTCCTTCGCCCGCCGCCTGCGCAGCCTGGCCCCGGACAGCATGCCTACCCTGCGCTGGAGCCTGTTCTGTGGCGAGCCACTGCCCCTCCAAGACGCACTTGCCTGGCGCCGGGCCGCCGACGGCAGCGACCTGGAAAACATCTACGGGCCCACTGAACTGACCGTCACCTGCACCGAGTACCGGCTCCCCAGGAACCCCGCGCGCTGGCCGAACCCCACCAACAGCACGGTGCCCATCGGTATGCCCTATCCCGGCCTGGAGCACCTGGTGCTGGACGCTGATGGCCACCCCGCACATGAGGGTGAACTGTGCATACGCGGACCGCAGCGCTTTCCCGGCTACCTCGACCCGGCCGACAACGCCGGCCGGTTCGTGGCCTTCGACGGCGATGCCGCCCAGATTTACGACGGCACGGTGCCGGTCGGCGATGATCTGTGGTATCGCACCGGTGACCGCGTAGTACGCCAGAACGGACACCTGGTACACCTGGGCCGACTGGACCAACAGGTCAAGGTACGCGGCTACCGGGTTGAACTTGGTGAAATCGAAGCCGTGCTGCGCTCGTCACCCGGTGTGCGTGACGCCCTGGTAGTGGCACTCCCCGGCACTGACGGCGAACCCGAACTGCACGCGGTGTGCACCGGCGACGGCTTGTCCAACCAGTCACTGCAGGCCGAGACGCGCCGCCTCCTGCCGGCGTACATGGTGCCCAGGACCGTCAGTATCTACGAGCGGCTTCCGCTCAACCCCAACGGCAAAATCGACCGCAGGTCCGTTGCCGAGAACATCGGCCGGACCGTTCTCCACGCCTCCTGACGGGGACAACCGATGACGATTCAGAGCCTGCGCCCGCAGACCTCCCTGGTGTCTTCGGACGCCTACCGTCGCACCGCCTCCCGACTGCCCACCGCGGTCGCCGTGGTGACCGCGCAAACCCCCGACGGTCCGTCCGGGTGCACGATCAGTGCCGTGATGTCACTGTCGGTGTCCCCGCCGGCCATGGCGGTCTCGCTGACCACCGGCAGCCGCACCCTGGCCCATGTGCTCGACGACGGACGGTTCGCGGTGAACGTGCTGCCATGGACCGCCCGCGCCTTGGTCCAGCAGTTTGCCACCGGGACCCCGGCCCAACGGTTCGCAGAGGTGGACTGGCGGACAGAGCACGGCGCACCGGTGCTGTCGGTGGCGCCCGTTGTGGTGGTCTGCGAGGTCGCCCAGTGCACTCCGCTCCTCGACCACACTCTCGTGGCCGGAACGGTGCTGTGGATGCACGCCGAGGAGGAGCCCGGCATGGTGCTGTTCGGCGGAACTCCTTATGCGGTCGGGCGCTGATGCCGTCGGGCCTCTACCGCAGACCCTTCCGAACCGTCTTCGGACGCGCCTCCGGCTCATTGCTAGCCGGGGGCGCGCTCCTCTCCGCTGACCGGCGGCTCCACCGGGAATCTTCGATTAGCGGCTTACTGCAGCAACAGTTCGCTGTCGTCGCTGGTCAGCGGGCTTCCCCGGAGCGGATTGAGTAAGCGTCCTGCCGACTGCCTGGAATGCAGGATCTCGGGCTCGGCGAAATCGTTGTGTTTGTCGTGCGAAATGATGTGCAGCCCGATGTCTGAGCGGCGCCCCTGACCCGCAACCTGTCCGTTGCTCCTTGCGGCGGAGCCCACGCCGTACCCCATTGAATCCGGTCACGGAGCCTCCACCGCTCAAAACGGAACACTCAATGATGCGGATCCCAAGATGCCTGCGCCTGATCTTCGCGTGTGCCCCCTACCTGGCATAAACGGTGCCCGGTCTGTCACATCCCGGCGGTAGGGCTTCAGCGCGGCAGGACGCGCTCCTCGGATCCGGCTTCGCAAAGACCAGCGGCCACGGCCGACTCCTCCCCGGGGTGGCCGACGATCCTGATGTGCCTCAACCCGCCTCTGCCCCGATGCACGGAAGGCGTCCATGGAGCTGTCTGTGCTGGGCGATCTGTCACCCGAAAGGGTGACGTTCTGGCCGCAGGACTCCCTCTTGCCTCAGCAGCGAACTACGGTCGCTCCTCAGCTGTTTCGTCAGGGGGACCATGGCCAATCCGTACACTCAGCCCCAGCCTGCGCCGCCGCGCTCGGCGCCCAGGTGGGCCCGCAAGAGGTTCGTCCTCCCGGCCCTGGCCTTGGCGTTCTTCTTCGGTATCGGTGCCGGCGCGAGCGAGAGCGACACCACGGCGAAGGCTTCCGCCTCATCACCGTCCCCGGAGCCGGCGGTGACGGTCACCCAGACCCGGGAGATCACTGCCAGTCCGGCCGTTGAGCCGGAGCCGGCCGCGACGGTCACCGTCCGGGCCACCGAGACGGTCGAGGTCACCGTGAGCGCCCCGGCTCCACAGGCGGAGGACTTCGGTACCTCCTCGGGCGGGAACGATGGCGGCAGCGGCGGTGGGGGGTCGGCCTACTACTCCAACTGTTCAGAAGCCCGTGCTGCGGGAGCCGCACCCGTTCGCCGGGGTGATCCGGGCTATGGCCGCCACCTGGACCGTGACGGCGACGGCGTCGGCTGCGAATAGTGACCCCAGCCCTGCCGCGGCGCTTCTTGTTCTGGATGCAGGAACTGGCCTGTCGGGCAGTTCTCAACCGGGGCGCTGTTGGGGGCTGGGTACAGCAGAGGCTCCACAGCACAAGGGCACAGCGCATGGTCCCTGCCCGAATGTCTGAAGGGAGCCCGCACCGCGAATCGCGGGGAGAGGGACTGTAAGACGTTCGGGTCTGTTACGTAGTCGGTGGTGACGGTCAGTGCTCGCCTGTGATCATTGAGCGTGCATGATGCGAACACGCTTGTGGGAACGGTGTTTTCGGGGTTGTCGGCGTTGGTCATCGAAGGTGTGGCGGACGGTGGCGAGACAGTCCGGGTTACGGCTCGGACCCGGGATGTTCCCGTTCCCTGCCCGGTGTGCGGGGTGGTGACGGGAAGGGTCCACGGGTATCACGGCCGGACGGTACGGGACGTGCCGGTTGACGGCCGGCAGGTCGTGGTCCGGGTGAGGATACGACGGCTGGTCTGCCCGGTCCTGGGCTGCAGGCAGCAGACCTTCCGAGAGCAGGTCCCCGGGCTCCTGGAGCGCCATCAGCGCCGCACCACACGTCTGACCGCCCAGCTCTCCGAGGTGGTCAAGGAGTTGTGCGGCCGGGCGTCCGCCCGACTCTCCCGGTCTTTGGCCGTGCCCCTCTCGTATGCCTCCGCCCTGCGGCTGCTGCGGCGGGTGCCCGTGCCAGCGGTGCGGATCCCGCGGGTGGTCGGGGTCGACGACTTCGCCCTGCGGCGTCGGCACAGCTACGCCACGATCATCATCGACGCCGAGACCGGCGAGCGGATCGAGGTACTGCCCGGCCGCGAGGCCGCCACTGTGGAAGCCTGGCTGCGCGGGCATCCGGGCATCGAGGCCGTGTGCCGGGACGGATCGGCCACCTACGCCGAGGCGGTCCGTCGAGCCCTGCCCGGCGCAGTCCAGATCAGCGACCGCTGGCACTTGTGGCACAACTTCGCCGAGGCCGTCCGTAAAGAGGTCGCCGCGCACAGCACCTGCTGGGCGAAAGCGGGCCCGCCCCCGGCCGAGGGGAGACAGGCCGCTACCACCCACGAGCGCTGGCAGCAGGTCCACGCCCTGCGCGAGCGCGGAGTCGGCCTGCTGGAGTGCGCGCGCCGCCTGAACCTGGCTCTCAACACTGTCAAGCGCTACGACCGTGTCGCCGAGCCAGAGCGCCTCATCCGCGCCCCCACGTACCGGCCCACCCTCGTGGATCCCTACCGCGATCACCTGCGCCGGCGCCGGCTGGAGAATCCGGCCGTCCCCGTCACCCATCTCCTGCGGGAGATCAGGGAGCTGGGCTACACCGGCAGCTCGAACCTGCTGGTCCGCTACATCAACCAGGGACGTGTCGAGGGCGACCGGCCCGCACTCTCGCCCCGGCGCCTGGCCCGCTACCTTCTCACCCGCCCCGACCGCCTCAAGGACCACCAGCGGGAACGTATCGAGGCCGCCCGCGCCGCCTGCCACGAGATGACCGCTCTGGCCGACCTCATCCACCGCTTCGCCGCGCTGCTGGATCCCGCCGACGGCAATGCCGCCCTGCTGAGCACCTGGATCAACTTGGTCCAGGCCGAGGACCTGCCCCACCTGCATGCCTTCACCCGGGGCCTCGAGAAGGACCGCGCCGCCGTCGACGCCGCCCTCACCCTGCCGTACCACAACGGCGGCACCGAAGGCGTCAACAACAAAACCAAACTGGTCAAGCGCCAGATGTACGGCCGCGCCGGCTTCGCCCTCCTCCGCCACCGCATCCTCCTGGGCTGACCACACCCTCCGTCACCACCGACTACGGAACAGACCCGCTCGTTTTACAGACCCGCCGGTCCCGCACCAAGAGCGCATGGCCGGGCTTACTTTGCCCATTGCAGTCCGAGGTCGGCCAGTGCCTGGCGTCGCTGGGGTGTCAGTTTCGCTCGTCTGGTTTTCTGGTTGGTCAGCCATACGCCCAGCCGGACGGTCACCGGCGCGCCGTCCTTGGCCGGTGTGCCGTCGGGGGTGGCTGGGTGGAGGGTTTCTTGGTGGTGGCGGGGGACGGTGAGGTGTCCTTCCCGGGCCAGGTATTGCCGGGCGGCGGCCACACCCCGCTCGAAGTTGTTCAGGTCGTGCAGGTCGGTCACGGCCGGTGCCGCTGCGTCCGGTTGTGTCTGGTCTGTTTCGGCGGGTGCCTGGACGCCGAGTTTCTGCAGTAGTTTCCGCTGCCCGTCCTCCAGGTGTGGCCAGGTGGCGAGTTGGCGTCGCAGCCATGTGCCGACGTCGAGGCCGCAGGCCCGTACTCCGGGGGGCACCTGGACTGGTCCGGTCTCGTCGTGGAGGAGGTAGGCGAGGGCGGACCAGTGCCGCTGCCAGGAGATGGGCCAGGGAGGGTTCCACCACTGGTCGATCTCCCGCAGCACGGCATCGCGGGACTCGGTGAGGGCCATGGCGCCTTTCCGCAGGTTCTCCAGCCACTGCCCGAGAGCGAATCCGTCCACCATCGCGTCACGGGGCGCGCACAACGTCCCGAATTTCTTGCAGTATGCCCGTGCCGCGGTGAGCCCGTTGGTGAATTTCGCGTCGGCGACGTCCCAGACCATGCCGAGTTCGTCCAGCAACTCGTAGCGGTGGGGGCGCAGGGTCCCGTTCTGGAAGGCCCGGCGCTGTTCCTGGATCCAGGAGCCGAGGGGGTAGGGGGTGCCATCGGGCCGGGTCAGGGTGGCGGTGGCCGGCACCCTGGCGTGTCCGTGCTCGTCCACCCACTGCTGGAGGGCTTCGTATCCGGCGAGCCAGACCTTGCTGTCGGGCTGCAGGATGCGGGTGCGCAGGAACTTCGCGATCAGGGCCGGGTCACGCTGGTGGGTGAACCGCAGCAGCGGCACCCCCGCAAACCTGTCGTCGGCCCCGGTCTCGTCGTCGGCCGCACCGCCGTGCTCGTCCCGCTCCTGGCTGCCTCCCTCAGTCCCGTCCTGGTCCTGGTTGCTGTGGTGTTCCCGGCCGCCGGCCGCCGCGCCGCCGTTGTCTGTCTCGCCGCTACTGCCGTGGCTGTTCCCACCGGCCCCGTCCTCCTGCCCGGCTGTTGTGGCCTGGGTGGGTTGGGGGGTGGCGGGGTCGAGGGTGAGGGTGTTGGTGGGTGTGCCGGAGCTGCTGCTGGCGGCGAGCATGAGGCGTTGGACGATGCGTTCGTCGTGGGCCTGGAGGCCGGCCAGTACCTGCAGGAGGGGCCGGTAGGAGCTGGAGGTCATCATCTCCTCCGGTCGTTCCCCGGGCGCGAGGAAGACCGGCACCACGATCCGCGCCGTCTTGCCTTCGCCGGGTTCCTGCCGCAGGGCGCGGCCGAGGATCTGCACGATCTGCACCGGGGAGGACCGCGCGTCGGCCAGCACCACGCCGTCGACTCCGGCGCGGCCGCGGATGTCCACGCCTTCGGCGAGCACCTGGCAGGAGGCGAGGATCTGGGCGTCGGCGACCCAGCCGTCTGCGGTGAGGCCGTCGGCGAACCGGCCCAGCACCTGGCGCCGGTGGGCGGGGGAGTGCTCCCCGCACAGCCACTCCGCCCCCACCTGGGCCGGGTACCGCGCCGGGTCGGTGGCGTGCAGTTGCGCGGCCGTCTGCGGTAGGGATCGGGCCATGGCCATGGCGGCCAGGGTGGTGCTGTGGAAGGTCAGCAGGCTTCTTCCGCCCACTTCGTCCAGCCGTGTCAGCAGCGCGGCCTGGAGCGCGGCCAGACGCCGTCCCTGGACCTCTTCGTCGTCGGCGTCTGGCTCTGGGGGGTGGGGGTCGGTGATCTCTAGGACGTCGACCTCCCACCGCGCCAGCAGACCCCGCTCGACGGCCTCCATCAGCTCCAGCTCGAACAACACCGGCCCGTACAGGCTCTCGTCGTCCATGCTCGCGACCAGTCGTGCCCGGCCGCCACCGCCGTCGGGCGGGGCCTCCCACAGCCGCGGGGTGGCCGTCATGAACAGCCTCCGCACGGCCGGCACCCGCTGGCTGTCCAGTGCCGCGGCCCACGCCTTCCCCAGATCCCCGGACGTTCTGTGCGCCTCGTCCACGACCAGGAGGTCGAAGCCCGGCATGCACGGCCCGGTGAAGCCCGCCCCGTGCATGGCCTTCTCCAGCACCCCACGCCGGGCCCGGGAACTGCCCCACGGACCGTCCTCACCATCCTGGCGGGCCTCCTGGGCCACCAGGCAGGCGTACGTCATCAGCACCACCACCGGCCCGCCCTCACCCGCCCAGCGCGCCAGCTGCGCCGGGTCGGTGGTGCACCGCACCCCCAGCGCCTCCAGCAGCGGATCATCCCCCAGCGAGCACACCGCGACCATCCGACCCCGGTGGCCGGCCCTGCGCCACGCCTCCGCCGTCTGCGCCAGCAGATCCAGCGTGGGCACCAGCACCCCGCACCGACCACGCGGCACCACCCTGCGCGCGGCAGCAGCAGCCGTGACGGTCTTTCCGGTGCCGGTCGCCATCACCACTGTGCCACGCACATCATCGTTATTCTGCGCGCCGGAAAGCCCTCTCACAATGGCATTCACAGCCTCTTTCTGATGGGGCCGCAGATGGAAATCTCCGGCGGAATAAGCACCCTCACATACCATGCCATTTCCCATTCTCAACTGCGGCAGAAAGTCAGCAGACTCGCGGAAGTCAACGCTCTGGGGGTACCCCTTGAACTTCCCAATTTCTACCCGTGATGCATCACGCGACACGCGAATAGGTTAAGCAAGCCAAGTCAGCATGCCCCCACCTCCGTACACCTGTCAAGTCGTCAGGTCCTGGCACACGCGTTCGCAGCCCCCACCGCCCCCGGCCGGACTGCATCCGAACACAGCCCGCCCCCATCTCTCCAGGAAGCCCTCGCTTGAGCCCCAGCCACCAGTACATGCGCACCCGCTGACACCTCCTTAACCACCCCCGGACCCCTATGCGGTGAATTGCGGAGCAATTCACACCGTAATTCACGAAGTGAATTACGGCCAAATCCCGTAGGGATTTGGCCC
>NZ_JAZDCX010000033.1:0-52693 GCF_036323805.1 Streptomyces rubellus
GCACCCCTCGACCACCCGGGCGCGGTGGCCTGGCTGCTCGACGCGCTGCGGAAGGCCGGGGCGGAGGAGCAGGTAGCCGCCCTGGCCGAGCGCGCCGCCGCACACGCACCCCTCGACCACCCGTACGCGGTGGCTCGCCTGCTCGACGCGCTGCGGAAGGCCGAGGCGGACGAGCAGGTGGGCGCCCTGGTCGCACGGTTTCCTGCAGCGGGGCACTTCGCTCAGTTCGTCGAGGTCAGCGACCATCGGGATCGGTTCCGTTTCGGGCGGGAGCCCAATGAGGATGCCGCCCCTGCATGGGCATGGGATGACCTGGTGTGATTCGGTCAGGACGACAGACCGAATTATCCGATCTTGAGCATCGTCAACATGCCTGAAGGCCCCTGGGATAGCTGTGAGGCATGTCGGTGAGTTCCTGCATACCTCACATGCCTCACGCTGACGGGCATCCGAGATAGCTGCGGGCGGTGATGTCGTACTCGTGCACTGTGTTCTTGGTGCGGGCGTGGCGGATGTGGGCGCGGACCGGGCCGAATCGGCACTTGGACCGGGCGGGTGGGGCGGCCGTCCACGAGTGTGACGGCCAGGGCGTGGCCGGGCCGCGGGCCCCGCTTCGTCAGCAGGGCGGTGTGGCGGTCGCGGGCCGCGATGTAGTCGGCGTACCGGTCGGTGCTCGTGGTGGCGTTCTGGGCCGTTGCGGCCATGTGGATACCCCTTCCGGGTCAGAAGTTGAGGCGGATGGTGATCGGGATGCGGTGGTCGCCGCGGCGGGTGTGCACGGTGTTGCGGTGCGCGGCCAGCCCTGCGGCGCCGCTTTGGACTGGCAGGTGGCAGTCCGGGCAGCCGTGCTGCCGCTGGTCGCCGGTGGCAGATCGGTCGGGGTGAGCGGGTGCGGGTGCGGGGGGTGCGGGTTCATGCGGTGTCGCCTCCGGTGAGGTTCCGCTGCTGGTTGGCGAGGGCCAGGAGTTCGACGGCGAGGTCCGGCGCGGACACGATCGTGCGGAGGATCGAGATGAGACCGTCGCGTTCGATGGAGTTCAGGCGGTCCCACACCGCGTGTGCGTCGCCGTGGACGCCGACGGCCTTCAGGTAGTCGTCCTCGGTGGCGGCGGTGTGCTCGGCGCCGCACCGGCAGCACCGGAAGACGGCCTGGTCCCATCCGCACGCGGCGCCGGTGACAGGGTCGGTGGTCATCCGCCGACCGCCTCCAGCTCGCGCATTCCGCAGCCAGCGGTGTCCGCGGGGCCGTCGGCCTCCTGGTCCGCGTCGCCGAATCCGCCGTGGACGGTGCAGGCGATGTCCGGGGCGTCGTCCAGGGCGCCGGTCAGCGCGCGGTACAGGTCGGTGACCGAGTAGACCGGCGCCCAGGCGTAGCCGGCGCACTCCGGGTCGAAGGGGCAGGGCACCAGGGCGTCGAAGCCGATGTCGCCCTCCCCGTCGACGTCCTCGCGGAACGCGAGGGTGAGGTGCTGCTGCCCGAGGCGGATCTCCGCGACCCGGTCGCCGTCGGCGATGTCGGAGCCGTCCCTCCACCGCCACAGCGGCAGGATCTCGGGGCCGAAGAAGCGGCGGGGCAGGAGCAGGTCGCCCAGGCCGTCGCTGCCGTCCAGCCCGAGGTCGGCTTCGCGGGCCTGGGACAGCGTCCGCAGCAGCGGCTCCAGGCGGTACAGGGAGTCGGCGAACAGGACTTCGTTGAAGCCCTCGCTGAGCAGTGCCGAGTGGGAGTGGACCATCGCCTTGTGCTGGCGGCGGACCGTGTCCTCGGGCACCGTCCGGTTGGCCGGCCTTGGGCCCTGGCGCTCGATGCAGACGGAGGCCGGGGTGGCGACGATGACCGCGACGGCGGGCATGTTGTGCCGTTTGGCGGCGGCGACCAGCGGCTCTCTGGCGGACCGGGTGACGTTCGTGGCGTCGACGACGGTGAACAGGCGCCGGGCCATCCGGCGCTCCAGGAGCAGGTGCAGGGCGTCGACCGCGTCGGCGGTCGCCTCCTGGTCGCCCGGGTTGTCGCTGATCGTGCCGCGCAGGGCGTCCAGGGACAGGACCTGGGTGGCGGGCCAGGTGGCGGCCAGCGTCGACTTGCCGGCGCCGGAGGCGCCGATGAGGACCACCAGGCAGCGTTCAGGCAGGTGCGGGGACAGCGGTGCGGTCACGGGCGTTCTCCTTGCGGGTGGAGGGTGCGGGTGGCCAGGTGCAGGCGCATCCCGGCGGAGTCGGTGATGAAGGCCGCGGCTTCCTCGAGGGCGCAGGCGGCGGCCTCACGGTCGTCGGTGTCGCCCGGGGTGAGCGCTGCGGCCTGGGCGGTGCGGGTGAGCAGCTGCGCGAGCGCGCCGAGGACGCCACCGGGCGGGTCGGCTTCGTCGTGAAGCTCGCGCACGATCGCCGCCAGCTCGGGGGCGGCGATGTCGCCGGTGGTTTCGTCCTGGATCTGCTGGAGGGCGAGGCGGGCGATGGCGGCCGCGGTGCGGACGCGGTCGGTGCGGGTGGTAGCGGTCATCGCGGCCGCCGTCACCAGGCGGTGCCGGCGGCGGCCAGCGCGAGGAGGGCCAGGGCGGCCAGGCTGCAGTCGACCGCCCTGCGCAGCCGGATGAACTTGGCCATCGCGATGGTCGACAGCACCTGCACTTGGGCGGGGCGGGTGTCGCCGTCCATGCAGGCGCGGATACCGTCCTCGTCCAGCTGTGCCCAGTGGGGGAAGCTGGCGCGGTCGGTGCCGTCCAGGCGGGGCCGGACCACCAACAGCAGCAGCACCGCGGCCGCGCCCAGGGCGACGACCGCAAGCGCGCCGAACACCTTGGCCGCGGTCGGCAGGCCGGTGTCGGCGAGGGAGGCGAGTCCGGCGAGCACGGCGCCGTCGAAGGCCAGCAGCAGACTCGCTTTGCCGTCGGTGCGGGCGATCTGACCCGCGACCGACGCGCACGCGGCGTCCAGGTTCTGCGAGGGACTGGGAGCCGGGATGGCCACGGTCATCGAAGGGGACCTCCTGGGGTCTCGGGCCCCACGCGTCAGGGGCGGCCGGCCGCGTACGGTCGGCCGCCCCTGACGGGCAGGAGAACGGGTTGTCAAAACGGCGGCTCGTCGAACCAGGGGCGCGGACGGGCAGCAGCGGGAGGCGGAGGGCCCAGCAGCCGCAGGCATCCGCCTCCGGTTTCGCTCCGCTGGCCCACCAGCCGCCCTCACCCCGGCAGTCGGGGCAGTCGCGGCGCGGCTCGGGGGAGAGGTCGATGTGGTGCCGGTCGGCGGACAGCCGTCACGGGACGGCCCGGAGCGCGGCGGTGGCTGCGGCGAGCGTGACCGGCACGGCGGCCGCCAGTGCGGCGGCCCGGACAGGTGCGGGAAGCCCCACGGAGTGACTCTCCTTCTCGTAGTGTGCGGTGGTCAGGCCGCCAGCCGGTGACCGCCGGCGGGCTGGGTGTAGGTGGCGGGGTCGGCGGGGGTTCCGTCGTGGCACTCCAGGCAGGAGCCGAGCGTGCGCAGCGGCAGAGCGAAGAAGTACCGGCGGCGGCAGACCGGGCAGGTCTGGCGGGCGGCCATGGCCCGGTCCAGCGCGGCTTCTTTGGCGAGCGTCATCGGGATCTTCGGCGCCGCGCGGTCGATGCGGTACAGCCAGGCGAAGCGCTTGCCGCTGCGGCATTCGATCCGCGCGACGGGCTCCTGGCCGCCGGGCCGCAGCCCCATGTCCCGCAGCTGGCGGCGGGTCGCGAACCCGGCCGGGGCTTGGCGCCACCGGTAGGTGGGTAGTTCCTCGTGCCGGTCAGCGAAGCCCATCGCCGCTCCTGCGGCTTCCTGCGGCCGAGGCCGGGGACCAGTGCTGCAGCTGGTAGCGGTCCAAGACGGACAGCGGTATCCCGTCCTCGCCCTCGTCCTCGTCGCCGGTGTCCGCTGCGGCGTCGGTCCCGCCGGGCAGGTTGTCGTCGGCCAGGACCAGGATCCGCGGCGGCGCCTCCAGCCTCCCGTAGATGGTCAGGCGGCGGGCTGGGGCGTCGTCGGGGTCGGCGTCCGGGCGCAGGGTCCACACCTGGCCGGGCGCGGCCAGCAGCAGCGGGTCGCCGTCGGTGGCGCGCTCGCACGCCAGGCGCAGCGCGATGTTCTCGGGCAGGCCGTCGCGGTGGGCGAGGTCCCGGGCGAAGTCCTTGATGATCTGGGCGGCCCGCTCAGGGCCGAGCATCTCGTCCAGGGCTGGGGGCATGGTGAAAGGGCTCCGTTTCTGCTCGGTGGCTTCCCTTGCCGGTGCAGCCGCGCGCGGGTAGGGCGCGGCTGCCCCTGGCAGGGCGAGGCGGAGAGGCGGTGGCAGGGTTGGCTGCTGGCTGGGCTTGCGGTCGGCCAGGGCTCCGTGGCACCAGCCGCCGGTGGCCAGGCGGTGGTGGGCGCGCTGCAGGAGCGTGGCCGCCGGGGTCCGGGCGCGGGCGGGGTCGCTGGCTATCGCGCGCGGCGGGTGCTGTCCGGCCGGTGGGGCGGGGTCGGGTAGCGGGGGCCGGGGCGCTGCGGGCGGGGCCGACCGATCCGGCGGCGCGGGCGGGGGATGAGCACGAGCGATCTCCTCCAGTCGTCGGGTGACAACGCTGCGCCCCGTCGACGTCGTGCTGGTGTCGGCGGGGCACGGGCGGTGCGTTCGGCCGGGCGGCCTGTCCGGTCCTCGCCCGGTCCCGGGGTGCGGGATGGGGCGAGGGCCAGGCAGGGCGTCAGGTCTTCAGCGGGTGCTGCGGGTCGGAGCAGTCGAGCGGCTCGCTGCCGAAGTTGGTCGAAGAGGGTCGGGTGGGTGTGCCGCCAGGCGGTGCCTTGGGTCAGCGCTGAAGCAGGTGCACGTTGCCCTCTTCGCCGTTGAAGTTGCCGAAGTCGTCGCCCGTCGGGGTCGGCGCGTGGAAGTGGAGCGCGGGGTTGAACTGGTATTGCGGCGGATGGTTGTGGACGATGGGCCGCAAGGTCAGACCGCGCAGGGCGAAGGTGCTGGCCAGTGCCCACATGAGGGTGGCGAGCCCGGTGGCGGCGGCGCGGCCTCCGTCCGGGGTGGCGGACCAGATCATGGCAAGGCTTGCGATGCCGAACAGCAGCCAGGCGATGCGGGCGCCGGCGTTGCCGAGGAAGCCGCCGATGAGTGAGAGCGCTCCGGTCAGCTGCCAGAATGCGTACAGCGCGGCGGGGGTGACGGCGAGGTGGGCGGCCTGGTCGGTGAGGAACGCCCGGATTGGGTGGTCGACCGTGCCCCACAGGCCGTTGCCGTCACCGGCGTCGGTGGCCGGGGCGGTGGACAGGCCCTTGAGGGTGGCGGAGACGATGTCACCGGCGGTGTCCACCATCATCACGATGAGGCTGAGTCCGCCGAACAGTGCCGCCGCCTTGATCCAGTTGGCGATCTCGTGCCAGCTGGCGTGCCGGGCCTGGAGGATCTCCTCCCACCGCTGGTAGAGGAAACCGCCTTCCTGCCAGGAGCCCTTCCACGCGGTGCGTAGCCGCGCGGGGCGCTGCCTGTTTTTGCGGGTGGGCGGGGGGTCGAGCTGGTCGGGGATGTGGTTCGGGCGGGGCTGGCCGTTCATCTGCCGCTCGTGGTGGGACATGGTGCAGCTGCTCCTTCGGCGAAGGGGTAGGTGGTGGGCTGGCCGGAGCCGGTCAGCGGATCTCGTTGCGGGTGCGGGCGAAGAACGCCCCGCGCGTGGTGCTGTTGTTGTGGATTTCGGTGTGGTGGGTGACCGGACCCTCGTAGACGTTCCTGGTGACGGTCGCGCGGGCCTTGCTGAGCGCGCCGCCGAGGGCGGTGGCGGCCATGGCCAGGCCCGCGAACGGCAGGGTGGCCATCAGGACGGCGTTCAACGTGACGGAGGCCAGGCCCTGGAGCACGAGCCAGGCGCCGCAGCCGATGCCGGTGATCCCGGCGCCCGCGCCGATGGAGGCCACCGCGATCCCGGCCGCCCAGGCCGGGACGATCCGCTGGTCGTCCTGCCTCACGGGTGGGGCGGTGCCGAAGGCCGGCGGCTCGGTGTCGTCGCGGAATGAGGTGGGGTGGTGGTGTACGGGCTTGCTCGCCCAGTTGTCGATCAGGCGGCGGGCTTCGGCCGCGGCCTCGGACTCGGGCATGCCGGACTGGGTGGTCAGGGGGTCCATCGGGGTTCTCCGATCATGCGGAAAGGGGAGCGCCCTCCTGGCCGTGGCGGCCAGGAGGGCGCATGGGGGAGGTGCGGTACACGGCGCCGCCGGGGTCGTTGTCCGGTGGTGCGGGGGAAGGGGGGAGCGTGGCTGGCGGGCGGGCGGGTAGTCACCGCATTCGCGCCCCGGGCATCCTCGAACCGACAGGCTCGGGGAAGGGGATCGGGTGGAGTTCGTCTTCGAGTGCGGGTGGTGCGGTGGGGACAACTACTTCGTGGGCAAGCAGGTCGGTTGGTGGGTGGATAAATGGGAGGTCCCTGCGGAGTGGGACTGCCGCTTTTGCGACGGACTCAACTACACCCCCGACCCACCTTGGACAGAGGCGTAGTCAGAGGATGGAGACCAGCCCGGCGAGCGAGGCGAGGCCGCTGTGGATGGCTGGGGCCAGGCCGGTCGCGGCGAGGGTGAAGCCGAACAGCGTGCAGGCCAGTGCGGAGCCGATGCGGACGTATCCGCCCTTGACCAGGACGGCGACGATGATGCCCAGCAGCACGGCGGCGGAGATCGAGAGGGTCACGGTGGGTGGTGCTCCTTGGCAGGGGTCGGGCGGGGGCCGGCCGCGCTCGGGCGGGGCCGGCCCCGGGGTGGGTGTGGTCAGGCATCGGTGAGGCTCTTGATGGCCTCCAGGGCCTGGCGGGGTGAGGCGACCTGCGGCTCGGTGCGGCGGCCACCGCCCTTGGAACCGCGTCCGCCGCCGTCCTTGCCGCCTCCGCCGCGCTGGCGGGATCGGCTCTCGTCGTCCTCGTCGGGCTCGGGCCAGAACTCGCCGGGTCGCACGGGCTCGTTCCAGTCGAACCACAGGCCGCGTTTGTCCAGCTCCGCGATCTCGTAGTCGGTGAGCCGGTTGACCTCGCTGGGGAACAACTCGGACAGGTCGGTGTCGAAGTCGGCGTACAGCGACCGCATGAGCACGGCGCGGCCGTTGTCGAGGACGATGATGGCGACGCCGCCGGTGGAGACGCCGTTTTCCGGGTCGGCCTCGCCTCTGATGGCCCGCTCGATCGCGGAGCCTTCGCTGCGGGAGTAGCGGGCCGGGATGGTCGGCACGTCGTAGGCGTTCTCCATGGTGCCTTCCACGGCCTTGCGGGTGGCGCCGGGCGAGCCCATGTTGAAGATGACCGGGCGGCTGTTCTGCCGCAGGTTGTCCTTCATCTCCGTGGAGAACCCGTTGTGCGCGAACGGTGACTGGCCGGCGGGGTTGAAGCCGATGCCGTATTTCAGCCCGGTGACCGTGAGGTCCTCGCCGTCCTTCTGGATGAACTCGCCGAAGTCCCCGTCCTGTGCCGCGGTCATGAACTCGTCCGCGTACACGTTCAGTTGCCGGTAGGGGCAGCGGGTGTCGCCCGGTTTGTAGTCGTGCGGCTGGCCGTCGTGCGGCCAGGGCATCTCCGCTCTGATCTCGCACAGCGCCTTCGCCGCGCGCAGCTGGCGGGCCATCCACAGGGCGTTGGAGCCCTGCCGGTCGATGTACTTCCCGAGCACGGTGGTCTTCTCGTCCTTGCGGACGGTGGACAGCCACACCACCTGGCCGGCCAGGGACTGGGCGGCCATGTGGATCGCGAAGAACTGCGTCTTGCCGGAGCGGGACACTCCGAGGGTGAGCCCGTGGGCCGGGGCGTTCTTGTCGTGCTGGTACACCATAGTCTTCACCGGCTGGCCGGTGATGGTGAACCCGCACACGTACATGCCCTTGGCGTCCGGGGTGAGCAGTTCGCGGGTGGCGGGGAAGATCGCGGACAGTGGCGGAGTGTCGAACGCGCTGATCAGGAACTCCGAGCCGTCGATGAGGACGAACACGCAGGAGTCGTCCTCGGGCAGGCCCAGGGCGCGGCAGACCTTGGGCAGGTCGATGCGCGGGGTGTCGGTGGAGTCGGCCATCCTCGCCCGGTAGAAGGTCACCTGGCGTTCGTCGTCGCGGGTTTTGTGGACCAACTCGGAGCCGGGGGCGCCGCCCTTGGGACCTGCGACCCGGTCCGTCCAGCGCTCCTGCGCGGTCGGCTTGGTGCGGCGCCGGGCGTTGGCGTCGGGGGTGATGCGGGCTTCCATCCAGCCGGGCCCGCCCTGGCGGCCGGGCTGGATGGCGACCTCCGCCAGGACGACGTCGCTGGAGTGCACGCCGAACGGGGCGGCGACTACGGCCTCCGACAGGCCGGTGATGGGCCGTCCGGTCTCCGAGGCGCGCAGCAGGAGCGTCATGTCGTGGCGCTGGCCGGGGTGCCGGGTGGCCTTGACGATGTGCGTGCGGCCGGGCATCCCGGCCTGTTCCCACAGCATCCTGGCGTCGCGGGTGAGCTGGTCGGCTCCGTCGTCCGGGGCTGCCGGGGACGGCTCCGGGGCTTGGGTGGGCGCCAGCTGCGGGGCAGGGGCGGCAAGGGCGGGCCGGTGATGGCGGCGGGTGTGCCGGGAGAACGGCATCACCAGGTAGCCGGCCGCCGCCCATCCGGCGGCGAGCAGCCCGTCCAGCCCGTATGGGCCGAAGCCGGTGGTGTGCCCGGCGGCGACGTCGACGGCGGCGGCCAGGACCAGCGGGGACCAGCGCAGGATCTTGCGTCCGGCGCCGGGCTCGTCGCTCCGGGCGGCGAGGAACCAGCCGCCGATCCCGGCGGCGCCGGCCAGCTGCACGACCTGGTTGACGGGGCTGTCGGGGCAGAGGTTGGGGGCCACGGCCAGCACGGGCGCGGCGAGGGTGTAGGCGAGGCGTTCGAGCGCGACACTGCGCGGCGTGGTCACCGGCTTCTCCTTCTCAGAATGGGCACGGGCGGCCCCACGAGGTGTGCGGGGCCGCCCGTGGGCGAGGGGGTGGGAGCGGGGTCAGCGGGTGAAGAAGCCCGGCTTGGGCGTCCTCTCGCGCCGGTTCGAGCGGATGTCGTCCAGCGCGCCGTAGAGCTTGGCGTGGTTGCGCCGGGTCTCGTGGGCGAGGTCGGCGGTCTCCTGCGCGGTGTCGTGCAGCTTCTTGACCTGCACACCGGCGCCCCCGAGGGCGACGCCGACGTTGCTGGTCAGCTCCACAAACTTCGGGTCGAGGTCGGCGCCCTCGACGTCGCGGGCCGCGTCCTCGGCGCGCTTGGCGTTCTGGCGGACGTTGCGCACCAGTTCCTCCAGGCCGAGCCCGGCGTCATCCAGCGCGCGCCCGAGAGCGTCGAGCTTGGCCTGGATGGCCTTGTAGCGGTTGTCGCCGTCGGCCGGCGCGGGCACCGCGCCGCTGGGGCGGGGTGCGAGATCGCTGCTCATCAGCGGGTTTCCTCCCTGCTTCTAATCGTGGTGGGCGGCGGCCGACGCGTACTTCAGGCCCGCGTCTTCCTTCGCGGCCATGTCCTCGCCGTAGATGCGGGCGACCATCGCGGCCGCGAGCTTGGCGGCCTCCAGGGCCAGGCCGCACTCGGTGGCGCACCGTTCGGCCTGCTGCTTCATACGGGCCGCGGCGTCGGCCAGGTCCGAGATCAGCTCGGTGACCTCGGTGCTGACGTTGTGGTCGCCGATCAGATCGGTGGCCATGTCCCGCAGGGCGTCGGCGACCTTGTCGAGGGCGTCCGCGAGAGCTTCGGCCCGCTCCTGGTCACAGGCGGCCTGGATGGCGATGTTCGCCATCTCCATCAGGTAGTCGTCGAACGTGATGTCCGTGCGGTGCTGGGCTCTGAGGCCGCCCGCACCGGACGGCCTGCTGACTTCCGGGCTGCTCACGCTGCTCCCTTCCATGCTGGTCGGCCGGCTGGTGCCGGGCCGTGCGGTGTGCTTCTCCGGCGCGGGCGGCAGGCCCCTGGCGCCGGTCGTGACGGCCGCGGGCTTGTCGGGGACGATGTCCGCGTCGACGATGTCGTCCTCGCCCATCGCGGTGCGCTTGGGCGGGCGGGTGTCGTGCTCGGGCCACTCCACCGTCGGGGTGGAGTCCTCCACGCCGAACGGGCTGTGTGAGGGACGACCGCGCCGCCCGGCACGACCCGCCCGGCCGGTGCGTCCGGTGCGGCGGGTACGTCCGCGCCATCCGGCCCGGCCCGTTCCGCTGGCGCGCCGGCGCCGGAACCGACGCCGCTTCTTCGCACCGTCAGATGTCCCGTCACCGGCCGTGGAGTCCCTGCCCAGCCCATCACCCGCCGTGCCGTCCTTCGCGGCACGGGAGGTGTCGCCCGGGCCTTCCCCGGTGGTTCTCCCGTCCTTGCCGCCGGTGCCCTTGCCCTTGGACAGGTTCACCTTCTCGGCGCCGGCCTTCGCGTCCTTGGCGGCCTTCGCGTCGGAGCGGCGCTTGTCCCAGCGGCGCTGGGCTTCCTCGCCGACGGACTGGCCCAGCGTGGTGCGGCCCGGCGGGGCCGACGCAGCATCCCGCTTCGCCTTCCGCGCCGCGTCACGCTCCGCCTTCTTCGCGCGGCGGTCCTCCCACGCCTGCTGCCGCTGGGCGCGGGCCTGGTCACGGTCCTTGGTTCGGCCGGCGACACCGGCGGCGTGCCCGGCACTACGCCGCTCCTGCCCCCTGGCCTGCCGGACCCCGGCGCGCTCCTGGCGGCCGCGGGCCCGCTCGGCACGGGCACCGGACGCCGGACCGTGCCGCATCCGGCCACCGCCGTCACCTACTGAGCCGCTGCCCCGACCGGAGCCACCAGAACCCGCCTGAGGGCCTTTCGAGCCCCCAGACGAACCGCTGCGTCCGGAACCGGCTGCACGGCTGCCAGAGGACCGGTCAGAGCCCTTCGTGCCGCCCCTGCCGCCTCCGCTTGCCCCGGCCGGTCCGGAGCCGGAACGGCCGCCGGCGCCGCCGGAGTTGGAGCCACGCGAGGTCCCGGAGCGGTTCGGCCCCGGGCTCGAGTTGGTGCGGGACGGCCCGCTGCCGACGGCTCCGCGCGAGAACCCGCCCGAGGCGCCGGCCTTCGAGCGGCCCTTGTCCGCCCCCAGGCCGGCGGCGGACGACTTCATGCGGTCGGCGTCCGCCCTGGCGCGTGCCGCCGCCTTGTCGCCCTTCGCTTTCATCATCGCGGCGTGGAGCTTTCCGTTCTGCTCCATCATCGCGGCTTCCTGCGCGGTGCGGCCCTCCAGCAGCGCGGCCTTCCGCGCTATTTCAGCCTCACGGAAAGGCGCCTCGCTTTCGTGATTGGCCCGCGCTACTTCCAATCGGAATTCCACCCAGTCACCGAGACGGTCAGCGAGAGAGCGAGGCTGCTCGTATTCGCCTTCTTCGTATTCGCCGTCGTCTTCACCGGTTTCCGGTGCGGTAATTCCTTCGGAACGCAGTGCCGTCGCCGGGTTCGGAGCGGCCGGAATGGGCGGCAGTTCCATCGTCGTCTCCTCCGGGCTCTCCGGGGGAGCCGCTGGAATGTCTTCCGGCGGTGGAATGGTGTCGATGAAATCCGGGATCGGCGGCAGCGGGTATGTGGACTCACCGCTCCAGGGACCGTGGACCAGCGTTCCGCCGCCGGTGTCGTCGGACTCGTCGGACACGGTGCACCCCCCTCCAGGGGACTTGACAGACAGTGGGGTCTCGTGTGCACGCGCGTGCGCGTGCACGTGTGCACGCTTTACGCGCGCGAGGCCCCGCCGGGCTCCGGCGGGGCCTTCGTGGGTGACGCTCAGTTACGCGGGCCGTGCTGCTTGAGGACAGTGTCCGCGTACTGCATGAGGTGGTCGAACAGCCGCGGGTCGCCCGCGGCCCGCTTCTCCAGCACCAGCTTGAAGAGGCGGCACACCAGCGTGAACGCGGTGATGACATCGCTGCGGCCGGCCTTGACTTCCTTGGCGATTCCGGACCGGGTAACGCGGAGCCAGAATTCCATCCGGCCGATCTCGCCGCGCCTTTCGATCGCCTTGCGCTCTTCTTCCTGCAGCCAGCTGTTCCGCCCTTGAATGGAGCGTTCGACGCTGCTGAGGGGGCGCGTCACGCCGACTCCCTACCGAGGTCGTAAATCGACGTGGGACCACCATAGCCGGAATTCTGGTTCTGTGCACCCTGCTGCGGCGGGTGGGGCGCGCCGTGCAGCATCGGCGGGTTCTTCTTCCGCTGCCTTTCCAGCTCCTTTTCCTTCCTGCTCTTGGCCGTGTTCACAACGGCCTCGTCGTGGGCGCGGCGCTTGTAGGCGCTCTTTTCCAAGCCCTCGGTCAGGTTGTTCAGGTTCTTGAGCACGTTCCCGAGGGCCTTTTCGACGGGCATCGCGCGCAGCCGGGCGTGGTACCAGCGGTCGCCCTCCACGTGCGTGTCGCGCAGGTGCACGCGGGTCTCGTGCGCGAGGGTCTCCAGGTTCTTGCCGATGTCCAGCAGGACCCGCTGAACGTCGGCCAGGTACCGGGCGGTTGCCTCCGGGCTCTGCGCGACGTCGCGCAGGGGGGAGCGGTTCGGGTCGTTGTTGCTGTTCACGGCGGGGATTCCCTCCTGGTGTACTGGTGGGGCTGTCGACTGCTTCCGGCAGTCGCAGCGAGGGCCAGCCCACTTCCGATGGGCTGGCCCTCACTGGTGTGTGCCGGACGGTGGATCAGGGGCGGTAGCCGCCGGCGAGCAGCTCGGCGGCCTCCTGGCGGTACTCGGAGGCGGTGCCGGGGGAGGTGACCGCCAGCTCGCGCTGGATGTCGGCCAGCGGCAGCCGGTCGACGTCACCGCCGGCCGCGAGGATCATCCGGGCGACCCTGCGGACCGCACGCTCACGCGGCTTGAGCTTCGCGGTGTCCTCGGCTTCGACCGCGCGCCGCTCGATTTCGGCAGCAACCCGCCGCGCTTCGGCAGCCCGCCGCGTGGCTTCGGCGGCCCGCTCGTCGGCCTCAGCCGCTTCGGCGACGGCGAGCTTCCGCCGGGCTTCCTCGTCCGCCTCGATGCGGTCGGCTTCGGCGGCGGCGCGCCGCGTTTCGGCGGCGGCCCGCTCCGTTTCGGCAGCACGCAGGTCCGCTTCGGCAGCGGCCTCGCGGGCTTCGGCGATGGCCTGGGTCTCGATCGCCTGGGCCTCCGCCGCGGCGATCCGGTCGGCCTCCGCAGCTTCCTTCCGCTTCTCGGCTGCCTGGCGCTCCAGCTCGGCAGCGCGCAGGTCCGCCTCGGCCTTCGCCTCGCGCTCCTGGGCCTCCTTGTGCTCCGCTTCCGCCTCACGGGCGCGAGCTTCGGCCATCAGAGCCTTGTCCAGCGCCTCCTGCTCCAGCTCAGCGGCCCGCTCTGCGGCGCTGACCTGGGCACGGGCGTGGGCGCGGGCCTGGCCGGTCTGGCCGTCGACCTCCGCCTGGACCAACTCCACCTTGCCCTTGGCGCGCAGCCGCTCGGCTTCGGCCCTGGACTTGGCGACCTCGCTGCGGGTCTCGGCGTCCAGGCGGCGGCGCTCGGCCTCTTCCTTACGCTCCTGAGCTGCCCGGTCCTGCTCATCGGGCATGGCCAGGGCCTGGGCGACGGTGTAGCCGTAGGGGGCCATCTTCATCGGCAGCAGTTCGTCCTCGCTGGCCTGGGAGATGTCGCCGTCGTACTTGCGCTTGAGCCACTGCTCGTAGGCGATGAGGTCCTGGTCGCGGCGGGTCATCTCCGGGTAGGAGGTGACGCCCCACAGCCGCATCCGGCGGAAGATCCGGGCCGTCGCCACGGGGGCGAGGATCCACCGCAGCCACGGGATCGAGTCGCGTTCGGCCCGGTCGGGCCGCACGATGCGGTCGATCGAGGTGCGGCCCAGCTCCACCACCATGATGAAGAGGACCGGCACGACGCCGTGGGCGCCAGCGGCGACGTAGTCCAGCAGTTCCCACGCCCGGTCCTTGGGCGCGCCAGACGCGGCGTTGAGGACGACGGTGGCGGCCGTCAGCAGCCACACCGGGTAGCGGATCCAGCTGATGGGGCGCTTGAGCCAGGCCATCAGCAAGTCGACCGCGATCATCACCATGATGCCGACGTCGACGCCGACCGCGAACAGCTGGCCCTTGCCCAGGCTGGCGAAGCGGAGCTCCTCGTAGGCGAAGACCGCGACGTGCTCGAAGGACAGGTACAGGCCGATGCCCGCGAGCACGAGCGCGGCGGCCACGATCGCGCCGGCCGCCCATTTCTGGGTGCCGGTCAGCTTCCCCGGGGACGGCTTCGTTCCGGTTCCGCTTTCCGTCTCCGAAGCGAACTCCGGTACTTCCGAAACGGCGTCGGGTGTCTGCGAAACCGGCTCGTGTGTTCCCGAAACGGCGGCCGGTGCAGCCGTCTCGGGGTCGGGTTCAGCCGCGGTCCGCGGCCAGTCGGTGATCGTCATGGGGGCCTCCGGAGGGGGTCGCTCAGGGTGTGCGCGAAACGGCGGGGGCTGCTCTCGAAACGCGGCGGCGCGTTCCCGAAGCGGCTCTTGGTGCGGATGGGTGCTTGTGAACCGGACACCGGCTCTACCCGCTCCGGGCGCACGAAAAAGCCGGCGGCCCGGGGACGGGCGGCCGGACTCGCGAAGCGTCACGGGGCGGGCGCGAAACTGGATGCGGCTCCCGCCGGGCGGGCGCGAAGTCAGCTCTCGGGGAACTGCGCGCCGTGCCGGCGGAGGTCGGCGGTGGTAATGCCGAAGTGGCGGCACCGGTCGATCAGCGGCTGGAGCGCGCTGCCGTCGGCGAGCACCTCGGGCGAGCCGACGCCGTACCGCTTCTGCGTGGCGAACAGCTCGTTGAGCGCGGCCGCGGTGCGGGCGGCGTGCCGCTCGACGCGGCCCTCGCCCACCCACTCCTCCGCGATGACGTGGAGGGTGGTGCGCCAGCTGCCGCGGTAGTCCTCCGGCACGATCGGCGGGATGTCGCTGCCGAAGATCGCGAAGGCGCACGCCTGGGCGGCGGCTTCCGTGCCGGGCTGGAGCGGGGTCATCGTCGTGGCCATGGGTGGCTCCCCTCGACTGTCGGTCCGGGCTGTCCGGCTCCCCGTCACCGCCCGTCCCAGCCGCCGTGGTGCAGCGGTCGGTGCGAGCGGATCAGGCAGCCGCCAGAACAGGTCAGGCAGGGGAGCGGCGGCGGGCGGCGCGGCGCTTCATGCGGCGGCGTTCGTCCTCATCGGTGCCGCCCCACACCCCGGACTCGTTGCGCTCCAGGGCGCCTTGGAGGCAGCTCTCCAGCAGCGGGCACCCGCGGCGGCAGACGGCCTTGGCCTCTTCGATCTGCAGCAGCGCCGGACCGGTGTTACCGATGGGGAAGAACAGCTCGGGGTCCTCATCGGCGCAGGCCGGGCGGGGCCGCTCGGGCGCGGCGGTGGAGACGGCGCCGTAGCCGTACAGGGCGGTGCGTACCAGGGTGTGCACAAGGGCCTCCCAGAAGGTCCGGTAATACGAATCGGCCCCCAGGGATGCGCCCCGGGGCTGTTCTGTGTCGACGGCCGGAAGGGCCGGAGCGGGCGGGAACTCCCGACGCTCTCCGCCGGCCCCGCCCGGGAAGGCGCGGGGGCGACGGGCAATGCCGGGGGATCAGCGCTGCCGCCTGGACTGGCGCTCGCTGTAGGCGTCCTGGAGACGGGCCAACCGCTCGTGGAGCGGCTGGCCGGTCTGACACGGCTGGTCGGCCTGGCAGGCGGCGCAGTCGGCGGTGTGCCCGGTGGAGGCCTCGAAAGCGGCCATGTAGCGCAGGTACAGGTCGTCGGTGGCCACGACCGGCTCCTTGTCTGTGGTGGAGATGAGGTGGATGTCGAGCACCCGGTGCCCGGCCTCCCACGACCTGGCGGCCGCCGTGGCGGCGGCCGCCAGCAGCGCGCGGACGCGGGGGTGCCGGGTGCCGTAGACGGAGGCCGCCCACGCCGCGTACTGCTGTGCGGCGCGGGCGGCGACTATGGGGTCGGGGATTCAGGACTCCGGGGACGCGGTGAATGAGGGGTGCGGGCGGGCCGGGGCAGGTTGTTCGCTGCGGCCGTCCCGTTCGTGCGGGGTGGGCCGCAGCGGCAGCGGCGGGCGGTCGCTCACCGGCCACCGCCCTTCATCTGGCTGTTCTGCTTGCTCTGCTTGTTGGCTTCGGTGTTCTTTTTGGACAGGTCGTCGCCGTTCTCGCCGTGCGGGCCGGTCACCCAGGTCATCGGGTGCCTCCCGCCCGGACGCGGCGCAGGGCCTCGTCCATGTCCGGGTCGCTGTCGCCGGTGGGGTGCGCCGCGATTACGGCGCGTGCCAGGATGTCGGTCACAGGTTCCTCCAGTTCAGGGCCTGTATCGCGCCGCCCAGGGGCCCAATCCCTGGGCGGCGCTTGTGGTTGGTGGACGCGGGGCGATCCTGCTGCCCCACGCCGTCCCCACCCACTACCGCTGCTGTGCAGCCAGGCGACGGGTGGGGGCGGCGTGCAGCGCAGGAACAGCCGGGTCAGGCCGCCTGCCGCGCGGCGGCCAGTTGCACGGCGTTCAGGTCGTCCAGGTGCATGCAGTTCTCCGGAAAAGTCAGGGCATGAGGCAGCCCCCAGGAGCACGGGGCTCCTGAGGGCTGCGGAAGTGGTGCCGGTGGGCGGGGGGCGTGGGTCAGGTGGTGACGCGGAGCGGGGCCAGCGGGACGGCCGGGCCGTGATAGTCGGAGACAGCGTTCTCCATGGCGGTCTCTCGCTGGCCGTCGGCGTGCTGCACGGCCGGGAGGATCTCGCCCCACTGCCGAGCCCGGCGGCGCGGCATCTGGCGGGCCTCGCGCCGCTCGGTCTCTCGGGTGATCTCCTCCAGCAGTCGGCGGGCTCGGCGCCGCTGGGGATCCTGTCGCAGTGCGCTGACGAAGCGGCGCGCCAGCCGCTGGCCGTCGCGGCAGTGCCGGGAACCGGTGCAGGCCGTGCACCCGGCCCGGTGGGCGAGGTAGAACTGGCGGGCCGTCTCCAGCGTCAGCGGGGCCTCGACCTGGTGGACCGGGATGGCCGGGCCGGGCAGGGGCTTGTAGAACTGCCGCGCCGCGCGTCGGTTCTCCTGCGGCATCGCGTCCCGCAGCAAGCGGTCCTGCTTGGCCTGCCAGCGGCGGACGTCGATGTCGATGACCACGAGCTGGTCGCTGCCGGGGCAAGCGGTGTGCTTCTCGCCCTCCGCCAGCTTGTCGCTGATGCAGTGCTCGCGGATCTTGAGAACCTTGTCGCCCATGATCCGGCGCCAAGTGCGGCAGTCGGGGCAGGTGATTGACTTCACTTCGTCCGGCCGGACGTTGAAGTCTTCCGGAGCCACGGTGCTGAGCAGCAGCGGCGCACGACGGTTGGTGTTCTTGGTCCGGACGCGGCCGGGACGCTTGCGGGGCATCGAGTCCTCCTGACGTGGAAGCGAGTGCGGGTGCTGCCTTCTCTGCCGCGCCAGGCCGGCCTTTCGGCAGGTTGGTCCTGGCAGACAGACAGCGCAGCAGCGCCGTTCGAGGTGGATCAGGTGGAGCTATTCGGTACAGGCGCCTAGGCCGGGGGAGCTCGGCTCACCCCACTGCCGCCGCCCCCGAAGGGGCAGTGACTCCTGCTGTTTTGCGGTGGTGCTTACTCGGTGCTCCCAGAGGATCACCGATGCCTTACATACATCAGGCTGCCTCAGGTAACCTGATGTGTCAAGCGGTATAGTGAGGCACCCAGAGACAATTCGAAGGAGGCGGAGAGGCACATGTCAGGGCCACCCCGAGCCGACAACCGACCGCCGTATGCGCGCATCGCGGGCCACTACCGCGACTTGATCAGCTCTGGGGAGCTCTCGCCGGGCGATCTCCTGCCCAGCATCAAGACGCTGGCAAATGAGTGGAAGGTCAGCACAGCCACTGCGGACCGGGCCATGCGGCTGCTGCGTGAAGAGAAGCTCGTGCGGGGCATCCCGGGCGTCGGCACCGAGGTGATGGCGCGCCCCATCTCGCTGTCCTCCGGGGCGGAGCGCCACGACCGCAGCAGCAAGACGCAGTCGTCGTGGGGCGTCGGCGAGAAGTCGTCCGGCCACACCGCCGGCATAGTCGAAGCCCCCGAAGACGTCGCTGACGTGCTGGGCATTCCGGCGGGCGACGACGTGATTCGCCGTAGCCGTGTTTACCGGGACGGTCATGGCATCGTCTCCCACTCCACGTCATGGATCCCAGCGGAGTTCGCCCAGGCCGTTCCCGAGTTGGCGCGGAGTGAGCGCCTCAGGGGCGGGTTGTCGCTCGACTTGATCGCTCGGGCTACCGGGCGGCACGTCGTGAAGCGTGTGGATGAGGAGACGGCTCGCATCGCGACAGCACACGACCTCGAGCTTTTGGAGCTGGAGGCTGACACCGTCGCGGCGATCCTTGTGCTGACCGCGCGCTTCCTGGATGCCGACGGGGAGCTGTTGGAGTACGGCGTGGACTTGGGTGCCCCGGGCCGCACCCGTCGCACGACGTCAGAGGTGCAGCGCTGACCAGGTACGAAGTCGCCGTGCTGGACGACACGCTCGTCTTCTGCCTCGAAGCTCGCCTCGCCCAGCTCCTTCGAGCCGAGCACACCGACACCCTCACGCTGGAAGGATGATCCAAGATCACGCGCATCTCCGCCGCATTGTCCGGCCGACCGGGCCCCGCGCCTCGCGCGATCCTCATGTCCGGTCTCCAGGGCTCCGGCAAAACGACCCTCGCCCGCGCCCTGGAAGAGGCCGGGTTTCGGCGCCTCTGCCCTGACGAGGAGATGTTCCGCCGTTACGGCCACTACGGCAGGGACTTTCCCCGCGGGCAGTTCAGGATCAGGGAGGCACCCGTGCTCAAGGACATCGCCCTTGAGCTCCAGGAACTCCTGGCGGTTGGACACGACGCCGTGGTCGACCACGGCTTCTGGACTCCGGAAGAGCGTGCCCAGTGGGCAGCGACCGTGAGAGAGGCCGGCGGCGAGCCCGTCCTCATCTACTTGCCAGTGCCGCACGAGGTGCGCTGGGACCGGATCCGGAAGCGCAACGAGCAATCGCTGGTCGACGCAAACAGCATCGAGTTCAGCGAGGAAGATCTGCTCAGGCATGCGGGCCGCTTCACCCCGCCGACCGATGATGAACCGCACATCGTGTACGACGGTCACCCGGAGAGCGTGCTGGCGGATCTTCGTCGTGCACGCCCCTCCACGGATGGCGGTCGGCATTGACTTCTACCTCCCACGCGCTACACCAGGCGCTTGTCAGCGGTCTTGTGAGGGCCATCACATCCGCAGGAGCCGGATCGCAACATCACAGCGCCTTGTCGAAGCTCATACGCATCGGCATTCACGGGTTTTCAACATGTACGTACACATGGGATTTAGCGGCTGCGGCCTAGGCTCACGGGCCATGACGACGACCGAGGGGACGACGGTGGGGAAGCATCGAGCGGGGTGGAGGCCGGACCGACTACGTGAGCAGCGAGAGGCTCACGGCCTGACTTTGGAGAAGGCCGGCGAACGTCTCCGTGAAGTTGCTGAGCAGGCAAAACTCAAGGGAATCCCTGCCGCAAATCCGCAGACGTTGTGGCAGCACGAGCAGGGCGAGGTCTACCCGGGCCCGCACTACCGCCGCGCCTACTGCCTCCTCTACCGCGCGACGGAGCCCGACCTCGGCTTCCGTGCCGCTCTGCCAGGTGAGGAGACATCCTTCACTCTCACGCCGATGGACGACCACCTCAACGGTGCACACGTCCTGGCCGTTGAGCGAGCGGTCCACCGCATCTCGCCGGGCACTGAGGACGCTGGCCACTTGGCTCTGCAGCAGCGGATCATCGACGCGTGGAAGCGCCGGCACACCGGCGGTGACCCGCACCGCCCGGTCCTGATTCTGGTGGGCGGGTTCGCCGGTTCCGGGAAGACGGAGCTCGCTCGCTTCTTTGTCCAGCTCACCGGGTGGCCGCTGCTCGACAAAGACCCGCTGACCCGGCCGCTGGTGGAACGGCTCCTGGTGGCTCTGGGCGGCGACCCGAACGACCGGCACACGGAGCTCTACCGGGAGCGTGTCCGGTCGGTGGAGTACGACTGCCTCATGCAGTCGGCCATGGCCAACATCAAGTGCGGGATCAGTACAGTGCTTTCGGCGCCGTTCATCTCGGAGATGACCGACCCGGACTGGATGCAGCGACTGTCGAACCGGGCCGCGTCCATGGGCGTCGACGTCTTCCCGGTGTGGGTGCGCTGCGATGAGGAGTCGATGCGCGAATACATCACCTTCCGGTCGGCGGCCCGGGACGCCTGGAAGCTCGCCCGATGGGATGAGTACATGGCGACCATCGACCTGGATCTGCGCCCGGCCGTGCCGCACCTGGTCGTCGACAACCGGCTGGGAACCGCGGTGACACTCGCCGACCAGGCCCGGCAGGCGATGGGAGCGATGTACGCATGACCGGACGGCAGGGTGTGATCCTGTACGGCCCACCGGCAGCGGGCAAGGACACCGTCACCGCGGCGCTTACCGAACTGCGCCCGTACTACCGCCAGTTCGCCCGGCTCAAGGTAGGGACGGGCAAGTCGACCGGCTACCGGATGGGCACGGTGGAGCAGCTGCGCGAGCTGGAGGCCGCGGGCGACGTCGTCTACGCGAACAGCCGGTACGGCAATACGTACGTGCTGGACAGACCGGGGCTGGACGCCGCGTTCGCGGCCGGGGTGCCGGTGGTGCACCTCGGGCAGGTCGACGGCATCCGGGCCCTGGTCGACGGCTACCCGGCGGACTGGTCGGTGGTGCTGCTGTGGTGCCCTCGCGAGGCGACCGCGGAGCGATCGGCGGGCCGCGGCGACCGCGACACCGCGGCGCGGCTGGCGGCGTGGGACGCGACCCGCGAGGATCTGGACGCGCACCCGAGCGCGGTCTGGAACCTGACCGTGGACACCACGGCCGCGTCGCCGCAGGACGCGGCGCGGCGCATCGACCAGCTGCTGGCGCAGCGGGCGGGAGCAGCGACGGCGTGAGCGCGGGCTACGGCTGGGCGAGTTGGTCCAGGGCGTCGGTGAGTGTGAGTTCACCGTCGTCCTTGGCCTCGTTCCACCGTGCCAGCGTGGACGCGGCCGCACGCAACGTCTCCGGCGGCAGGCCGGCGGCCGCGAGCGCATCGGCGGCTTCCTCCAGCTCCGGGCCCCAGCGCCAGGCGCGGGCGGCGGTCTTGGCGACGTACTGCGGCTCGGAGAGGTACGAGTCGGTGCGCTTCGAGGCGACCTCGATGAGCTCCTGGTCGACGCCGTGCTCGCGCGCCATTCCGATCGCGAGTGCCACCAGGACCCGCGACGTCTTCTGGAAGCTCGCGTACGCCAGCTTCAGCGCGGACGCCTTCCCGACCTTCGTGCCCAGCACTGCCGTCCGGGTAGCGGTGCCCGCGAAGAGGGCCTCAATCCGCGTAGTCGCGGCGACCGCGCCCGACAGGTACAGGGTCGGTGTCTTGCCGCCGACCGGAGGGGAACCCACGACGCCGCCGTCCACGACGGTCGCTTCCGGCTCGAGCAGCGCGGCGATGCGCTGCGCCCGCTCGGGGTTGATCGCGTTCGCCTCCACGTACACCCCCGTGAAGTGGTGCCCTGCGACGTCGTGGGCCAGGTCCTCGGCGGCGGCCGGCGGGCAGAGGCTGATGACGATGTCGCTGCGGTCCAGCAGCTCTGCCAGCTCGGCGACGGGCGTCAGGCAGAACTGGGCGGCGCGCGCCGCGGAGGCGGAGCTGCGCCCGGCCTCGCACCACAGGACCTCGGCCGCGTTGGTCGCGGCGCAGACGGCGACGGCGGCGCCCATGCTTCCGGGGTGGAGGATGCCGACGGTGGGCTGGTCCACGGTGCTACTCCGTCTCGTTGAGCAGGATGGTGATGGCGTCGGTGACGTCGTCGACGATGTGGTGCGCGGCGCGAAGGCCGTCCGGCCAGGGGCGTCCGCGCAGCCAGATGGTGCGCAGTCCTGCCTGATGGCCACCGCCGATGTCGCCCGCCGGGTTGTCGCCGATCATCCAGCCGCCGTCGGAGAGGTCCAGGCCGCAACGGGCGGCCGCGAGTTCGAAGAGTCGCCGGTCCGGCTTACGGATCTCCAGGTCGCCGGAGACCGCGATGCCGTCGACCAGCTCGGCGATGCCGGTCGTGGTGAGTTTGGCGCGCTGGATATCCGCAGCCCCGTTGGTGATGACGCCGACCGTCCAGGCCGCTGCCCGAAGGCGGGCCAGGCCCTCAAGGACAGCTGGCCGGCAGGTGACGGCGGCCGCCATCAGGCCGACGTACTCCTGCCAGAGTTCTGCGGCGGGCTCCTCCAGGTCGAAGGCCGTGCGGAGTCGGGCGAAGTCATCGGGGTTCGCGCGATCAGCCAGCTCGGTGAGCAGCCACCGTTCGACGGCCGGGCCGAAGGCGTGCGCACGGCAGAGATCAGCCACGGCGTCGCCGAACGCCGCCCGCCGATCGACCAGCGTGCCGTCCAGATCGAAGAGGGCCAGCATGCACACGACCTTATCGGCGCATCGGTACCCAACACCCAAGATCGATCCCATGGTGTATCTTTCAGAAAGTCAGTGATCATGAGAGGTTGGGCCATGGCCAACGCGGACCCCTTGCAGCGGGTCGATGCTCTGCTGGACGACGTTCTGCCGCCGCCGCATGTGCGGCAGCAGCTGCGCCTGGCCGCAGGGCTTACCCAGCAGGAGGTCGCGGAGGCCGTGGGGGTGAAGCGCCTCGCCGTGGCCCGGTGGGAGCTTGGCCAGACCCATCCACGGCGACCACACCGCAAGGCCTACGTGCACCTGCTCAAGAGGCTTGCCGAGCGATTCCCGGAGGCCGCCGACCCGGATTCGGGCATGCCGACGCCAGCCTCGGAATCAAGGGGGTCGGGGTGACGTAACCGCCACCGGCCGCGCGCGCCGAAAGGCGGACTGACAATCCGCTTCGGCCTCGCGCGGCCCTTCGCGCCGACCGGGTTGACCTCCCGGTCGACTGCTCAGTTCCGGTTGACACCCGGTCCTGAGCCTCGGCTCATCGAGCCGTTCCACTCCACTGCACTACCCCGCCTGACAAGCGGGCCGGCCCCTGACAAGGGCCTTGCACAACACGGCCGCTGACAACGGCCGCTGCACCGACACGAACCACCAGAGAAGAACGGAGTCGCCCCTGGTCCTTCGCACGGCCACCCGCTCCTGACCGGAGCGGGCCAACAACCTCACATCCATTGGCCGACCCTTCCCGCGTAGCGGGCGGGGCGCGGCCGCCTGATGAAAGGCGTCTTCGTCATAGTGCCCGATCTGGTGTCCCCATGTCAGCCTGGTGATGTCCAAATCACCCCGGTTCGCGCAGGGCGATCTTCCCGTCCGACGGGACCGGTATCCCATTTCTTTATGGTTTGCCCGGTAAGTCGTAGTCCGGAGTGTGCCGCACCGCACACCCCGGCTCCGGCCCTCGGGCTGCCCGCTCGTCACGCCACCGGGGTGTCCACAGGCCGTTCGGGTGGTGCTCGCCCGGTGATCTGTGGCGTTGTTGCTGTGGTGGGCCGATGAGTGCCGGGGCGGCGGTCGCCGCAGCGGTGAAGACGCAGGTGCGGGTGCCGGGGCAGCGGCGGCCGCGGCTTTGGGCGGTGCCTGCGCAGGCCGGTCCGGCGCCGGTACGGAGTCCGGGGCATCCGCTGGCGCTGGGGCGGGATGCTCGTGCCCGGCTGGGTGGCGCGGTGCGGGCGCTGCTGGACGTGGCCGGCTTGGACGGTGTCTCGGATGCGGTGCGGCTGGCCGTGGTGGTGCTGGCGTCGCGGACGCCGTCGGAGTCGGGAGTGGTGGAGATCCGTGCAGGTGAGCTGGGCCGGTGGCTGGGGCTGTCCAAGTCCTACGTCGCTTCCGAGGTAGTTCCGGGCCTGCGCCGCTCCGGTGTGGTCACGGTAGAGACGGCGGAAGGCGAGTACGGCCAGGACGGCGGGCTGCGGTGCACGGTGCTGCCACTGTGGCGGGCGCGGAAGGTCATCGGGCATCCGCTGGGGCTGTCGCGCAAGGAGTTCGCGACGCTGCTGCGGCTGCTGGAGGCCGTGATGGCGCCGGGCTGGACGCACCGGGACGGTCGGGTGACTCCGGCCGGGCTGCTGGGGGACCGTACGGGCCGCGGCGCGGCGACGGATCGGCTGGCGCTGCTGCTGCTGGTGCTGGAGGCGCGGGAGACGGGCCGGGTGCGGCAGTGCGGCGGCTCGGTGGACACCAAGCGCGGCCGCGCGGCGGCGACGGTGGCCCGGCTGCTGGGCTGCTCGGCGTCGGCGGGGGAGCGGGTGCTGGAGCGCTTGGAGGACCGGGAGCTGGTGCTGCGGGTGCGTCTGAAGACGGGCTCCGGGCTGGCGCACCGGTCGCGGCTGATGGTGCCGGCGGTCGCCGCCGCGCACGGCCGCACGGCCGCCGACGACGTCCAGGAGGACCGTGCGGAGGGCCCGGAGCCTGAGTTTTCAGACCCCGACGTTGCGGCAGGGCCGGGTCAGGCGCCGGAGACGGCGACGGAATCGCAGGTCAGCGGCGTGCTGGTGACGGATGAGGCGGATGTTGCAGAGCCCGACGTTGCGGCAGCCCTTCACACTGACCACCCTCCCCTGGTTACTCCTGTCTCTTCCCCCGTTCTCTCTTGTGGCTTTTCCGGCGAAGGCCGTGGTGGGAACCGTGGTCTGCCGGACCGCGCGTGCGGGCGCGAGGACCAGGCCGTTGACGGCGAGAGCGCCGCTGCCAGGAGCGGGTCGCCGGTGGCTGAGGGCGGCCCGCTACGCGGGAAAAAGCCCAAGGAGTCCCCGGTCGATGAGCGTGACGGGCAGCGTGCTGCCGGGGCTGGGGCCGGTGCCCGGCCGAAGGCCGTGGGCTGGGAAAAGGCGCAGCGGCAGCGGAGGGTGACCCTTCCGGTTGCTCTTGGTCTGCGGGTTGCTCTGGGGCCGGTGGCGGGGCTGTGGGAGCGGCTGAACGGCTGGCAGCAGAACCAGGTGGAGGCGGCCGCGAAGACGGAGCTGGCCCGCCTGGAGGGCTTGCTGGCACAGCAGGGTGCCGCGCCGCGGCTGCTGGCCGACCGGCTGGTCGACCGCCTGGCGGAGACCGGCGGCGAGGCCCTGGTCGACCGCCCGTATCCGTGGCTGATCCGGCGGGGCCTGATGCAGCGCCAGGCGTGCACGGACCGGCGGTGCGACGACGGGATCCGGCTGGACACCGGGGCTGAGTGCGAGAGCTGCGGCAACATGCTCCACCTCCGGCGGGCCCGCCGCGCCCGGATCGCTGCCGAGATCGACCGGCAGCTGCCCGGCCTCACCGACCGCGAGCGCCAGCGCGTCCTCGAGGACCGGCTGCGCGAGCAGGCCGCCATCGAGGCGGAGGACCTCGTGCGGCGCCGTGAGCAGACCCGCGCGGAGCAGGCCCGCCGCGATGCCGCCCGTGCGGCTGCCCAGGAGCAGGCGGAACGCGAACGTGAGGCTGCGGCCGCCGCCGACGCGGTGCGCCAGGCCCTGCCGTGCGAGGACTGCGGGCAGGACCGGGCGGCCGGGCTGTGCGAGGCGTGTGGCTTCCGGCGCCGGACCGAGGCGGCGATCGTGGAGGCCGGGCTGGTCGCGGCGACCTGGTCGGCCGATCTGACCGACCCGGCCGACGTCGCGGCCGTCACCACCGAGGTTCGGGCGGCGATGGAGCGCGAGATCGCCGACGTCCGCGCCACCTACCTGCGAGCCATGGACCCGGCCGACCAGGAGGCCGACCCGGTGGGCACCGCGTCCGTGCTCGCCTACGGCGCGCTCCACACCGCCGAGCAGCTCCTGGCGGAGTACCGGCGCAATGCGCTGGCGATGCTGGGCCGGACCGAGGAGGCCGAGACCGAGGCCTGCCGGGCGTACAAGACCGAGCAGGGACGCCGCTGGTATGACCACAACCCGAGTGGTGCGGACGCCGTCGCGGCGGCGGCGAAGGCCGCCGACGCGGCCCGGGAGCGCACGGCCGAGTACCTGCTCACGGTGCGGCTGGAGCAGCTGCGCGAGCAGCTGACGGCGCGCGCCGAGCAGGCCGCAGCCGCGCCGTGGACCGATCGGCTGCCCGAACTCGCCGCGCGCCCGCTGGATGGCAAGGCAACCGGAGCGGTGATCGCGTGACGACCGAGCTGAGCGGTGTCGACCTCGCGCGCCAGGCCCTGGTTGCGGCCCGGGAGGCGACGAAGAAGAACGGCACCGGCTGTACGACGAAGTCGAAGCGGCGCACCGGCACGGTTCTGCGGCGGGACGGCCATGAGTTGCTGGGGCTGGGTGCGGCGATCACGATGATGATGACCGAGCGCGGCGTGGTCGCCCCGGCCGCTGGCGGCAGCGTCCTGGCTCAGTGGGAGGCCATCCTCGTCGCCGTCGCGCCCGAGTTTGCCGGGCACATCCAGGTGGTGAAGTTCGACGCGGACACCGGCCGCCTGGACCTCGTTCCCGATGCTCCCGCGTACGGCACCAAGGTGCGCTGGATCGTGCCGAAGCTGATCGCGGCGGCCAACGCGAAGGTGCCCGGAGCGAGCGTGCGCGCCCTGCGCGTCTCGGCCGGCTGCTGGTCATCACCGGCACGGACACGGTCCTGCCGACCTACCCCATCACCGTCGACGCCATCGAAACCACGGCCGCTGTTGACGCGGGCGGCTCCACCACCGTGGACGCGCCTGTCACCGGTACCTCCCGGCGGCCGCCGGTACGCCGCACCCGTGTGCCTGGTTGGAGGCGGGGCTCAGCCGGGTTCGGGGGCGGTGGTGTGGTGGGCGCTCACGGCTTCGTCGATGCTGGCGGCGGCTCGCGGTCTGGAACGCAGAAGGGAGAGCCGGACCGTCAGCTCCCCGCGAGAAGGATGTCCAGCGAAGCCACAACCGCGACGACCAGGAAATTCACTCCAACGACCATCAGGAGCCAGTTCGACAGCAGTGTCATGACCAGAGCGATTCCGTTGTGCGGATACATGATCTTCGGCTTGTGGATGAAATAGAGAACTTGCATCCTTTCCCCTACTGGCCTTTTATTGTCAGTGCCTACGAAAGGCGTGGATTTCAGCAGGTTTCCCTGCTGGTCGCAGTACTGGATGACGGGGCGGTACTTCACTCCCGAATCGCTCTCAGTCCGCAGGTTGTCGATGACGATTCCCGTTGTGCTCACCCCGGTTCGCCACAGACGCCACGCGAGTACGCAATACCGTACGCAGGTCCCGGTGATGGTTGCTCCCACGATCCATGTAGTAGACAGGAGAATCAGCGCATCCGACATGTCACTTCGCTTCCTTCATTCGATCTTACAGAGAACGGAGGGCACATACAGGTATGGGCCTCATCAGCACGCCCATCCATGCGTGCCGACCGCCTACGTTGGGCACCCGGGCAATTCATTGCCTGCCCAGATTTCCGGTTCGTCAGAGCCTGCTCGATCCGGGGCGGCCCGGCCTCGGGAAGCCGGGCCGCCTCATCGGGATCCCCAAGGTGTGCTTTTCGTCCACCGCCGCCCACGGCGCCAACTGGTTCGGCTGGCCCTGTCTCGGCCGGTGTGCGTGCCGCCCGTGGGTATCCCTGCCGCCGGCCTTGCGCCCGGCCTTGGCCGGCCCTCGGCCGCAGCGACCCCCTCTAGGAGGCAGCGCCAGGTGAACGGGCTTCGGTGGCGGCAGGTCGAGCAGCCCCAAGCCGCACTGCGCCCCGTACGGCCGACGCTCGTCAGGGAGAGCGGTGCGGGGTGTCAGGGTCCCCAGCGTTGGTTGTCGCCCTGGTTGCATCCCCCTGCGTAGACGTCACCGTCGGCGTTGCTGTCCAGGCACAACCCCGTGGCCGTGTTCTTCCACTCCACTGCCTGGCCGCCGGTGTCCCGTACCTGCCAGCGTTGGTTGGCGCCGCCGTTGCAGCCCAGCGTGTAGACGTGACCGTCGGTGTTGCTGTCCAGGCACAAGTCCGTGGCGACGTTCTTCAGTTCCACCCCGCCGGTACTGTTCACCTGCGCTCCCCAGCGTTGGGGATCGCCGCCGTTGCAGCCCAACGTGTAGACCTCACCGGCCGCGTTGCTGTCGAGGCACCTGCCCGTCGCCATGTCCACGTACCACACCGGGGGGTGGCCCCCGGTGCGGGCTCCCGCCGGGGCGTCGTTGCTTTCACCGACGTCGGTGCTGGTGTCCTCCTCCGTCTCCAACTCCGCGTCCGCGTCGTCCGCCCGGCCGGGTTCCGGCTGCTCGGGTTGCGCCGCGTCCTCTCGCTTGAGGATGTCGTGCGGCGGTTCGTACTCCAGTGGCCTGGCCTGCCATGCGTAGTGGTAGCCGCGGACAATGAGACCCGTGCCGCCCGGCTGGAGGTAGACCGTGTGATCCGGGTCCTGGATTTGCCTGCTGCCGTCCAGCTTCCAGTGCTGCTCCTCGTTCTCCGGGTCGCAGGCCCCGACCACCGCGTCATTGCCGACCCGCTCGATGCAGGCGTTCCCGTCCCCGCCGTAGGCGAGCAGGTACTCGCCTGGCTGCATGCTGTAGCGGAGCTGCACCAGGTAGTCGGGATCGTTCGCGTCGCGGCCGGGCCGGTAGTGCCGCAGCGCGGGCTCGCCGGTGCGGGTACGGGCGCGGGTGATGGCCGAGTCGGGGGTGTGATCCGCGAAGAAGCGGTAGGTGTGTCCGGGCAGCGGGGCCTCGCACGCCAGATCGCGCTTGCGGCACCCCTGATAGTCCATCAGCAGTCCGAAGTGGTCGGAGTTGATCCACTGCCGCTGGGCGCGGTGGCTGTGGTTGGCGGGTGCCCCCTCCATGGTGAAGTCGAGTTCCGCGCCGCCCTGATGGGTGGGCTCCCCCACCGCGACGACACGGTCCTGCAAGCTGGCGGGCATCCGGGCGGGATGCGTGTTGAAGTCGGCCAGGAAATGCCAGTTCTGGTCGGGGACGCCGCGTCGCCGCATCTCCTGCCGGGCGGTCTCGTACATCGCAGCGGCGTCGTTGTCCCTGCCCTCCCCCAGCGCGCGGGCGTGGCCGGTGAAGTACCAGTCGTTACCGAGCTGGATGCCGATAATGGGCCGGGCCTCAAGGGTGTCGTGGTGCACGGCGAGCTGTACGACGTCGGTGGCGGTCTCCCGGGTGACGATGGCCAGTCCGTTGCGCTGCTGGCCCACGTCCCCCCAGTAGATGTTCACCAGGTCCGGGCTATCGGGCCCGCCGAGTTGAAGGGTGTGCTCGGTGACGCCCCTTCCCACGAACCTGCGCTCGTTCCAGACCGCCCGGTCCGGCGGCGCGGTCCCCGCTTCCTGGAGGGCGAGGACGTCCGCGTGGCGCAGCCACTCCGGCACCGCGTTCCGCCAGCGCGACTCCCGGGAGCCGCGTTCCCCCTCGGTGCCCTGGAACTGGCCGTGCATGTTCCACTGGGCGGTGACGCGGTCCCCGGGCGCCGCCTGGGCGGTCGGCGAGGAGCCGGGCAGCCCCGTCACCAGCAGGGCCAGCAGCGCGCCGAGAAGCAGCAGCCGGGCCGCCCTGGTCCGGCGGCGTCGTGGTGCGGTTGCCAAGTGCATGAATCCTCGTTTCCGTGTCGTGGACGAATTCGTGTGGCGTTCCGGCACGCGTGTCCGTGCGTGCCGTCGCCACGTCGCGGGCACATCGGTGCACTGCGCCCATGTAGGAGAAGGTTCGGTTTATCGGGGGGGGGACAAGCTCAACCTCCCTCCCCGCCGGTCCGCCGCTGCCGTGGAGGACATGGCCCTCCGACCCACCGACCGCGGCGACGACCGCTCCGACATCCGGGACTTCCTCGCCAGCCGACGCGCCGGCACTTTCGCGCGTTCTGGCTGGTGTGTCTCATCAGTGATCCGTCCTCTCACATCCGCCCCGGTGCCGAACGGCTCCAAGGGGTACGTTCGGACTCAGCATGTGCCGCGATGTGATTGACCGTCAGGGCGCCGGAGTAAAGTGCAGGTGAGCGGCGTGAGGGCTGGACAAAAGCCTGGACAGAGCCGGACAACCGCGGGCGGGAGCGATGGGGCGCAAGCGCGAGTTCAAGGGCACGGCCGCTCAGCAGGCCATGGCGCGCTTTCTGGTCGACGTCGCCGAAAGCATCGGCCTCGACACCACGGCGAAGGTCGCTGAGCGCTTCCCCCGAGCGGCAAGTCGATCGACGTGGGCGGAGTACCTCAACGGTGCGAAGCTGATCCCAAGGACCTGCTGGGACAGGTCTTCATGGAAGTACGCCGCAGGCGCCCGGAGCACTGGCGCGAGGGGCTGATCAGTGATTCCCAATGGTGGTTGTCAAGGTCGCTGGTCGGGCAGGGCGGGGCGGGTCATGCCGTCGCGAGGTCGCGTCGGGGTGGCTCGGCGGTGAAGGTGCGCTGGTCGCGAATGAGGGCCCACAGCACATCGAGGCGGCGTCGGGCGAGAGCCAGGACGGCCTGCCGGTGAGTCTTTCCCTCGGCTCGTTTGCGCTGGTAGAAAGCCTTCGACGTCGGGCAGCAACGGGCGGCGACCTGGGCGGAGAGATAGAACACGCGCAACAGGCGGCGGTGGTAGCGGCGGGGCCGGCGCAGGTTGCCGCTGATGCGGCCGGAGTCCTTGGGGACCGGGGCCAGGCCAGCGACCCCGGCGAGGCGCCCCGAGGTGCCGAAGGCATCCAGGTCGCCGCCGGCGCAGACGATGAACTCGGCGCCGAGCAGGGTGCCGATGCCGGGCATGCTGGTGATCACCTCGGCATGGCGATGCTCGCGGAAGCGGACCGCGATCAACGCGTCGGTCCGCTCGATCTCCTCGCCCAGGGCCAACAGCTCCTTCGCGAGGACGCGCACCATGGCAGCGGCCGTCCGTTCGCCAGGGACGGCGGTGTGCTGGGCGTGCGCGGCCTCGAGCGCGGTGGCGGCAACCGCGTCGGCGTTGCGCACCTTGCGGTTCTTCAACCAGGTGGCCAGGCGGGATTGGCCGATGCGGCGCAGGGCGGCCGGGGTCTGGTAGCCGGTCAGCAGGGTGAGGGCGGCCTTGGAGGTGGCGTAGTCAAAGGCGCGCTCCAGGGCGGGAAAGTACTCCAGCAGCTGGGCGCGCAGCCGGTTGATGGTGCGGGTGCGGTCGGCGGTCAGGTCGTATCGGCGGGCGGTGAGGATCCGCAGGTCCACAGCGATCTCGTCCCACTCCTGCAGCGGCTGCAGGTCGCGGCGCATCCTCGCTTGGTCGGCGATGACGAAGGCGTCCTTCGCATCCGTCTTCCCGTCGCCGCGGTAGGCGCCCGAGGCGTGGTGGACGGTGCGGCCGGGAAGGTAGAGCAGGTGCTGGCCGTGACCGAGCAGCAGGGTGATCAGCAACGTGGCCCCGCCGGCATTCAGGTCGACCGCCCAGACCACCTCCTCCCCGCCGGCCAGTGTCAGCACGTCACGGACCAGGTCCAGCAGCTCGGGTTCGCTGTTGGCGATCCGCCGCGACAGCACCTTCGCGCCATCCGTGCCGATCACCGTGCAATGGTGCTCGGCCTTGCCCGCGTCTACCCCCGCCCACAGCTTGGGCATCGTGCCTCCCCTGCCGTCTCGGTGTTGGCCCTGCAGACGACCTCGCCGACGTGTCCTTACGGAGCGATCAAGTTCGCGCATCCCAATGAGCGGCCGTGTCGTCGCGGGGCACCGGGCGGCCAATCACTGAAAGCCACACGAGCGGCATGAGCTTTTTGAGCCACACCCGGGCCCCTGGGTCTCCCGATCGTACGAAGGACCAGGACGAGCCCACCAAGAAGGTAAGGATCCGTCCTCTCTTCTTGGCCCCGGACCGATCGCTCAGGGCATCGCCGAGCGCCACAAGCCGCCGTGGCAACATCGAGCTGCCGTACCAGCAGCAACCGTCACCCACGCCCAAGAAGAAGGCGTCCCCGGGTCACGTCCTTCTCCGCTCGTGGCGAGCACTTGGACACCCAGTGTGAGGAGTGTTCTGATTGTCCGTCAGCCTGCTGCCGTAGAATGCAGGTGAGCGGCGCAAGAGCAGGACAAAGGCCTGGACTAAGCCGGACAACCATGTGTGGGGGGAGCCGTGGGGCGGGAGCGCAAGTACAAGGGAACCGACGCGCAGAATGCTCTGGCCCGGTACTTGGTCGAGCTCACCGGCAGACTTGGGCTCGATACCGTCGACAAGGTCGCGAAGCGCTTTTCCGGTAGCCGGTCGATGTGGGCGGAATACCTCAATGGGGGCAAGCTGATCCCCAAGCCGGTGCTCGGCGAGGTGCTGCACGAACTGCGCCGTACACGGTCCGACAGCTGGAGCGACCGCGTCCTGGTCGAGGCGAACAAGCTGTGGAAGGCCGCCGCCGAGGGCACCGCTCCCCCGCAGGACAGCCTCGGCACAGAGCTGGTCAGCCTCCACCGCCGACTCGACGAGACCACTCAGGCCCTGGTCAAGGCCCAAACGGTGGCGGCACGCAGCGAACGCGTCATCCTCATGCTCTTGCAGTTCTCTGGCTGGCAGGAGAGGAAGGTCGCGAGACTCACCCGCGAGGTGGAGCACCTCCACGACAAGGAACGCGCCGAGAGCGCGCAGCGTCTGGAGCAGGCCCAGTTGCGGCTCGCACGGGTCCAGGTCGAACTGGAGCGTGCGCGAAGCGACCGCTTCACCGCCGAGCAGGCCCAGGCGGTGCTGCTGCGCGAGCGGCAGGAGGCCCTGGAGGACATCAGCCGGCTTCAGCAGACGGCAGCCGATCCGGCCCCGATCGACGCCGAGCCCACGCTGCTGCCGCGGTATGCTCCCGAGCCCTCCATGTCGGACGAGGAGATCGACCGCGGGATGGACGAGCAACTCGACCTCATCAGCACCGACCGCGCCCACCGCGGCGTGCTGCTGTCCGAGGTAGTGGAGCAGGCCGGCCTCGAACCCCGCGCACAGGACGACAACTCCCGCACCATCCCCGGAACCGTCGTCGCCAAGCACACCCCGGCCCCCGACACTCCAGACGCGGCGCCCCTCTCAGCTCCGCTCCGGACAACCACGGAATTATCCAGGACAACTCCCGACAACCCCGCTACCAGCAACAACGGCCCCACCCGCAGCCCCGGCGCGCCAGGCCGCAGGTTCAAGGCCCGCCACAAGATCGCCCTTGCCGGACTGGCCCTCGCCGTTGCCGGCCTGGCCGCCCCCTTCGTAATCCGGTCCCTGCACGACACCGACGCCAACGCCTCACTCGGCAGCAGCACCGGCAGCGCCCAGCCCAGCAGCACCGCCAGCGCACCGGGCAGTTCCACCGCCGACAAGCGTGGCAGCGCCGCCAGCGCACCGGGCAGTTCCACCGCCGACAAGCGTGGCAGCGCCGAGAAGCCCAAAGGCCCGGCCGAAGCATCCGGAAAGCCTCTGGTGGAACCGCCTGAGACCCCGGCGAACACAGCGTCCAGCAAGCCGCTCACTGAATCCGCCTTCGGCCTCATCACCGTTACCAACCCTGACAACGGAACCACGATGTGCGTCGACAACGACACCAATAAGGGTCAAAACGGTGACGTCGTCCAATTGTGGGACTGCGACTATTCCGGCCAAACAGCGGGTCAACTGTGGACGCTGCATTCAGACAACACATTGCGCGTATGGGGAAAGTGCCTGGACATCGTCGATAACAATTTTCGGAATCACGCAAGGTTGCAACTGTGGGACTGCAATGGCTCCGGCGGACAGCAGTGGACCCACACAGCCGATAACGAATTGAAGAACCCACAGTCCGGACTCTGCCTGGACGATCCCAAGGCGCGAATGGACAAGGGTACAAACCTGGAGATCTACCGCTGTTTGGGCGACGTCTGGACCCAGCAATGGCACTTCGTCAACCCCGCAGCCTAACTAATACTCCAGTGCGGTTTCGGTGCCTATCCAGCAGGTTCGCCGAGGCGCCATCTGTAGTGGCTGCGTCGGGCTGTTGCCTGATGCTGTCTGCGCCAGGCGGACCAGTGCAGCAGTCGGGCTGCGGTCATGGCTGGTGGGTGGAACACGACGGCGAGTAGGTGGCGGACCTCCGGGACGGTCAGGGAGATCGGGTCGCTGCTGCGGGCCGGGTGGTGCCGCGCGGCGATCACCCGGCCCGGTCGAACGCGCCATCAGGCGGGGCATCGAGCATGTCGTAGCGGCGCACCGCCGCCATCCTCACCTCCTCTTCCACGGCCGACGGCACGCGCCTCAGACGCGGCTCACCGTCATCAGGCGAAGCCGCGGGCATGCGTATCTGCATTGCTCGCCCCTGGTCTTTCCGTGACGGACCCACCATGCGGCCGGCCCCCAGACAGCCGACCCTACGGCAACCACCCGCGCACCACACCGGCAGGAGACCCTGTACCCCAGGCACAGTGCTGAACCAGTGGCCGGACATCGCGGCCGCCGTCGCACCGCACCTGCCCGACCACGTCCAGGCCGTCACCTTCCATACGGAGACCGGGCGGCTGGACCTGCGCCCGGACTCCCCCGCCTGGGCCACCCAGCTGAGGCTGATCACCTCCCGCATCATCGCCGCGGCCAACGAAGCAGCCAGCACCGAGGCGGTCTGCGCCGTCCGGGTCCTGCCGCCCGGCACGGCGATCCCGGCACCCCGCGCGGACGACACCGCGGCCCACCCCGGCCCCGGCGACAGCGGCACCGCCCGAGGACCCGGCAGAAGCACGAGAGGCGTCGGCCGGCTACCGCGCCGCGCGGGCCGTCTACCAGGCCGCCCGGCCCGAGCGCCGGGTGGTCCCGGCCATCGCGGCCGCAGCAGAGCGACAGACCAGAGCCCTGCTGGAGCAGCGCGCCGCCGCCTTCGCCGACGGCCAAGCCGCCATGGAGCAGCCGCACAACCGAGCCCGCCGCACGACGGCGTCGGTCGAGACCAGCCGGACCCGTGCCCTGCGCCGCCTGGCGGTCGAACGCGCCGGGCTCATCGATGCCAACGTTCCGCACCGGCTGGGCCGCACCGCGTGATCTGGTGGGGTCGGGTTGCCAGGGTCGGTTCGCGGTGAATCCCCGCACCGGCGGCCTGGGCAGGCGTACCGTACGGGGCAGGAAGGAGGGCCGAGCTGTGGACGCCACCATGAAGACCGTCATCGGCGGGAAGCTCGTGGAGCTGCCGGGCACCATCGCCGCCGTCCGCGCCGCCATGGACCCTGAGCAGGCCGAACAGTTCGACCGCGAGATCGAGCACGTCCCCGCGGCCGAGCTGCCCGCCACCCTGGTGCGCTGGGCGCTGGCCGGCACTGGCGCCGACGACGAGGACGAGGCACTGTTCGAGCGCCTGGCCCGCGGCGAGGACGTCGGCGCCACCGACGCCGGCTCCCCGGGCTCTCAAGTGGCGTGAGCCGCTACCGCCTCCAGTACGCCCCGCCGGCCGACCAGGCCCGCCGTTCCATGCCCCATGCGCTGCGGGCGGCCTTCGACGCCGGGATGCAGCGCATGGCCGCCGACCCCTACGGGCACGGCTCCACCCCGGTCAAGGGCGATGAAAGCCGACGCGAGGCCACCGTCGGCTCGGTGGTGGTCCGCTTCTACGTCAGCGACGCGGTGCTGACCGTCACCGTCGTCCGCGTCGTCTACATCTGAAAGCTCCGGCAGCAAGTGCCATCCCGCCCGGCCGGTGGCAGAAGACCCTCCGCGGCCTTCTGCCACCGGTGGTTGTGCGGGCGTAGCGTGACGGGCACACGTCTGGTACACCAGGCGTCGCGGCGCGTACCGAAGAGGGGGAGTCGTGCAGGCAGGGACCGTGCTGGATGGCCGCTACCGACTGATCGAGCAGCTCGGTACGGGCGGGTTCGGGCAGGTCTGGAAGGCACACGATCCCAAGGTCGACCGGCTGGTGGCGGTCAAGGTCCTCACCGGCGACGGCAACGCGGACAGCGACCGGCAGGTGGCCCGGTTCGCCCGCGAGGCCGCGGTCGCCGGCGGCCTGTCCCACCCGCACATCGTCACCGTGCACGACTTCGGCTCCGCGCTGCACAACGGGCCGCTGTACGCCTACCTGGTGATGCAGCTGCTGCCCGGCAAACCGCTCAGCGCCGTCCTGGAAGACAGACGACTGCCTCTGCCGAAGACCCTGTACACGGCCGCCTGCGTCGCCGACGCCCTGGACGCCGCGCACGAGGCGGGCCTGACCCACCGGGACGTCAAGCCGTCCAACATCATCGTCCGCTCCAGCGGCAAGGCGACGGTCGTCGACTTCGGCATCACCAAGGGCAGCGACAAACGGCACGACATCACCACTACTGGCGTCCTGATCGGCACCCCGGCCTACATGGCTCCCGAAGCGCTGTCCGGCACCTTCGACCACCACTCCGACCTGTACTCGCTCGGCTGCGTGCTCTACGAGATGGTCGCCGGGCAGCGGCCCTTCACCGGCACGTCCTGGCACCTGATCAACCAGCACCTCAACGAACAGCCCGCGCCGCTGCGCACCCTGCGCCCGGACGCTCCCGGGGAGCTGGAGCGGTTGGTCAGCCGCCTCCTGGCCAAGGACCCGGCCCAGCGTCCGGACAGCGCCGACGAGGTTTACGGCCTCCTCGAGGAGATCCACGACCGTCACTTCGGCGATACACCGCCCAGCCGCGGCCCGAACATCGCCAGCGAGGTGGTCCTCAGCCAGGCGGAAGCCGCAGACGGCGCGATCATCCCCCTGCGCATCACCGCCCACAAGGCCTGTCCCGCCTGCGCCACCAGGGAAGACGAGAAGGCGGCGCGGGCCTGCACCACCTGCGAGGGGGAGGGCCAGGTTATCCGCGAGCAACGCACCTACAGGGTCCGCATCCCTGCCGGTCTCAAGGACAGACAGCAGATCCGGATCCGCGAGCTCGGCGGCCCCGGCAAGCACGGTGGTGCGCCCGGAGACCTCTACGTCACCGTGCACGTCCAGGACTGACCGGCGTTCCGGGCCCGATCAGGTGTGGGGCCCGGGGCGCTGACGGAGGGTTCAGGAGCGGGGTGTGGCCCGTCTGGGTGGTGGGATGCGGTCCAGCAGTTCCCACAGCGGGCGGGAGCCGGCCGCCCACTGCCCCAGGAGCTTGCGGTCGACCAGGTGCAGCTGCTGCTGCTTCCCGAAGTCGCGGGCCGGGGCGGAGAACCGGCCGTTGGTCACCAGCACCACCACGTCCCCGCGGTGAACCGGGCGGCCGGTGCCGTTGAGGACCTGCAGGTCCGGAGTGCCGACCGCGGCCCCGGCCAGGCCCTTGGAACGGTGCTTGCACTGAATCACCCAGCGCCGCCCGAACGGATCGGTGGCCAGCACGTCGCAGCCGTTGTCGCCGCGCCCGCCCAGCTTCTGCGCATCCGCGCAGCCGTCGCGGCGCATCAGGTCCCGCACCGCATACTCGAAGGCGTCGTAGTGCAGAGCGTCGAGCTGGGCCAGCCGGTAGCGCAGCCCCTGGGCGCGCACCCGCTCCCACCGCGCCCGCTGGGAGCGGGTGTGCCACAGCGCACCGCCGACGCTCGCGGCCGCTGCGGCCAAGAGCATCAGCAGCCACCAGTTCTCCAGCAGCCACCGCACCACCGCGCCGACCACCGCCAGCGCCATGGCGCCCACGGCTAGGACGGTCAGCAGATCGTTGCCCTGCTGCCTTCGGCGGGCCGGCCGCCGCTTACGGGGGGAGGAGCGCCGCGCCGGGCGCCGCCCGCTCACCGCCTGCTCCCGCGGACCGGGGCGGCCGGGGAAGTCAGCGGCAGGCCGATGCCGGCTGCCACTCCCGTCTCCGCTTCGGGCACCGGGCCGGAGCACGGGCCTGCTGCCGTACCGTCTTTGCGTTCGGCATCACGCATCGCGGCCACCTCAACCCCCCAAGGCCGTTGCTGGTCTCCTGCGTCAACCAACCATCGAAGCACACGCCACTGACAAAACGTCAGGCTTTGGGTACTTGGTGTGACGAGAATCGGTCTATCCGGGGCCGCAGCGCTACGAGCGGACCGGAGCGCCGCCGGCAGGGGCTCCGCGCCTCGTACCCGTAGTTTCTGGTTCTCGCGTGTTCCGGCCAGGAGGGCGCTTTACCGCCAAGCACCCGCAAACACCGGACAGCGCCCACCGGCTCCGGCTACACAAGAGGGCTGGGGCAGGCCTGGCTGCTCCGCCAGGACGAAGCGGCCGTGATCTGGGAGGTTGGGCAGTTGGTGACGATCAACGTGGCGGTCCTGCTCGCGGTCATTGTCCTCATACGGTTGCGCCGCCGCACCGAGGCCAGGAGCCGGTTCGACGAGAAGCTGACCGTCGTCATCGTCCTGGCCCTGGGCGTTCTCTTGGCCCCCACCCCGGTCGGGCAGGGCATCATGGACATCCTGTCCCAGCTGGTGAGCGGCGTCTCGCAAGCCGGCCTGTGAGCACCGCCCTGCAACGCGGCAGCCCGCAATCTGTCACAGGACGGTCAGGTGCACCAGGGTGAAGGTGTCGGTGCCGATGAGGATGACGCTGGCGATGTGGCCGCGGGCGATGATACGGAAGTGGTCGTCGACGACGTCGACCAGGAGCAGGAGCTCGTCCTCGCGGACCTGACCCGCGACCAGGTCCGCGACTGGCGGGTACGCGCGATGAAGGACCTGCAGCTGGTGTTCGACCACATCGACCGGTACGGCGAGACGTCGGCCCGGCGCATGTTCACCGGGCGGCTGGTGGAGCAGGTGCAGCAGGTGACTGGCCTCGCGCACCTGAACCTCGGCTACATCCCCGTGGGGGCAGGCACGAGCGGCGATGAGACATCCGGCGTGGAACTGGCCCGCGTCATCGCGGCCGCCAACGAGTCGGCCGGCCGCACGGTGTGGTGCGCGCCCTGAAGATCCTCGCGCCCGGCACGGTGCCGACGCGCGAGCCGGCCGACGCCGACCCGGAGCCCTCAGCCGCGCCTGCCGGTCCGGTGCGCATGCGGAAGACCGCCTCGGACGGCTACCGCCGTGCGCTTGCCGCGCACCAGGAGGTGGCGCCGCCGCGCCGGGTGGACCCCGCCATCGCGGACGCGGTGGAGCGGCAGACCGCCGCGATGCGCGCGCTCGCGCCCGTGCCTTCCCGGAGACCCACATGCCGGACGAGCAGCCGGCCCCGATCGAGGCGGCCCGCGTACAGCGCCGCCGCTAGGGCCTGTTATGAAAGTGCTGGTCACAGCCACTCGTTGATGGCTGCGACCAGCACAGTCGCCTCGTAGCGGACCGCGAGTTTGTCGTACCGCGCGGTGACGGCACGATGGCGCTTGAGCCGGTTGATCCCGCACTCGACCGCGTGCCGCTGCTCGACCGCGAGGTGGATTTTGCTGGTCAGTCCGCCGCGGGACCATCCCAGGCCGTGGTCGGCCGGCTCGACGAAGACCCCGCCGGGCGGCTCCTTCTGGAGGTCCTCCTTTTCGCCGCGCCAGCGGCGTGCTGGTGAGCCCGGCAGACGGTGGAGTCGACGTTGACATCCCAGGTGATCAGACCCTTCGCGTCCGCCTCGGCCTGGAGCTGGGTGAGGATCCTCGCCCAGGTGCCGTCCCGCTGCCAGTGCCGGAACAGGCCATAGACCCGGTCCCACGGCCCATAACGTTCGTGTACATCCCGCCAGGGAGCACCGGTCCGGGTCCGCCACCGTATGCCGTCTATCAGCTGCCGCCGTGTCCACACCTGCGGCTGACCCGGCTTGATGCCCTGCGGCAGCAACGGCTCAAGCCGGGCCCACTGGCCGTTCGTCAGATCCCCACGTCCCACGAGGCATGATCATCAACGAACAAGATCCACTCTCGCAACAGACCCTAGCCCGCGCGCTCGGCGCTCCGCCGGGGGTTGCGGGGTTCACAGTCCGGCGAGGTCACGGATGGTTGCGGTTCCAGAACGGACGGTCCAAGTTCCGCTGCCGGGCGGGGTCTCGTCGGAGCGGGCCTTGAGGTCTTCGACGTCGAGGGCTGGCGGCCATTGCGTGCCGTGTTCCGACCAGTGGACTCCGCTGAGATCCATGTCAGTTAGGTCGGCGTCGCTCAGATCGGCAGTGGTGAAGTCATTCAGGAGCGTGTGCAGCGAGTCCTCGTCGATCTCAGGGGGTTCCCGGCGGAGCGCCAGACCGATGGCCCGGCGAACCTCAGCAGCATGGATATCGAGGACGATGCGGGTGAGGTCGTGGGCGCGGTCGCGGACGCGGCCGAGGTCAAAGCCCCTGACGAGGGCGTGGGTGAAGTCTCGGGCGTGGGCGTGGGCGAGGGCCTGGGCGCGATCGAAGTCGAGATCGAGGGCGCGGGCGAGATCGAGGGCGAGATCGAGGGCGCGGTCGAGGTCGAGGTCTCGGGCGCGGTCTAGGGCGAGGTCTCGGGCGCGGTCTAGGGCGAGGGCGGGGTCGAGGGCGAGGGCTCGGGCACGGCCAAGGGCGTGGGCGAGGGCGAGGGCGCGGTCAAGGGCGCGGTCACGAGCGAGGGCGAGGGCGCGGTCATGGGTGAGGTCGTGGGCGAGGGCGAGGGCGCGGCCGAGGGTGAGGTCGAGGTCTCGGGCGTGGGCGAGGGCGGAGGCGCGGGCTTGGCTGGCTTCTTTAACACGGGGGTGGTTGCGCAGGGCCATGCGGTCTGCAGGGCTGAGGAGGAGGAATTCCTGTGCGCCTGTGTGGTCTTGGGGGGTGCCGTGTGTGCTGGGCGGGTTAGCGGGTTCGGGGGTGGGAGGCAGAACGGCCGCGAGTCCGGCTTCGGTGTCGAGGACGGTGTCGAGGTCGTCCACGGCGGTGTCGTGGCGGGAGTGGATGAGGATTTCGCGCAGCCCGGCTTCAGCGTCGAGGATGTCGTCCAGCGCGTTGGTCAGGGCGTGCTGGTGGTGGGTGAGCCGGTGGTCCACGGCCTGGTCACGGTGGTTGTGTGCTCGGTGGTCGGTCACTGTTCCTCCTCCCGTGCGTTGAGGTGGGCGGCGGCAGCGCGGCGGGCTTTCATGAGGTTGGCGCGTACGTTCTCAGCGGTCAGGCCGAGGTGGCCGGCGATGTCGGTGGGAGTGAAGCCGGCCAGGGTCCAGGCCAGGACCTGGCTCTGCCTCGGCGGGAGGCTGCGCAGCAGGGGCAGCACGTCATGCCGGGTCTCCCATTCCGCGATGGCATCGGGGCGGGCCAGCAGGGATGTGGGTTCGGGTACTTCTTCGACGGGTTCTTCGACGGAGGCGATCTTGCGGACGAGGGCGCGGGAGGCGGCTTTGTGGACCCACGCCTTGGGGTGAGTGATGCCGGTCCAGTTCCGGTAGGCGTCGGTCATGGCTTCCTGCGCGATGTCCGCGGCGGTCTGCACGCCGGCACCGTGGTTGACCAGGAATGCGACCAAGGGGCGGATGTGTGCGCGGTAGAAGGCGGAGAACTCGTCATCCGTCTGCTGCCGGGCGCTGTGGCGTTGTCCGGGCGGGCCGGCAGTTGTCGGTGCGGTGGCTGGGCGGCCGGTGCCGTCTGCCGCGTCGTAGGTGCTCACGTTGCCTGGTCCTCCCCATGGACCGGAGTGCGGATGATCGTCACGTGCAGGCGGTGGCCGTCACGGTGCTGGTCGTCCAGTTCGACCTGGTCGCCAACCGCTATCTTCTCGGTGACACCGAGAAGGTAGCGGTGCCGGTCCTGTTCGTGGTGAGCCTGCCAGCGAAGGCGCAGCCACAGTGCCAGCAGTGCGAAGGCCTTAGCGGTGACGATCGAGACGATGACGGTCGTGGCCGGGTCCACCAGGAAGTCCCCTTCTTTCCCGTACGGGCGCGGCCAGTTGGCCGGTCATGAGCTAAGGGGTGGAGGAAGCCTTGATCGTGAACGCGGGGCCGGAATTTTTCCGGCGGGCTTTCAGCCTGCCGCCGTCTCAACTCAGGCCCGTCCAGTCGCGCAACGGCTAGCTGGTCGCAGCCATCGACGAGTGGCTGCGACCAGCACTTTCACAACAGGCCCTAGGCCGCGGCGACTGAAGCCGCCGCGCTGCGCCGGGCGCGTGCGGAGAAGACTGGCCAGCGGATCGAGCCGCGTCGCCCGAAGCAGACGGCGTGACCGGCGGGTCAGGCACTGAGGGCTGGCTACTCGCGGCGCGCGAGTTCTTCGGGGGCGGGCACGTGCCGGGTGACGTACGGCTGGCCGCTGTAGTCGACGGTGACCGTCTGCCGCAGCACGTCGTCCTCGACGTCGTAGAAGACGTGCTCAATCTCCAGGCAGACCCGGTCGGTGGAGATGCCGAAGTCGCGCGCCTCCTGTTCGTTCACCTGCCGAGCCCTAGTGCCGGTGACGACCCGCACCGTGCCGGGCGGTGCGCCCGGCGACGGCTCGGCAGCACCCCACTGTCCCCGCGCCCACCCGTCCTGCGTCTCATCTTGATCCGCCATGGTCGCCACCGTACCGAGCACGCCGGTCCGGGAGGGATGTTCCCAACAACTGAGTCGCTCCCTGTGAGCCTCACGCGGCGTTTCCCCAGGTAGAAGCCGCGTCATATACGCCTGTGAGCCGCAAGGCAGGGCCTGCGCCTGCCCCTGACGACGTTCACACCCCACCCCCCCAAGAATCAGAGCAGGTTAAAAAATTGGATAACTAGATGGGTTAAATCTGCTAGGCTGGGGGGCGAAAGGAGATTCCCCATGGCATCTGAGGAAGAGCTGTTCGCGAACATCGACGCGCTACTGGAGGAGGAGCCGCAGCTGCCACCCCCGGCGGAGCGCGCCCGGCTGCGTGAAGCCGCCGGCATCACCCAGGCCCGCCTCGCGGCCGCACTGAAGACCACGACGCAGTCGGTGAAGAACTACGAGAACGGCCGCTCTGAGCCGAAGTCGCCGCGCCTGGAGGCGTACCAGCGGCTGCTGAACGGCTGGGCGGCGAAGTACCCCGCGCCCGGCACCGTCACGACCGCTCCGGCCGCCGTGCCGCAGTCGCAGGTGCCGAAAACGTTCACCGGCCCGGCCGCGCCCGAGGGGATCGAGGCGGAGCCTGCCGCGCCGGAGCGCTCCGCCCGCCCGGCGACGTCGTCGCGGCGCCCGGTGGCGAAGAAGGCGGCGAAGCCCGCCGTCGACCCGCGGTTCCCGCACGGCCCGCTCGCCGTGCTGGATGGCGACGGGTCCGCGTACGGCGTCGACGGCATCGTGCTCGACTGCCCCGCCCGCACGGTCCCGGAGCTGGTGGAGTGGACGCTGCGTGAGTCCGGCCTCGGTGCGCCCAAGCTCAACCGCTACGGCAAGGACGCCGACCCGCTGATCGTGCTCACCGCCGCGGCCGCCGTGAAGCTCGGGCTGCCCGAGCGCCTTCAGGGCCACGAGCAGCGCCGCTCCCTGCGCCTGCCGGAGGACCACCCGGTCGTCAAGCAGGTCGTGAAGGCCAAGTGGCAGCTCACGCAGCGCGGGTTCGGTCCGTGGGCGCGGATCTACCGCAAGGCGCAGGGGCGCGAGCGGCAGTGCGTGCAGCTGGCGATCCTGTCCTGGGACGCCCTCGATGAGCGGTCCTGGCCCGGCGTGGCAGAGATGGAGCCGGCCGACATCGCCCGCGTCCTCGGGGTGTACGCCCAGCGGGTCATCACCCCGCGCGGCTCCACCGCCGTCTCCGGCCTGGAGCTGATGACGGCACTGCGCCCGCCGACGAAGCCGGAGCGCGACACGGAGACCGGCAACTGGATCTCGGCCTACAACCCGGGCTCGCTGGGCACGGAGCCGATGAACCCGGCGCCGCCGGAGGCCACCCCGGAACACCCCGTGGTCGTGAACTCCGGCTGGACTGGCGGGTTCCTCAACGAGGAGGCGTACCAGTGGGTGCGGCCGGTGGACCTGCTCACCGATGAGGAGTGCACGCTGCCCTTCGCGGTCGGCCTGGACCTGAACACCGCCTTCCTCGCCGCCGCGGCCCGCTTGGTCGTCGGTCTGTCCGCCCCCGACCACTTCCACGCCCCGAAGTTCAACCCGAAGATCCCCGGGTCCTGGCTGGTCGACCTCTCCCACGTGGAGATCGACCCGCGCCTACCCAGCCCGTTCACCCCGGACGGCAGCCGTCCGACCGGCCCGGCCTGGTACGCCACGCACACCGTCGCTTACGCCCAGGAGCTCGGCTACGACGTGCACCCGATCGAGGCGTACCTGCGCCGCGAGACCGGCGCATACCTGGACCCGTGGCACGACCGCCTCAAGAACGCCTACGTCGACACCCTCGCCGACCTCGGCGTCACCCGGGACCTGGACGACCGCGCCTTCCTCGCCGCGATGGAGCAGCACAAGCAGGTCGACCCGGCCCTGGCCGCCGTCCTGTCCGCCATCAAGGCCACGGTGAAGGGCGGCGTCGGCAAGCTCCGCGAGCGCCCGCAGGGCCGCCACTACAAGGAGGGCGAGCCGTGGCCGGCCCTGGAGCGGCCGACCTGGCGCCCCGACATCCGCGCCGCCGTCATCAGCAAGGCCCGCGTCAACATGCACCGCAAGCTGTTGAACATGTCCCGGATGACCGGGCTGTTCCCGCTCGCCGTGCTCTCCGACTGCGTCGTCTACCCCTCGCCGGGCGCCTCCCCGCTGGACTTCCTGCCGTACGCGGCCTCGGGTAAGCCTCAGCCCGGCGGGTTCCGTCTCGGGCCCACGCCGGGCCTGGCGAAGCTGGAGGGCGTCCAGCCGATGCTGTGGGCGGTGGAGCTGATGGAGAAGGGCCTGAACCCGGCCCGCCACATCAAGGGCGGCGACGCCGTCCTGGACGAAGGGGAGTAGACGGTGGGGGAGATCGACGACGCGATCGAGCGGGCCGACCGCGAGGCGTTCACCAAGGACCCGCCCAAGACGTTGAAGGGCCAGATCGGGTTCTTGCTCAAGCAGTTCGGCAGCGCGAAGGCCGTCGCGGCGGAGATCGGGGTCACCGCCGACTCCGTGAACCGCTACCGGCGCGGCGCCCGCAAGCACGCCCGCGCCGACGTCGCCGCCAAGATCGACGGCGCCGTACGGGCCCGGTGGCAGCCGCTGGTGCGCAAGCGCCGGCGGAAGAAGGCCGCCACCACGGGCGGGATCACGGTGGAAACCAGGGCCCGGTTCGGCTACACCGCGCCAGTCGGCACGACCGACGACGGACGGTTCCGCAGGCTCACCGTGCACCTCCCCCCGCAGTACGCACAGCGCCTCTTCGACGCCCGCGACGCGGGGGCCAGCGACCAGCAGATGCGCGGAATCATCGCCGAAGGTTTCAAAGAAGTGTATTTCCAGGACGGCGGCGGTCGCGCTATGGGACTGTCGGACGTGGAAATCAACGACATCGATTACCTCGATCTGGATTACTGACTAGGAGCGAAAAGCGTGCCCACCGAAAATCCTGTGACTGAGCGCTTCAGTTGGCGAATGACACAAACCAGTTGGCGACGAGAAGCGTACGAGGCAGGACCCCACGCGGACCCCGCAGTGATCAGGTTGGCCAGGGTTCACGCCAGGTGCGAGTGTGCTGGGAGACCACGTCGGTGACCCTGCCGATTGCCGCCCTGGCAGCCGGATGCCTGTCCCATTGGTTCCATTGACGCTGTAGCGCGTAGGCAACAAGGTCGGCCAGCTGTACCCCCGGACTTGCGTGCGAGCTCACGAAGTGCATGGAGTCGATGACGGTCCTGAGCTTAGCCCCGGGCACTTCGCCCCAGCCCCAGTCCTGGAGTTCGGCAACCATCTTCACCGCCCGCAGTTGGTGTTCCTTCTGCTCGTCGGCGATGAGGATCTTGTTGCCCATATACCCGCTGTCGATCTTCTCCAGAAGGAACTGCAAGGCCAAGAGGTAGGCGTTCCCGCTCATGTCCCCGCCGTACCGAGTGCGCAGGCGCTCCTTGTGGATGCTGGCATGGGACACGCCGATGTCGAGATCGTTGATGACCGAAATCGCGTCCTCGTACACGGCGATGAGCCCGGCGTGCGGCAGGGAGCTCCAGTGGCCGGTGCCGTGCCAGATCTCGTTTCCGTGAAGCTCGAAGTCGGCTGGCACCCATCCCAGGTGGGTCCTCGCGATCTGACGGAACTTGTCTGCGAGGGGCTGCACATTGTCTTCATGCACGAGCACGGCGGCCAGCGTCAGTAGCTTCTGCTTGTTGGCGCCTTTCCCAACAGAGCCGGTCTCATCGATGTAAACCAGGTTTGCCATGCTTCGAGTAAAGCGGGCCGATACTCCCAGCGCGGGCAAGACCGCCAACTGAAACGCTCAATCCGCCAACTGAGGTGCTCAGTCACAAATCCGCCCATCGACCGCGACAAGAGCCACCTGACCGCCGTGGACGAAGAAGCCGTGCGCCTGGCCGACGTCCTGGAGGACCACCCGGGCACCAGCGACGTCACCGACGCTGACACCCGGGGCGACATCGTCTTCACCGCGGCCGGGCACTCCTGGGTGCTCGACTTCCAGGCTGGCCCCGACGGCGAGGTCTTCCAGAACCCGACGGACGCCCCGGCCCCGGCCCCGGCCCCGGCCGACGGTCCCGCCGCCGCCGTGCTGCGCGACGTCGTCGTCCCCGCGCTCCTGGCCCACTCCGCCTACCGGGCCGCCACCGCCGACGGCGATACCCTCACGGTCCACCTGGCCACCGGCCGCCACTACGCCCTGACCCTCACCCCGGCCGCCTGACGGTCGGCACACCTCGGGCCGGGCCCCGGCATCGCAACTGCCGGGGCCCGGCTCTCGTGCCGCCGCTCACCCCGTAGGAGGGATCTGCCCATGACCGCATCCACGGCGATCCGTCGCGCGTACCGTGAAGGGAGGACCCGCCGGGAGGACCAGATGAGCGCGCAGCCCGACCACGCACCCGTCACGCCGTACGCCCCCGCGCCCGGGGCGCCGGCCGAACTCCTCGCCCAGCTGCGCGCCGACGCGCGCGCCGCACAGTGGGTGCCGACCTTCGAGCGGGAGTGGGCGGCCGCCCTTGAGGAATCGCGGCGCACGTTCTCCCTCGCGCCGCTGTACGAGGTCGTCCAGGACTGGCAGAGCCGCCTCGCCTCCGCCCCGGCCGTCGACGCGTTCGTCGCCTCCGGCTACGACGACAGCGACTTCATCGACATGGCGGAGCTCCGCGGCAGGCGCCGGTGACCGAACAGCCGTACGCGGTCCGCTTCTCCGCCCCGGCCGCGAAGGTCCTCGACACCCTGCCCGAGCACGTCGAAGACACGGTGTGGGACGTCCTGGACGCCGCCGCCGGCGATCCATGGGGCTTCCGGCAGTGGAACACGGAGGACCCCGAGGGCGAGGACGTCCGGCACGCCTCCGTCGGCCAGCTGTCCCTCACCTACTGGGTGAACCAGCCCCTGCGCCGCCTGTCCGTCCTCACCATCACCTGGCTCGGATAGCCACCGGCGACAACGCCCTGACCCCGGCATCGCAACTGCCGGGGTCAGGGCGTTTCCGATCGTAGCCACGGCCGTATCTACCGGTTGCCACCCGGGCGGCAACCGGTAGTCACCAGCGGCCGCGGGGCCGTACCGGCGCGGCCGCCGCTGACCGTGGCCCGCGCCCGGGAGATGACGGCCGGGCTGCGCGAGGCGATGGACGACGTCCGGCGCTCCGTGGCGGTGCTCGCCGCCCGGGTCCACGACGCGCACGCCGCCCGCATCTGGCTCCCGCTCGGGCACAGCAGCTGGGAGTCGTACTGCCGGGCGGAGTTCGGCCTCAGCCGCGCCCAGGCGTACCGGCTCCTGGACGTCGCCCTCGCGCTCGCAGCGATCCATGGCGCGGTCACCGCCGGCCAAGCAGTACCTCGGCCAGGTCTCCGGCCGCATGGCCGAGCACTACGCACGAGTCGCCTCCTCCGAAATCGAGGACGTCCTGCACCACGTCTGGGTCGCCGGCCCGGGCTCCGCCCATCCGGGCAAGCTCCTCACCTCGCCCAGCCAGGGCATGAGCCGCGAGGCAGCCCGCGCGATGGCAGTGGATCTGTCCCGCCGCAGCACCCCAGCTGAGGGCGGGCTCTGCACCTTCCAGCCGGTCGTCCGCGGCGACGCCTGCCCCTGGAAGCTGAACTGCGAAGGCTGCGAAAAGTTCGTCATGTCCGGGGCCGACCTCCTCTACTGGCACCGGAAACGCGAGCAGTGGAGATCGCTCGCGGAGCGGGCCCCGGACGACGCCACCGCCGACTACCTGCACCAGGTCTTCGAGCCGACCTCCCAGGCCATCGACGGCCTGGAGAAGGCGCTCGCCGCACTCGGCCTGCTCGACCAGGCCCTCGCCATGGACCTGCGGCGCCCACAAGACTAACTTCCAGCGGCTCTGGAGCATCGCCTTCCGCGCCTCCGACCTCGCCGCCGCAGGTGAACAAGACGATCCGGACCAGTCGGAGGACTCCGAATGACCCAGACCCTTCCCACCCCCCGCACGGCACAGGCGCTCCAGGCCCGCCAGCAGCGGACCGAGGCCAGCCTCCGCCGGATCAAGGACGCAGTCACGCACTTGGTGAAGACCAAGACCCCCATCACGGTCTCGGCCGTCGCCCGGAACGCGGACGTTTCGCGCACCTTCCTCTACGAACACCCGCAGGCCCGGACGCTGGTGGAGGAAGCGACCCGCCGGGCAGCCGGCCGCCGGATCCAGGACCGCCAGGACGAACTCGCGGAGCGCGAAGCGTCCTGGAGGGAACGGGCACTGAACACCGAGGACGCACTCAAGGCAACCCAGGACGAGGTCCTGAACCAGCGAGCACAGATCGCCGAACTCCTCGGCCAGATCCGTGACCTGCGGACGGAATGGACCGAGGACGACATCGTCCGGATCACCACGGAGAACTCCATGCTCAAGAAGCGCGTCCGCGAACTGGAGCAGGAGAACCGGCGAGCGACCGACCGGCTCGCCGCGGCCCGTGACAACGTCCGCTTCGCCGACAAACGCATCGCCGACCTCGAAGCCCCACTACTCGAAGACGGACAACCGTCTCCCAGGGAGACGCCCTGATCCAGGGCTGGCCCGCCATGGCCGGTGGGTCTACAAGGCGGGTGGGACGCTGGGGAAGGCTTCGATCCAGCGGTCCAGCTCCTTCAGCTTCTCCCGTGCATAGGTGGTGTCCAGTGCTTCGATCGGGTCAGCCCACAGGATCGTCCCAGTACCTTTCCAACCGCCTTCGATGGCGTCAGCCAAATCCCGCAGCTGGTTAGTCGCGGAGCGCATCTGAGCCGTGCCATCGACCAGCACCGCCGCGCACGCAATCCGTGCCGCGATGAGAGCCTTGGACATCTCTGAGGTCATTTCGATGATCGGTACGGCCAGTTGGTGCTCCGCGTCCGCTTCTATGATCGTCTCGATCACCCTGTCCTGGTCCTTCTTCGCGCGCTCGGTAGTGAACGCCTCCCGCAGCCTCAGAGCCGCCGTATACACCTCCGCGAACCGGTTCACCCGCTCCTTATGCATCGCTACCTTCAGTGCCGCCTCGTGCTCCGTCTTCTTCATCGACACCTCGAATGCCTCACGGTCCTTCGCCAGGCGCCGGGTGAAGTACAGGTTGATCACGACCCCCACCAATGCCAGAAGCGCCGCAATGACGGTAGCCAACGGGATGAGGTTGCTGGTCTGCTGCGCGCTCAGGTTCATGACCCGATCCTCCCCGCGAGAGGCAGTGCCGGGAAAAGGTTTGAGCAAGACCAGAGGATCGGGGGAACTACCTCCAGGGGAAATCGGTACGACTCAGGGAGAGGTTAACCCCTGATCGAGTGAACCACGGTGAGTCCGCACCCACGTCCCCGACATGTTCGCTACGTGCCTGCCCAGGTCACAGCCACTCCAAAGACACTCCTGGCTGGAAAAGCACGCGAGACATCGGCCCGGCCGCCGCGGCCGCGCTCGATTACGGCCTGTCCCAGCGCGCCCTGATCGCCGTCTCCAGCCGTGCGGACGTCGTCGCGGAGCCTGATCACCCGCCGCCTCGCCACGCTCGCCCACAGCGGCCTCCAGGCCCTCGACACGGCCACGGTGCGCGCGGTGGTCCGCCAGGCCGTCCGCGACGTCCGCACCGCCCCGCCACCGCCCGCCGATCCGTCGGCGGACCCGGCCGTCGCCGCGCTGCGCGCAGTCGTCGACGACCGCGCGGCCAGCACCCACGCGATCGGCGAGCTGATGCTCGAAGTCGCCCCGGTCTACCTCTCCGACACCGACGCCGCCGACGTCCTGGCGCTGCTGTGCGAGCAGATCGGCGAGCCCCTCGAACACGGGCTCGCTGCGCGCCGCTACGCGATGTCCGGCGACCGCCGCGCCCTACACGGCACCGTGCTGTAGAAGCTGCTCCTGGTGCTGCTGCTCGGTTGCTGCTCCTGCTCCTGGTGGTGGTCGCCGGGTGCAGCAGTGCGGTCTCTGGGTGCTGCGCTGCGCAGCGCAGCATTTGCATGGGCCGGGCGCCGCACGGGTGCTGCACGAGCAGTAGCCCGCCCGGGCCGTGCAGCACGGCCAGCTGCTGCACGCGCTGCTCGGGCCGTGCTGCACCCGGCCGCCGACTCCTGCTCTGTGGGCTCCAGTACGACGGTGGGCCCGCTGCAGCGCTGCATAAGATCGCAGATCTGCGATGTTCCGGGTGGGATCTATGCACGGCTGCTGCATACAGCTCCGGGTGCGCCCGCTCGGGCAGACGTGTGTGTCCCTGCTGCACATTCCTGTGCGGCAGGGACACATTTTGCGGTCGGTTATCGCCCGGGGGTGATGACGGGCGGCGTCACCCGGCGGCGCGGACGGCCCGGAGCGGCTGGCTCTGGCGCTTGGGCGGCGCGGTCTCGTACAGCGGAACGGTGATCTCGGGCAGTTCGCCGGACTTGATGCGCTCGGCAGCGTCCTCGATCGCTTCCTCCAGCTCTTCCTGGGAGGCGTAGGAAGCGATGTAGGGGTGGAGGTAGTAGGTGCGGTACTTGCGGTCCTTCGGCCTCAGTACGAGGTTCCTGCTCTCCAGCAGTCCCATCGCGGTGTTCGTGGAGTTCCGCGACAGGCCCACGCGGGCCCCCAGCTCGGCCTGGGAGGCGTTCACCTCGCCGCCGGGCTCTTGGCGCTCGATGAGGGCGCTCAGCAGCTCCATGGCGGCCTTGGTGAGGTCCAGCCGGTACAGCATTCCGAAACCGGCGCTCGCCTGGATCAGCATGCCCGCCCCTCCTCGTCGACCACTTCATCTTCCCCGTCTTCGACAGCGAGCTCCAGCTGGACGCTGCGCGGTGGCGGTGGGGCGTTCAGGGCCGGGAAGACGTCTTCCGGCAGCTTCCCGTCCTTGTCGCGCAAGGAGTCCAGGATCTCGCGCTGCACGTCTCCGTTGCCCTCGAAGCCGAGCATCGGGTTCACGAAGATCAGCCCACTGTCCACGCGCTGGATCATGTGCCACTGCTCCAGGCGGCCGATCGCCCGGGTCACGTTCGACCGCTCCACGCCCAGCTTGTCGGCGATCTTCTTGTGCGTCGCGCGCAGCCATCCTTCGCGCTGCCGGCCGATGCACCACAGCAGGACCGCGGACTGGATCGGCGACATGCCGTGCTGGGCGATGAGCACGGCCAGGACGTCGGCGAGGAAGTCGTTGGACACCACGCTGTAGCCGGACCGCCCGTACATGTCGTGCGGCGCGCGGTACGTGTACCGAACGCTGACATCCATCTGCTGCACGGGCCGCTTACGGGTGGGCGGCTTGATGTCCTTGCCCAGCCGGGAGGACAGGGTCTCGCGGAAGGCGCTGTCGCCACCGGGCGGCACGGCGGCGATCCGGGCCTTGCCGCGGCCGGCGGTGGGGCGCTTGGGCTGGCGGGGCATCGACGGTGGTCCTGTCCTCGATCTTGGGGGTCGCGCCGGACACTAGCAGTTGTTCAAGCTCGGTTGGCAGATTTGTACATCCTGGCGTGGCCCTTTGGTGTCGGCGCCGACACAACGGTTTCGAGGTGTGTTCTCTGGAAACCAGCCCTCACCAGCAGCGTTCCGCACTTGTACAAGCTGGGTTGGCGAATACGGGTGTCGGTGTGACACCACGGACACATTTCCGCAGGTCAATGTGTCAGCGCTGACACATCACCTTTCGCAAAAGCCCAGGTCAAGGCACGTTCTCCGTGGTGCCCCTCTTTTCCTTAAGACGCACGCGCGCGCGAGGGCGGTACCAGGGTCTCGGGTTCTCGGGGCGACCCCGCTACCGACGGCACCAACCACGAGCAGCTGGCGGTGCGCTGGCATCACGGTTCTCCCCGCCCACGGCCGCCACCCGGCTCGTACGCCCACCGCACCCGCGCAGGCCCCCTTCGGCCCCGTAGGCGGCTCATTCAGCCACCGGCCTCCGTGCACAGGGCTCACGACGACACGCGCCCGCAGGCGGCTTCCTGAGGTGCCTCGGGCGGGGGATCGTGGCTGAGGCGGCTTCGCGTGCGACTCCATGGCCCCGTGCGGACCATAGGCGGCACCAGCGTTGCTGCGTCTCGGGTGGTGCCGACCGTGACGCTCAAAGGCAGGAAGGCGTGGCTGGCGACGGTGGGCGGTTCCGCCGCCCGGCCCCAGGGGGCCGTTCGGCTCCGGTACCTCCGCACGTCGAATTTCGAAGCTCGCATATCGGGGCTTCCGTTCTGTGGCTAAGCTGTCCAAGCCGCTGAATTCTGAATCGACCGGTGAGTTTCTGCCGGAGTCAGGGGTGGTGCATCCAGAACCCAAACACTACACAGCCAGCCAGGGTGATGCATTACGCGGACCTTGCGTTCTCTCTCGTGGGTAATACGCAACTCATTTCGGCTCAGGGAGGCGGATTGGCGTGTATACCGACGAGGCATTGAGGAACGTGAGCAGCCAGCTTCGAAGGTGGGGGAGGGGTTCGGGTGGAGCGCAGCGGAGCCCGTCACTGCGATGGGGTCGGCACCCCGTCAGACCGGCGGTCCGTCACCTCGGTTGTGGGGATGGTGGCTGCGATTCCCAAGCCCTACACAGACCCGCGCATGATGCACCTCCCCTTGCTGCCCGCGCAGGCGACCGCGCTTGCGCGGGTGCCCACAATTCGCGCTTGCGCGAATTGTCCCGCCTTTGGAATTCCGCTTGCGGAATTCCATTCCGTCGCTTGCGACGGAATCCG
>NZ_JAZDCX010000034.1:0-47938 GCF_036323805.1 Streptomyces rubellus
GCACCACCGACGGCACGTCCTCGCCCTCGGCCAGTGCTCGCAGCCCGGCCAGCAGTTCCTCCCGGCTGTCACCGAGCACCACCGCCCGGTGCTCCAGCGCCGCACGCCCCGTCGCCAACGAGAGACTGACATCGGCCGGGTGCGCCTGGGCAGCCACCGGCAGCAGCCGCCCGGCCTGGCGGCGCAGCGCATCGGCGGAGCGGCCGGACAGCGGCCACGCCGACCATCCGGCCTCGGTACCCGCCCCGGCCTCGGTCGCCTCCTGATCGGCACCCGTGTCGGGTGCCTCCTCGATGATGATGTGGCCGTTGGTGCCGCTCACCCCGAACGACGACACACCCGCCCGGCGCGGCCTCTCCCCCCGGGGCCAGGACCGTCCCTCGGTCAGCAGTTCCACCGCGCCTGCGGACCAGTCCACCTGTGTGGACGGCTCGTCCACGTGCAGTGTCCGGGGCAGCTGCTCGTGACGCAGCGCCTGCACCATCTTGATGACGCCGGCGACACCCGCCGCGGCCTGCGCGTGCCCGATGTTGGACTTGACCGAGCCGAGCAGCAGCGGGCGCCCCTCGGGCCGGTCCTGGCCGTAGGCGGCGAGCAGTGCCTGCGCCTCGATCGGGTCACCCAGTCTCGTGCCCGTACCGTGTGCCTCGACCACGTCCACGTCGGACGCGGAGAGGCGGGCGTCGGCGAGCGCCTGGAGGATGACGCGTTGCTGGGACGGGCCGTTGGGGGCGGTGAGCCCGTTGGACGCGCCGTCCTGGTTGACCGCGCTGCCGCGTACCACCGCGAGCACCTCGTGGCCGTTGCGCACGGCGTCGGACAGCCGCTCGACCAGCAGGACGCCGACGCCTTCGGACCAGCCTGTGCCGTCGGCGTCCGCCGAGAAGGACTTGCAGCGGCCGTCGGCGGCCAGCCCGCGCTGCCTGGTGAACTCGGTGAAGACGCCGGGTGTGGCCATGACCGTGACGCCACCGGCCAGCGCGAGAGTGCTCTCACCGCTGCGCAGCGACCGGCAGGCCAGGTGCAGGGCGACCAGGGATGACGAGCACGCCGTGTCCAAGGTCACCGCGGGCCCTTCCAGACCGAGGGTGTAGGCGACCCGGCCGGAGATCACGGCGGTCGCACCGCCGGTCAGCTGGTGGCCCACGGAACTCGGTTCGTTCGCCAGCAGCCGCAGATAGCCCTGGTCGTTGCCGCCTGCGAACACTCCGGTGCGGGTGCCACGGACCGACTGGGGGTCGATGCCGGCGTGCTCGAACGCCTCCCAGGCCGCCCGGAGCAGCAGTCGCTGCTGGGGGTCCATCGCCAGCGCCTCGCGGGGGGAGACGCCGAAGAAGCCGGCGTCGAACTCGGTGGCGTCGTGGACGAATCCGCCCTGGCGGGCAGAGCTGTGTCCCTCATTGTCCGGGTCGCCGTCGAAGAGCCGGGCCAGGTCCCAGCCCCGGTCCTCGGGGAATCCGGAGATCGCGTCCTGTTCCCCGGCCACCAGCCGCCACAGGTCCTCGGGCGTGTGGACGTCGCCCGGGTAGCGGCAGCTCATGCCGATGATCGCGATCGGCTCCTGGTCGGCGGCCTCCCGGTCGCGCAGCTTCTGCTTCGTCCTGCTCAGATCGATCGTGACCAGCTTGAGGTAGTCCCGGAGCGTCTCGTCCTCTGCCATCTGCCAGTGCCTCCCAGGCTCCCGCTCGGCCACGGTCCACCCGGAGCCGCCATGCCGCGGGTGCCGTATCCAGCACATCCGCGTCCGCACGCTATGGACGCCTCGCGAAGGCGGACAACCCCTATGGGGCGAGGCCGCCCCTTATCTCGCGTGACCGCGCCTCGGCCGCTGCCGGTACTCAGCGCAGGTCGACGGGGAACTGGAGCATTCCGCGGACGATGAAGGAGCCGCGTCTGCGCACCGGCCCGGCCCGGCGGATCCCGGGCAGCCGGGCGGCGAGGGCGGCCAGCGCGGTCTCCGCCTCCATACGGGCCAGCGCGGCGCCGAGGCAGAAGTGGATGCCCGCCGAGAAGGCCAGGTTCTCCGGTCCCGGGTCCCGTGAGATGTCGAACCTTCCGGGATCGGGATAGACCTCCGGGTCCCGGTTGGCCCCGCCCGCGCAGATCGCCACTTCCTCGCCCGCGGCGATCGACTCGCCCTCCAGCTGGAGGTCGGTGTGCGCGATCCGGCGGTACTGCTGCACGGAGGGGTCGTAGCGCAGGGTCTCGCGTACGACGGCGGCTGCCAGCGACGGGTCGGCGACCAGCATGTCCCACTGCTCGGGGTGTTCGAGGAGGGCCAGCAGCCCGTTGCCGATCAGGTTGACGGTGGTCTCGGTACCGGCCAGCGGCAGGAACATGCACAGCGGGACCATCTCGTCCATGGTCATCCGGCCGTCCTCGACCGCCGGGAGCAGATCGCTGATCAAGTCCTCGCGCGGGTCGGCCCGCCGCTCGGCGATGATCTCCTGGAACATCACCGTCATCTCCGCGATGGCCGCCACCACTCCCCGCGCGGCCGGGACGGTGGCCACGCCGTCGAGCAGGTAGGCCATGCGGCGGCTGAGCCGGAAGAACAACTGCCGGTGGTGGGGCGGGATGCCGACCAGATCGCCGATCACCCGCAGCGGGAGTTGCTGGGCGAAGGCCCGCATGAAGTTGACCTGACCGCGGCCCGCCAGCATCTCGTCGATCAGCTCGTGGGTGAACCGCTCGACGTGCGGCTGCCAGTGGGCGAGCCGGCGCGGGTTCAGCGAGGGTGTGGCGAGCTTGCGCAGCCGGGTGTGGTCGGGCGGGTCCAGTCCGAGCATCGAGTTGTCGAACGGCATGAACTCGGGAGGTTTCTCCCCCTCTGGGGTACGGACACCGAAGCGCCGGTCCCTCAGGATCTGGTTCGCGACGCGGTGGCTGGTAGTCGTCCAGACACCGACCGCGCTGCGGTGGAGTGTCCCCCGCTCGCGTACCTGCTCGTAGAGCGGATAGGGATCGTCCGGAACCAGCAGGATCGAGGCGTACGGGTCGCCGCCCGCGGCCGCGGTGCGCAGGGCTCCCTGCACCACGGTCGCCTGGTAGTGCGCCCTGCGCTCCGCCTCGAGCTCCGACATGCCCTCACCCCCGCGCGTTCGAGCAGCCCGTCTGCACCGGCCGTCACACTACGAGGGGACGCCCCCCTAGCCTCAACCCCTAACCGGCGTGCGGCGTGGGTGTGACCGGCGGGAGAGGGCCCGGCGGCGCCTCGGGGCGTGGTGAGCCTCGCGCTCTCACATGGCGGGACGGCCTGCCCGGCAGCGGGCCGCATCCTGGGTCCAGGGACTCGGAACGCACGGTTCCCGGCCGACCGCCGCGCGGCGCCCCGGTGGAGCAGGCGAGGTGGACGGCGGGCTGACTGTTCTCGGTGCGTCCGGCGGTGTCGGCGTACTGGCGCTGTACGCCCACCGTGGGCACACCCGTCGTCAGGTCGCTGGTCTCGTCCACCGCCAACACCGCTTCCCCGTCGTGCGGTTGCTCGACGACGGAGCCGCGGGATGTCATCGCCTACCGCGTCGTCCTCCGGCCTGGGCCCTCGGCAGCTGGTGCTGCAAGCCATCGGGGGGCGCGCCCCCCGGGTAATCGGTGGGCGTCCGGCAGTTCCCGCACGGCGGGTCCGGCGACCATCCGAGCACCAACTCCCGTGCCCGGCAGCGTGGTTGCGCCCGGTTGAGTTGTCCCACGAGATTGGCCGCCGGGACCTGGATGAACAACTCTAGGGGTTCTCCGCCTCTCGGCAGCCCCCATAACCTGTGGGGCAGACATCGGCTGTGCGGAGGGTGGCGGCATGACCGCTCTGGAGCCGATGTCTGTGTCCGCGTCGGCCATGGGCTCTGAGAAGAGACCAGGCACGCGGACCTCCCGCCCCGCAGACACGGCAACCACCGACGTAGAGGAATGGACGGCATGAGCGTTCTCTACGACCCGAACGATCCCGCCCTTGCCGCCGACAGGTTCGCCTACTACAAGCGGCTGCGCGAGGCCGATCCGGTGCACGAGATCGCACCGGGTTACTGGCTGCTCACCCGGTACGACGACGTTGAAGCGCTGCTGCGCTCTCCGCACTCCTCCAGCGCCTTCCCCAAGGACCCGGGCTGGGCGATGAGCCGGGGCGGGCCGACCTGCCCGGCCATGCGCAGCGTCAGCAAGTGGCTGCTGCTGCAGGACGGGGCCGAGCACCGCCGGCTGCGGAAGCTGATCGCGCGGGTGTTCACGCCGCGCTACATCGACCGTCTGCGGCCACGTATCGGGGAGATCGTCGACGGTCTGCTCGACAGCATGGGCGAGGGCGAGGGCGACCTGATCCGGGACCTGGCACTGCCGATGCCCGTCGCGGTGGTCGGGGAGCTGCTGGGGATACCCGTCGAGGACCGCGCACGGTGCCGTGACTGGACCGACAAGGTGGGGTACATCCTGGACCCCGATGTGACGCCCCGCAGACGCATCGCCATGAACAAGGCGGAGCCGGAGTTCCGCGCGTACCTACTGGAGCTGATGGCCTCCCGACGCGACGCCGATCCGGACAGCGACCTGCTGTCGGTGCTGATGACGGCGGAGGACAACGAGCAGCTCACCGAGGAGGAGGTCGTCGCCAACATCCTGCTCATCTTCAACGCGGGTCACGAGACGACGGTCAACCTGATCGGCAACGGCATGCTGGCCCTGCTGCGGCAGCCCGAGGCGCTGGAAGCGCTACGGGCGGACCCAGGGCTGATGGCGACGGCCGTGGACGAACTGTCCCGGTTCGACCCGCCGGTGACCCTGTCCAGCCGGATCGCCACCGCGGAGATGGAGTTCGGCGGCAAGGTCATCCCGCCAGGTTCCCATGTGATCGGGTTCCTGGACGCCGCCGGCCGCGACCCCGAACGCTATCCCGACCCCGACCGCCTGGATCTGGCCCGCACCGAGCCGAAAACGCTGGCGTTCAGCGCCGGCCCGCACTTCTGCCTGGGCGCAGTGCTGGGGCGCCTGGAGGCGGCCACCGTGTTCTCGAAGCTGCTGGAGCGGTATTCGAAGATCGAGCTGCTTCGCGAGGACCTCCCGATCAACAGTCACTTCAACCTGCACGGGCTGCTGGAGCTCCCTCTGCGGCTCTCCCGCTGAGCGCCCAGCTCCGCGCCCATCTCCCGCCCGCTCAGCGGGATGTGGGCGCGCAGAGCCCTCCGGTCCGCACCGGCGGCGCCCGGGTCAGACGGTGCGCAGCACCTCGTGCAGGGCCGCGATCACCTTGTCCTGCTGTTCCTCGGAGAGCGACGGGTACATCGGCAGGGAGAAGATCTCGTCCGCCAGCGCCTCGGTGACCGGCAGCGGGCCCCCCGCCTGCTCCAGGTGGGCGAAACCGTCCATGGTGTGCACCGGCCGGCGGTAACTGACGCTGAGGTGGATGCCGTGGGGCTGGAGGGCCTCGATGATCGCGTCGCGCCGGGGGTGCCGTGCCACGTAGAGGTAGTAGACGTGGTCGTTGCCGGGTGTCACCGCGGGCAGGGCCAGGTCGGTGTCGGCCAGCCCCTGGGCGTAGCGGGCCGCGATCCGGCGGCGGGCCTCGATGTATCCGTCGAGCCGCCGCAGCTTGCGGCGCAGGATCTCCGCGTGCACCTCGTCGAGGCGGGAGTTGTGGCCAGGAGTCCGGACGACGCAGCGTTGCTGCTCCATGCCGTAGTAGCGGAGCCTGCGCAGCGCGGCGTCGGTGCCGGCGTCGTCGGTGACCACCGCTCCTGCGTCGCCGTAGGCGCCGAGGACTTTCGTCGGGTAGAAGGAGAACGCGGCGGCCCTGCCGGTGGTGCCGGCCAGCCGGCCGTTCTGCCGGGCACCGTGCGACTGGGCGCAGTCCTCAAGGATCACCAGGTCGTGCCGGGTGGCGAGTTCCTCCAACGAGGGGAGGTCGGCGCACTGACCGTAGAGGTGGACGGGCAGCAGGCAGCGGGTGCGCGGGGTGACCGCGGCCTCGACCTGGGCGGTGTCCATCAGGTAGTCGCTCTCGCGCACATCGACGAAGACGGGAGTGGCTCCGACCTGGTCGATGGCGATGACGGTGGGCGCGGCGGTATTGGAAACGGTGATCACCTCGTCGCCCGGTCCCACGCCCAGGGCGCGCAGCGCGAGGACGAGGGCGTTGGTGCCGTTGTCGACGCCGACGCCGTGCGCCAGCCCGTGGTAGGCGGCGAACTCCTCCTCGAAGCCGCTGACGGAGGGTCCGAGTATCAGTTGTCCGGAGCGGAACACCTGGTCGACAGCGTCGAGGATGTCCTCACGCTCCGCCTCGTACTCGGCGAGGTAGTCCCATACGCGCGTGGTCATGACCGTTCTCTTCCTTCCGGGTCGGTCTGGCCGTCCGCCTCAGGGTTGGTGAGGATCGCCGTCCTTGGCCGGGCGTCCGCCGGCCAGGCTGTGCGGACAGGTGAGGAGGCAACGGACCTGGATGTTGATGTGGTGGCTGTGGTGCAGCGGGGCGCCCGTCCGGCGGGGCGCCGGCCAGAGGCGCCCGGGACCGGCCTACGGGTGATCGGTATCGGTCTCGAAGACCGTGTACCGGGTGCTGGGGTGCAGGAAGCGTCCGCTCTCCTTCGGGTGCGCGGCGGTGGGGCGGGCGTTGTCCTGCGCGACGGCGAGCACCGCGTCGGGGACGCGGGGGCGTGCCGCGGGTGAAGGCGGTCGTAGGTCTCCGTCTGGGCGGGTGCAGTCCTCGGTGATCCGGCTGGGGGTCGCGCCGGCCGGAGGGGCGGTGCGGGAACCGGGGCCGGTGGGCGGCGGAAGCGACCGGGGCCGCCGCGGACGTGGACGCGGCGGCCGCCGGTGCCGGAGACGGGGAGAGAGGTGGGCGACGGCGAAGCCCGCCTCGGCGGACTCCGGGCCGCACAGGGCTGCGGCCTCCTCAGCCGGTGGTCTTGTGGCGGGCGGTGAGGTCCTCGAGGACCGGGACGACCTCGTTGGGTGAGGGCGCAGCGAGTACGTCCTTGCGGAGTGCGGCGGCTCCCTCGCGAAACGCCGGATCCTCCAGCAGCCGGACCAGGCTGTCACGGACCCGCTCGGGGGTGATCTGATCGACCGGCACCGAGAGGCCCGCGCCGGACTGCTCCAGGAGATCGCCGCGGACCAGGGTGTCCCAGAGACCTGGCAGGATCATCTGGGGGACGCCGTAGTAGGCGGCGGTGGACTGCACGCCCGCGCCGCCGATGTGGATGACGGCCGAGCAAGTGGGCAGCAGGGCGTGCATGGGCACGAAGTCCACGACGGTGGCGTTCTGCGGTGCCGCGTCCACCGACTCTCCGGGGCCCGGCCGCAGCGTGGCGATCAGCTCGATGTCCAGCCCGGCGAACGCCTGCAGGGCGCTGATGCCGAACATGTCGAATCCGAAGTAGCTGCGGACCGAGATACCGGCGGTCACGGCGACGCGGGGTTTGGCGGGCTCGGCAGCCAGCCACTCGTCGAGCTCGGCCTGCCCGTTGTAGGGCACATAGCGCACACTGACCACGGGCAGACCGTTGTCGATCCGGTGGCTGGGCGGGTTGGGGTCGATCGTCCACTGCCCGTTGGCCACGGTCTCGTCGTACGCGGCGCCGTGCCGGGCGAGGGACTCGGTGAGCCAGTCCCTCAGCGGATCCACCCGCTGGTCCTCGGGGCGCTCGGCGAGGCGGGCCAGGAAGTCGTTGCGGGAGCGGGTGACGACGTCCGCTCCCCACAGCATGCGGGCGTGTGCGGCGCCGGTGACCTGGGCGGCGACGGCGCCGGCCCAGGTGAACTGCTCCCACACGATCAGATCGGGCTTCCACCACCGGGAGTAGCCGACCAGCGCGTCGAGGAACTCGTCGTTGTTGATGGTGCGGAAGTACCGCGTGGTCGTCTCGTCGAAGAACCGCAGGAGTTCGTCGTGCCCCAGGTCCGCGGAATGTGTCACGGCCTCGGCGACCCGGGCCGGCCAGCCTTCGTCCTGGTTGGCCTCCATGACCTGCTTCCACCGGTGGTCGGACCCCAGCGGAACCGCCGTGAGCCCCGCCTCGGTGACGGCCTGCGCCATGTCCGGCTGGGTGGCGATCCGGACCTCGTGGCCTGCTGTGCGCAGGGCCCAGGCCAGCGGCACCGTGCTGAAAAAGTGCGTCTTCTCCGCGTGCGCGACGAAGAGTATGCGCATTGTCGTCCTCCAGGCGGGCCCGCCGACGGAAACAGTTCGGACTCGTTCCTTATGCTCGGTTCACGCTGAGAACCTATGGACTGCTGTGAGCAGGGAACAACCCCTACCTCCCCTACACCTGACCGGGGCCACCCCAGTGTCTGACCTCGCTCGCGCCATGGCCGCCCGGGCCGTGGCCTCCCCGCCGCCCGTCGGCTGGGCCACCACCGAAGCTACTTTCGGGTAGGAAAAGGGACTGCTGTTTTCGCCGTTTCGTGGAAGACGCCGGGCCGTGCCTCGTATTCCGGCTTTCTGACCTGGTGTTCACCTCGATTCTCCCGGAGGGGCGCCGGTGTGATCGCGAACGGCTGGCTGCCCGATATGTTTTGAAACCGCCCTGCTCCCCGGCCCCGCCCGCAAAGTCCAGCCCGACGGTGGCCTCGTTCACGTTCTCCGGGGTGTGTGACCGGCCATCGACTTGAGGGCCGTCGCCCCGGTCCTGACCGCCGGCCGGCTCCTGCGGTCCCGGACGCCGGTCCGGTTGCACCCCGCACTGCCCGGTGCGCCGCGGCCGCTGCCGTGCAGCGGGTGGCAGCCGGCGTGCGTCCTCGGCAGCTATCACGTCCTGTCGACAGGCGGGCGAATCATCCTTTTCGACTCCTTGTAGGGGCTGCGCAATTCAACATAGGGGTGATCACGAAAGGGACGGAGAGGCGGTGGACGTATGCTTATGGCATTCTTCTGCCGCAGGACGCTGCCGTGTCGGCGTCCCGGCTGTTCTTGGCGTGGGCCCGGGTGACGGAACTCCACGCCGTCGATGTCTTCTATCATTCGCGCTCACGTTGAAGTGCACTGGCTGACCGGAGAATCCTGGGCGGAAGCGATGCGCAATCGCCGGTGAGGGGGGACTTTGTCGTCGCAAGACGAGGTACGGCCGATCATTTCACCGGCGCCGGAATCGCTCATCGCGGGATTTTCCCGGAAACCGGCGCGGCGGGCCCGGACGAACGTGTGCGCGCCGAGGGCCCGGCGGACTTCGATCCCGGATTCCTCGGCGTGGCCGAAAGTCGGGTTGGGCAGCTCCGTGCCGAAACAGGAATGGCTGCCCGGGTTCTCCCGGGGTGCCCCCGAAGACGCCGGCGCGGCCCAGGACCGGCCCGCCACCGGACAGGCCAGGGCCCAGACCGGAGCACACCAGGACGACCGCGGGCACCGCCTCTTCCGCACCGCACCCGGGTTCGCCGCCGGCGGCGGGCTCTGCCCTCCCGCACGCCGATCACTCCCGTCGGCCTGGGCGCGGAGCGTGCGGGCCGCGTCCGTGAATCCGCACACCACCGCGAGGCCGGCCGTCATCCCGTTCCCCCCTTTCCGGCCGGGCTCGTCCGGCCGTGCTGCTGCGCGGCCGTGTCGCGATCCGGGCGGCAGGGGAACCTCAAGCAACTCCGGCACGTCCGGCGGCTTTCGGCACAAGGACACCAAGGAGACCTGACCCATGGCCACTGTTCTCGATGACGTCCGCTCGGGCCACGAGACACCGACACTGCCCGAACTGCTGCGCCTGCGCGGTGAGCGGCAGCCCGACGACACCGCCTACGTCTTCCTGCACAACGGTGAGGACCCCCGGGAGCCCCTCACTTACGGGGAGCTCGCCGCCGCGGTGGACGTTAGGGCCCGGTGGTTCGCCGCCCGGGGCATGAGCGGGCAGAGCGCCGTGCTCATGTATCCGTCGGGGCTGGAGTTCGTCCGTACGCTCCTGGGGTGCATGGCGTCCAAGGTGGCTGCGGCGCCCGTCCAGGCGCCGCGCCACCTCAAGGACGTGGAGCGCATCCGCCGCATCGCGCAGGACGCCGGCGCCACGGCCGTGCTCACCGAGACCTCGGTCAGGCGCGAGCTGGAGGACCGGTTCGGGGACCTGGAGGACCTTCTGGGCCTCACGGTCCTCGACACGGCCGAACCCGCCGCGGCAGGCGGCGACGTGCTGGGGTCGGTCGTGCCGGGTCCCGCCCCCGGTCTGGATGACGTGGCCCTGCTCCAGTACACGTCGGGCTCCACCGGCGACCCCAAAGGTGTCGTCGTCACCCACGCCAACTTCCTCGCCAACGTCGCCGAGACGGATGCCCTGTGGCCGTGCGCGCCCGATGGCACCGTGGTCAGCTGGCTGCCCCTCTTCCACGACATGGGCATGCTGTTCGGCGTCGTCATGCCGCTGTGGGCCGGTATCCCCTCGTATCTGATGGCACCCGCCGCCTTCATCCGCCGGCCCGCCCGCTGGCTGGAGGCGATCGCCCGGTTCCGCGGCACCCACTCCGCGGCACCCAGCTTCGCCTACGAGATGTGCGCGCGGGTCGCGGCGGAGGGGAAGGCCGGCGGGGTCGGTGACCTCTCCTCGTGGCGTGTGGCGGCCAACGGCGCCGAACCCGTGCGCTGGGCTGCGATCAGGGACTTCACCGAGGCGTTCGCCCCGCATGGCTTCCGGCCCGAAGCCATGTGCCCGGGCTATGGTCTCGCCGAGAACACCCTCAAGGTCACCGGCAGCGACCAGGACCGCGAACCGACGGCCGTGTGGCTGTCCGCGACGGCGCTGAGGGAGGGCCGCGCGGAGATCGTCGATGCGCAGACACCCGGCGCCGTCCCGGTCACCAGCAGCGGCCGCACCGTCCCGGGCACCGAGGTGCGGATCGTCGATCCCGGCACGTCGCGCGGCTGCCCGCCGGACGTCATCGGCGAGATCTGGGTCAACGGACCGTGCGTGGCGGCGGAGTACAAGGGGCGTCCGGAAGCGAGCGCGGAGACCTTCCGCGCACGGATGACGGACGCCGACGGACGCCCCGAGGACGGGCGTGCCTACCTGCGCACCGGTGACCTGGGCTTCCTGCACGCCGGTGAACTGCACGTCGCCGGCCGCTTCAAGGACCTGATCATCCACCAGGGCCGCAACTACTACCCCCAGGACGTCGAACTGTCCGCGGAGAAGTCCGCGGACGGCCTGCACCCCAACTGCGCCGTCGCGTTCGCCGTCGAACGCGACGAGAAGGAACGCCTCGTGGTCGTCGTCGAGGCCGACGGCCGGACGGTGCGCGCCCACGGCACAGAGAGCCTGCGTGAACGGGTCGTCCGCGCGGTCCACGACCACCACCACCTGACGGTCGACACCGTCCTCCTCGTCCGCAGGGGCGCGATACCGAAGACCTCCAGCGGCAAAGTGCAACGCCGTGCCTGCCGCAGGCTGTACGAAGAGGGCGAACTGACTGACCTCGCCACTCCGTCGCCGGGCCGGTGATCAGCAGCCCGGCGCGCGCCGGGCGGGCCCGGGCACTCCCCCGTCCTGGGCATCGGCACCCATCGCCCGCCGGGCGGTGGACACCTGACGGCCGCGCCCGCCGAGGGGCGCGGCACAAGGCGTTTGCTTAGTCGGCGTCTCAACTGGCAACACCCACGACAGCCAGGGGTTGAGGCCCATGTCGGCCGGCCTCCACACGAGACACGACCCCGACCGAGGTCGCGACTACACCTTCGGCAAGCTCCACGCCGACAAGGCCTACGACAACCCCGACCTGCGCCGATGGCTCCGCGGCAAACGCATCGCAGCACGGATCGCCCGCAAGAGCGTCGAGTCCAGCGAACGGTTAGGACGCCACCGCCGGGTGATCGAGCGCATGGTGGCCTGGCTCACCGGCTACCGTCGCCTCTCACCCCGCTACGAGCGCCATCTCCGCAACTACCTGGCCTTCCCCGGCCTGGCCGCAGCCCTCCTCTGCATACAAGCGACTGATCCGCCTCACCACATAGGACACGCTCTAAACCGAGCAATGCACACAATCACCCTGATCAGGATGCGTCTGGATCCCGCCACAAAGACGCACGTCGCCCGCCGCGTCAGCGAGGGCAAAAGCCCCCGCGACGCACAGCGATGCCTCAAGCGCACCGTCTGCCGTCAGCTCTTCAAAATCCTCGAACGAAGGAGCCAGCCGAACGTGGAAGAGCTTCCTCAAGCGGCTTGACACGACATAGCAGCCTCGGGGAGACCTCGTGGTGCGGTGCCCTCCGTCACGGCTGACGGTATGCGGGATGAACAGGTGGCCCGACGGGAACGGGAGTGGCCGGCACGGCGAACGGCGTCACAACGGAATGTTTCCGTGTTTGCGTTCCGGGCGGGTGTGCCGCTTGTTCCGCAGGCTCGCCAGCGCCTTGGCGACCTCGATGCGGGTGCGGGAGGGCGGAATGACCATGTCGACGTAGCCGTGCGCAGCGGCCTCGTAGGGGTTGCCGAATCTGCGACGGTAGTCATCGATGAGGTGGTCCTTGAGTGCCGCGCGGCCCTCGGGCGGGGCGGCGGCCAGTTCGCGGCGGTACAGGAAGGGCACGGCGCTTCTGGCGCCCATCACGGCGATCTCGGCGGTGGGCCAGGCCATCACGCGGTCGGCGCCGATCTGTCGGGATCCCATCACCGCATACCCGCCGCCGTAGGCCTTTCGGGTGATGACGGTGATCTTGGGGACGGTGGACTCGGCGTAGGCGTAGAAGAGTTTGATGCCGCGACGGATGATGCCCTGGTGCTCCTGCCCGACGCCAGGCAGGTAGCCGGGAACGTCCATGAAGGTGAGGACGGGAATGTTGAAGGCATCGCAGAAGCGGATGAAGCGGGCGGCTTTCTCGGAGGCGTCGATGTCCAGCACGCCGGCGAGGTGGCTGGGCTGGTTGGCGACGACGGCCACCGAGTGCCCCTCGACGCGGCCGAGCGCGCAGATGATGTTGCGGGCGAAGTCCGGGTGGATCTCGAGGTAGTCGCCGTCGTCGAGGACTGCGGTGATGACGTCGGCCATGTCGTAGACCTGCTGCTCGCTGTCGGGAACGACGGTGTCGAGGGCCAGGTCTTCTTCGGTGATGCCGGGATCGCAGGCGTGGTGGTAGACCGGGGGGATGTCCAGGTTGTTGGACGGCAGGTAGCCGAGGAGGGCCTGCACCCAGGAGATGGCGTCCTGCTCGTCGTCGCCGAGGTAGTGCGCGTTGCCGGAGACCTCGGCGTGGACGGCGGGGCCGCCGAGTTGCTCGGCGGTCACCTGTTCGCCCGTGATGGCGGAGACGACCTCGGGACCGGTGACGAACATGTAGGAGATGTCCTTGACCATGACCGTGAAATCGGTGATGGCCGGCGAGTAGACCGAACCGCCCGCGCAGGGGCCCATGATGAGCGAGATCTGCGGGATCACACCGGAGGAATGAACGTTGCGGACGCCTAGTTCGGTGTAGTAGGCAATGGACATCACGCCTTCCTGGATGCGGGCGCCTCCGGAGTCGTTGATGCCGATGACGGGGCAGCCGATACTCATGGCGAAGTCGTAGATCTTCACGACCTTGTTGCCGAAGGCCTCGCCCATACTGCCGCCGAGGGTGGTGAAGTCGTGGGAGAAGACGCACACCTGGCGTCCGTCGACGGTGCCGTGGCCGGTCACCACCCCGTCGCCGTAGGGGCGTGGAATGCCTGCTTCGACGGTCCGGTGGCGCACGAACTCGTCGAGTTCGACGAAGGAACCGGGGTCGAGCAACAGGTCGATGCGCTCGCGGGCGGTGAGCTTCCCTTTGATGTGCTGCCGGTCCGCGGCCTTCTTCTCGGCGAGGACGACGGCCTCCTCGTGCCGGGCGGCGAGGTCGGCGATGCGGTCCGCCGTGGACGTGGGCGACTCCTCGACCGGTGAGACAGGCTCCTGGAGCGACATACCAGCCCTACCTTCCAAACACGACGGCCCTGCCCCCGATCCTCCTGGAATCAGGCCACCGGCATCACCCCTAATCGGCCGCCCGCGCCCCTAGAGGCGTCTTTCCGAGCACGTTCGGCGAAGCGTCCCGGCTCGAGTGGAGGCTCGGTGTCATGAAGGGATCGGGTCATGGCACGGCCTTCCCGTGGCCCACTTGACTCCCGCCGCCGTGCGGTGCGCAGGGTCGCCGAGGTGCGCGGCGATCATCCGGCCGGTGCGGGCGCCCGGGACCATCGATGCCCGTGCCCCGGGTGGGATCGGCGTCGGTCGTCGCTTCGGAGACCGGCGGAGCCTCCTGGTGCCGGCTGCTGGACGCGGTCCGCGTCGGCCCTGGCGGCGATGTCGCCGAGGTCACCGCCCGTCAGGTCCGTCGGGTCGTCACCGACCTCCTCGACGGCCTGCCGGTGGGGGTGTCGGGGCGGATGCGCTCGGACCGGGTGATGCGGGGTCCGTCCCTGCCGCCTGGACACAGCCCCGGCAGGGCGGCCGGTGGGCGTGGCTCGTGATCGCCGCCCGCACCCGGCTGAGACTCGGCCGCGAAGCCGCCGCCGGCCTCCGCCGCCCCTGGGGTGAGCCGGCCGGACCCACCCGGCTCACCCCTGCCCGCGCCCGGCCAGGGGGTTCACGACCTCCGCCCGCACCTGCACCGCCCGGCCCGGCGCCGCAACCATCAACACTCGGCCAGAGGGACCAGTTGGAGCCGAAATCCGCTGTCCCGCGACCCGCCACGACGTCGACAAAACGACCAAAAACCCCGAGAGCATCGCCGAACCTAAAAAAAAGTCAAACCGTGCAAAGGTTAAATTCCAATTGTGAGGCGCAATCCCGTTGTGGCGTGGCTGGTTTTTGTGGAATATTCTCAAACACTTGTTCTTGCCGAGGGCAAGTGCGGTTCGAAACAATTCGGAGGGCCACCGCACACGTGGCCTAGGGGTCACCCCTGCACGCGTTCACAGACGTGTGAACGGAGGCGGTACGGAAGCTGTGCTGGCCAGTGCTTGGCGATCCCGTTCGGAACTGCTAACGGGGAGGCAGACGCCAGTCATGCTGGTCCATCGAGACGAACAACTGGCCCACTTACATTGGGCTTTTCATGCCTGCGAGAAGCACGGACACGGACAGGTAGTGCTGGTCACCGGCGCTGTGGGAAGCGGTAAGACCCAGGTACTGGAGACCTTCGGGGAGTGGGCTGCCACCGCCGGCGGGCAGGTGCTGAGCGCCGCCGGGTCACGGGCCGAGCAGGGACTCCACTTCGGAGTGCTCGGACAGCTTCTGCACAGCGCGCGGCTCAAACCGGAAGGGCTCCGGCAGGTCGAGGAGCTGATACGCGAGGTCGCGCTGTCGGTACCCACGGCGGAGGCCAGAAGCGACGCGGCGGCCGAGGTCCTAACAGAGGCCCTGACAGCGGACGGACTCTGGGCGCCGCTGCTGCGGACCGCCTTCGACACGTTCCTGACACTGGCCAACCGAGGGCCCCTGGTACTGGCGGTTGACGACCTCCAGCACACGGACGCCGCCTCGCTGCACTGTCTGCTGTACGTCACCCGCAGACTGAGGAACGCACGCATCATGGTGCTGCTCTCGGAGGCGACAACACTGCGTCCGGCGCATCCGCTGTTCCACGCGGAGCTGCGCAGCCTGCCCCGCTTCACCCGCGTCACCCTGCCGCTGCTGACCGCCGACTCCGTCTCCCGGCTGATCGGCGACGAGGCGGGGGCCCGCGACGTGGGCGGCAACGCGGCCGGGGCACAGGACGTACGCGAGGAGGCCAGGCGGATCCTGCGGGTGACCGGCGGCAATCCGCTGCTGACCCAGGCGCTGGTCGACGAACAGGCCAACCGCGAGACGGACAGCGCCCCCGCGACCGGAGCGAGGGCCGACGACACCTTCGACCGGGCCGTACGCGACTGCTTCTACCGTCACGAGCCGGGCGTACGCCGGGTGGCTCAGGCGCTCGCGGTGCTGAACCGCCCGGCATCGCAGGAACTGCTCGGTCAACTCCTCGACGTCCTGCCCGACTCCACCGCGCCCGCCGTCCGCGTCCTTCAGAGCGCCGGTCTCGTCCACGCCGGCCAGCTGCGCCATCCACGGATCCTGCATGCGGTGCGTTGCGACATGCCGGCCGAGGAACGGCGGCGGCTGCACCAGCGGGCCGCCGAGGTGCTGCACGACAACGGTGCGGAGGCCAGCGTGGTCGCCGAGCATCTGGTGGCCTCCGCGTGGACGGACAGCGCCTGGGTGGTGCCCGTCCTCAGGGACGCCGCGGCGCACGCGCTGTCCTCCGGCCGCCCCGACCACGCCGCCGCCTGTCTACACCTGGGCGGCCGGGCCGAAACCGACAAGGACCGGCGCAACTCGCTGATGGCGATGCTGATCACCGCCCGCTGGCAGGTCAATCCCCTGGCCGTGACCGGCCAGGTGAGTCAGCTGGTGGAAGCGGCGCGGACCGACGAGTCGTCTCATTCCACGGCCCTGTCCGCGGTGCCGTACCTGCTGTGGCAAGGACAGGCGGAGGAGGCGGCCGAGGCGATCAGCGGCTGTGGCGCGGACGACCATGGCCCCGCGTCGAACGAACTGCGACTGACCCGCTTGCTGATCGCGCTGTCCCATCCGGACTACCTGGACACGGTACGGGAGGACCCGAGCTCCTGGACGCGGGCGGCGACGGCGCCGCACTCTGCCAGTCCCCAGCTGCAGGCCGTGTCGATCCTCGGCAACGCGCTGATGCCGACGGGCGGTGTGGACACCGTGGCCGCCGCGGAGCAGCTGCTGGAGCGGCACCATCTGGACAATGGCTCCCTGGGCCTGCTGACCGCTCCCCTCCTGGCGCTGCTCTGTGCCGGCCGCTCCGACCGGGTCGCGGAGTGGGGCGAACGGCTCCTCGCCCGGCCGGGCGTCCAGCACACACCGGCCTGGCGGGGCGTCGTACGGGCGATCCACGCGGAAGCGACGTTGCGCCTGGGAGATCTGGACGCGGCGGAGCGGGGCGCGCGGCTGGCGCTGGAGGATCTGCCCGCGCCGGCGTGGGGCGTGGCCGTCGGTGGTCCGCTGGGCACCCTGATCACCTGCACGACCGAGAGCGGCCGGCTGTTCGAGGCCGAACGCTGGCTGTCGCAGCCGGTACCGGCCGGCGTCTTCCGCACTCCGGTGGGCGCGCACTACCTGATCGCCCGGGGCCGGCACCATCTGGCCATGGGGCAGCACCAGGCGGCCTCCGCCGATCTGCACCGGTGCGGCGAGTTGGTCCGTTCCTGGGGCATCGACGTGGCCGGACTGGTTCCGTGGCGCCTGGAGCTGGCCCGAGTACAGCTCAGCCTCGGCAACAGGACACACCCCGCGCTGCTGCTGCAGGAGCAGCTGCAGGTCTCCCGCGGGCTGGACGACCGCACCCGGGGCCGGGCGCTGCGGCTGCTGGCTTCCACGGCCGCACCGGATCACCGGCGCAAGCTGCTGTCCAAAGCGGTGTCCGTGTTGCAGTCGTGCAGCGACCAGCAGGAGCTGGCCCGGGCCCTGTCCGACACAGGTCAGGCGCTCCCGCAGGCCGGTGACCCCACCCAGACCCGGCTGTTCGTCCATCGCGCCAACCGGCTGGCACAGAGATCGGGCAGGGCTTCGGCACTGCCGCAGCGGATGGAGCGGCGGGCTGCGCCCAGCGGTACGACGGCGACGGCCAGTTCGCCCCCGGACGGCTTCGAGGCCCGGGACCAGGACAGCCTGCTGAGCGAGGCCGAACGCCGGGTCGCGGTCCTAGCGGCCCGGGGGCGTACCAACCGGCAGATCTCCAACGAGCTCTACATCACGGTGAGCACGGTAGAGCAGCACCTCACCCGGGTGTACCGGAAGCTGGACGTCAAGAGCCGCACGGACCTGCCCAACCGGCTCATGGCTCTCGCCGAGCCGATGGCGTAGGTCGGCCGGGCCAGGCGCCCGGTCGGGGCCGCGCACCGCGCGGTCTTGGCCGGGCATGCGCCAACCGCCGTACTGTACGCAGCGGTTGACGCCGCCCGCCCGGGTCCTTCCGAGAGAGGAGGGCAGGGCTGCCCACGACGGGCACCGGCCACGGTCCCGCGACTAACCCCTACTCGCCCCGGGGCGTCCCCCTAAGAAACGGATGCACGGGGGCCGGTGCCCACCCCGGCCACGGCACGTGCGAGGCAGGAGGTCACCGGCCGGCTTGCCGCCCTTTCGGCCGACGGGGCGCAAAGGACCTCAAAGGCCGGCGAACACCTGGAGTCCGGATGGCGCTCGGTGGTCTCGTCACCGATGAGCCGCCCGGTGATCGCTCACAATGCCCCCCTTCTCGCTCGCACCGCACCGGCCCGCTCAACCGGGGTTGTGCGGGTGGTGGCTGGGCGGTTGCCCGGGCCGGGCGGTCGTCCGCGATCGTTAGGGGTTGTCGGCGGCTGGTGGCGCTGCGATCGTCTGGGCCTGGGCCGATGTGCGGCCGCGCGCCGCTGGCGGCGCAGGCGGCGAACGTCGGGGGCGTCTCCCACCCGGGGGCGGACAACACCGGTTTGGTTTGAAGGGACGACGAACGCGATGGCGACGAGCAGCGACGCGGGCGACCTGTGGGTGCGCCGCTTCCATCCTGCACCCCAGGCACTGGTCCGGCTGCTCTGCCTGCCGCACGCGGGTGGCTCCGCGAGCTACTTCTACCCGGTCTCGCAACGTCTCGCTCCGCGCGTCGAAACCCTGGCCGTGCAGTACCCGGGCAGGCAGGACCGCAGGAACGAACCGTGCCTGGAGACGGTGCAGGACCTGGCCGACCAGATCGTCGAGGTCCTCGGCCCGTGGCAGGACAAGCCGCTGGCGCTGTTCGGACACAGCCTGGGCGCCACCGTCGCCTTCGAGGTGGCCCTGCGTATGGAAGCACGGGGCACCCGGCCCGCCGCGCTCATCGCGTCCGGGCGGCGGGCGCCGAGCGCGCCCCGGGACGAGCGGGTTCATCTGCGCAACGACGAGGGCCTGCTGGAAGAGATCAGGCGACTCGACGGCACCCAGTCCCAACTGCTCGAAGACGACGAGATCAGGCGCATGGTCCTGCCGTCGATCCGCGCCGACTACAAGGCCGCTGAGACCTACCGTTACGAGCCCGGCCCGCCGCTGTCGACGCCCCTCTACGCCCTGACAGGGGACGCCGACCCCAAGGCCACCACCGACGAGGTCCGCACATGGGCCGACCACACCACGGGACGGTTCGAGATGACCGTCTACCCGGGCGGCCACTTCTACCTCAACGCCCACGCTCCGGCGGTCACCGAGGAGATCGCCGCATGGCTGGTACCCGCCGCCACCGCCGGACGCTAGCGCACGGACACTCCTACGGGAAGCTTTCCCTAAGCAAGCACGGGCGAACGCGGGCTTTGCCGCAGCCGTCCGCGGCGGCGAATTCTGCTCAATGTGTGCCGACTCTCGAGTCACGCACCGTCGTCCTGACCGACAAAGCAGAACCGCTTCGTGTTTAGCCGGTCACCACACGGGTGTTCCAAACGAATTCCCAGCCGACCGGAATGCGGGCGTGCCACCGCGGCGTGATCCCCCTCATTGCCTATCCGCCTCGTCTAGCACACCGGGCGGCTGAACGAATCGCCTGAAGCAGTGGCCGCCCGTCCCTTGCGTCTACCGGACCGGGTTCCCGGCCCTCTTCAGTGGCTCCCACCAATCGCGCTGCTTTTTGTACCATTCGACGGTCTCCGCCAGTCCCTCATCAAAAGAGACCCGCGGGCGATAACCGAGTTCCGTGTAAATCTTCGTGATGTCGACCGAGTACCGACGATCGTGGCCCTTCCGATCCGCCACGTTCTCCACCATGACCCAATCCGCGCCGACCATACGCAGTAGCCGCCCGGTAAGTTCACGGTTCGTCAACTCGGTACCGCCGCCGATGTTGTAGACCTCGCCCGCTTCTCCCTTTTCCGCCACCAGCGCGACGGCCCGGCAGTGGTCGTCCACATGCAACCAGTCCCGCACATTACCGCCGTCCCCGTACAGCGGCACCTTCCGCCCGTCCAGCAGCTGCGTCACGAACAACGGAATCATCTTCTCGGGGTTCTGGTACGGCCCGTAGTTGTTGGAACACCGGGTAATACACACCGGCAGTCCGTGCGTGCGATGGAAAGCCCGTACCAGAAGATCGGAAGACGCCTTGGAAGCCGAATAGGGAGAGTTCGGCTCCAGCGGCTGCTCTTCGCTCCACGACCCCTCATCGATCGAGCCGTAGACCTCGTCCGTCGAGACGTGGACGAACTTTCGCACCTCGGCACGCGTTGAGGCATCCAGCAGTACCTGGGTACCGAGCACATTGGTCCGGATGAAATCCTCGGACCCGCTGATCGAGCGGTCCACATGTGATTCCGCGGCGAAATGCACGACCAGGTCACCGCCCTGGAGTATCTCCGCGACCAGTGCGCGGTCACAGATATCGCCGTGTACGAAGGTCAGGCGCGGATCGTCCTGAACCTGAGCCAGGTTGGCCCTGTTGCCGGCGTAGGTGAGCTTGTCCAGCACCACCACCTCCGGTGCGCTACCGTCGGTGTACGCGCCGGTCACAGCCTGCCGGACGAAATGGGAACCGATGAACCCGGCGCCGCCGGTCACCACGATGCGCATGCCGCCCCCTCAGTGATCCGCACTCGCGATGGCCATGAGATAGGCACCGTAGTCCGTGTTCCCCAGCTGCCCGCCCAGTTCGTAGCAGGCGGCGGAGTCGATGAATCCCATACGGAAAGCGATCTCCTCCAGGCAGGCGATCCGTACACCCTGACGCTCTTCCAGAACCTGTATGTACTGCCCGGCCTGGAGCAGGGAATCGTGTGTTCCGGTGTCGAGCCAGGCGAATCCGCGACCCAGATCGACCATTCTGGCCCTTCCCTGCCGGAGATACACCCGGTTGACATCGGTGATCTCCAGCTCGCCACGCGCGGACGGCCGGACCTTCCGCGCGATGTCCACCACACCGTTGTCGTAGAGATAGAGCCCGGTGATCGCCAGGTTCGACCTGGGTTTCACCGGCTTCTCCTCCAGTGACACCAGCTCACCCCGGCCGTCAATCTCCCCGACCCCGTAGCGTTCCGGGTCCTTCACCGCGTAGCCGAACAGCACACATCCGTCGACATTCTTGCACTGATCACCCAGCAGACCCGAAAGACCGGGGCCGTGAAAAATGTTGTCACCCAGAATGAGCGCCACCGAATCATCCCCGATGAATTTCTCACCGATGACGAAAGCCTCCGCGATACCGTTGGCCTGCGACTGCTCAGCATATTCAATGGAGAGACCAAGCCGACTCCCGTCACCCAATAACCCCCGGAAAAGACCGACATGCGACGGAGTCGATATCACCAGAATGTCCTTGACGCCGCCGAGCATGAGGACCGAGAGCGGGTAGTAGATCATCGGCTTGTTGTAGACAGGCAGTAAGTGCTTGGACACGGCATGAGTCAGCGGATAAAGCCGCGTCCCACTCCCCCCGGCCAGAACGATACCTTTCACGTCGATTAACCCCCGTTTCCGATGATGAACCCGGGATGGATCGGGCGAACCGCCACTCAACCGAGAACATGCCGAAGTCAGGAATCGAGACTATCGCCCGGCACAGGACGCCGTCCACCGTCACGACGAAACCACCAGCTTCCACAAAACACGCTCACCCCGGGCACGAAACCCCAGAAGCCCACCGTCCCGTTGTTCCCCCCATCGAAGACCAGCGAAGACCCGAGGATCACCACGCCATGCCTGCCGACGCGGCACCCACCAAACTTTCCAACTGCGAACCACTCCCCCGCACACCCGGCAATCCGACCCGAGACGAGCACAAGGACGGCCTCCGCGGCAAGGTGACCCAGCACCACCGGGCACCACAACACGAACTCCTCGCCCCACGCCCAGCACACTCACCAGAAGCAGGGGGCACTACCCCAGCACCCCACCAACACAGCCCTCACACAAACCACCCACCTCCTCCGAACGATCGAGGGCCCCTCTTGGCAGGTGTCACCTCCGAGGGACCATCGAGCAATGCTCAGGACTTGCGGATCGGCCTCGGGAGGGGTGCCTCGCGGAACGCGGAGGGCGTACCTCCCCGAGTGATCGACTCAAGGTCATCGAGCAGGGCCGCGTTGCACCGCGGGGCGGGAAGGCACGCCCGTGCTGAACGTAGTCAACGAGGACGGAATCACCGAGACCGGCTCCCTGATGGACGAGATCGTCCGCGAGGGCGCGAGGCGGATGCTCGCCGCCGCTCTGGAGACCGAAGTCAACCAGTGCATGGTTGAGTTGGCCGAAGAGCGGGACGGGCCGCCGCCTGGTGGTCCGCAACGGCCATCACCGCGAGCGGACCGTGACCACGGCTGCCGGCCCGGTCCAGGTACGAGCCCCCGGGTGAACGGCAAGCGCGTCGACACCGAGACGGGTGAGCGCAAGCGGTTCTCGTCGAAGATCCTGGCGCCGTGGTGCCGGAAGTCCCCGGAGACCAGCGAGTCCCTGCCCCTGCTCTACCTGCACGGATTGTCGTCCGGCGACTTCGTGCCGGCGAGGGAGCAGTTCCTGGGCTCGGCGGCCGGACTCTCCCCGGCAACGGTGACCCGGCTGACGAAACAGCGGCAGGACGACCACGCCGCCTTCCAGGCCCGCGACCTGTCCGGATCCGACTACGTCTACGTCTGGGCCGACGGGGTCCACCCCAAGATCCGTCCCGGCCAGGTGCGCTCCTGCGTCCTGGTCCTCATGGGCGTGCGGCTGGACGGCACCAAGGAGCTGATCGCGCTCGCCGAGGGTCTGCGGGAATCGACGGAGTCGTGGGCGGACCTGCTGCGTGACTGCCGCCGGCGCGGGATGCACGACCCCGAGCTCGTGGTCGGCGACGCCGCGATGGGCCTGTGGCGGGCCCTCGCGGAGGTGTTTCCGCAGGCCAGACACCAAAGGTGCTGGATTCACAAAACCCGCAACGTGACCGACGCACTGCCGAAGTCCGCCCAGGCCCGCTGGCGCGCGATCACCGCACCCAAGCTCGTCGCCCTGGTCCGCGCCGAAGCCCGCTTCGAGAACGGTCACCTCATCGAACGCCCCGAGGCCACCGCGGCCCGAACAACCCCGCCGATCCGCAATTCTTGACAATTACTCCCAGCGCCCGTGCGCCGGAAGGACCTATGTCGATCACCGCGGCGAGGTTGTCCACCGCGCAGGCGCGGTCGTGGTCGTCCGGGGTGTCGCCGCCAAGGATCATCCCGGCCTCGGTGCAGCCGCCCCACTGCTGCAGCGCCGAGAGCGGAACCACGATCAGCGGACCACCCATCGACGCCACCCATACCGGCCCCGGTAGCGTGCGGCGTGCGGGGGTCTCAGTCGGGTGGTCGCCCTCATGAGTCGCCTGCCCGGACGGTCCTGTCAGCGGCAGCTCCGGCCCCCGCCTTGCTAACTCGCACTTCGATGTCATGCCTGCCTCGCATTTCGGTGTTCACGCTCCGGCTGATGGAGAGACTGGGCGGTGACACCAGCTGCGAGATGAACGTGACAGCTGATGAGATCCTGCATGACCCACCCGGCCACGGCCTGGGCTGGGACCTGAGTCAGCACCGCAGGCGCCGGGCCCCGGGAAGGTTCGAAGTCACCGGCACCTGGCGCCTGCGGTACCCGGAAGCAGCCCTCGCCCTGATGCCGGGTCTCGGCGGCCCGGTACCGGAGACCGCGCCCGATCATGCGCTACGACGGGCCTCGTTTCGGGAGGAAAGAAGGCCGCGGACCTTGATCCGGGTCTTCAGCCCGCGCTGTTGGCACTGGTGGAGCCTGATGAGCGGGGCGATCCGATGTCGACGCTGCGCTGGACAGTGAAGTCGACCAGGAGCCTCGCGGCCGCGCTCACCCGTCAGGGGCACCGGGTGAGCGCGGACACGGTCGCCGGCCTGCTGCGTGAGGAGGGCTTCAGCCTGCGGGCCGGCGCCAAGACCCTTGAGGGCAGGCAGCACCCGGACCGTGACGCCCGGTTCCGCTGCATCAACGAGCAGGCCAGAGGGCACATGGGGGCCGGCCAGCCGGTGATCAGCGTGGACACCAAGAAGAAGGAACTCGTCGGCGACTACAAGAACGCGGACCGCCGTTCGCCGTCGCCTCCATCCGCCGCTGGTGGCAGGCCCGGGGCCGGCACGACTATCCGGCCGCCACCCGTCTGCTGATCACCGCGGACGCGGGCGGATCAGGCGGCTACCGCACCCGCGCCTGGAAGACCGAACTCGCAGCCCTGGCCGCCGGGACAGGCCTGGACATCACGGTCTGCCCCATGCCACCGGGCACCTCGAAATGGAACAAGATCGAGCACCGGCTGTTCTCCCACATCTCCATGAACTGGCCCGGCCACCCCCTGACCAGCCACGACGACGTCGTGAACAGCATCGCGGCGACCACCACCCGCACCGGGCTGACAGTCCACGCCGAACCCGACCCGGGCACCTACGACACCGGCATCAAGGTCACCGACAGCGACATCGACGCCCTGCCCATGCACCGGCACCGCTTCCACGGCGACTGGAACCACACCCTCCACCCTCAACCTCGCGACACCACCAGCGCAGCCAAGAGCCCGCGGTCAGTCACCGGTCCGTCTCCGCAGCTCTGCACCGGGTCTCTGCGCAACCCGGAGCTGACCGGCATGCCCGAAGCGTCGCTGGACGAACTCGTCGACCACCTGGCCCCGAAACTGGACGAGTCACGTGAGCAAGGACGACTCCAGCAGCGAGGAGGCGGGCGCATCCGTGCCCGGGATGCTGGAGCCAAGGACAAGCTGACCACCGACGACAGAGTCCTGGCCACCGTGCTCTACCTGCGCGAACTCGGCACCCGAGACCTCCTCGCCCAGCTCTTCGGAGTCAACGGCAGCACCCTCACCAGGGCCGTTCACCAAATCCAGCCCCTCCTGGCCGGGCACGGCCACACCATCCCACCCTCGACCACCAGATTCCGCACACCTGCTGACGTCACCGCGTTCCTCACCAACAAAGGTGGTGGCGGGGACGGGTGGGGGTGGGTGAGGTCATGAGCGCGGTGCAGGCGGTTGCGGGGTGCGACCTGTCCGGCCAGGGCCTCCAGGTGCACCGCGTGCGCCAGCCCGGCCAGCCCTGCGTCGTCGAGCTGGAGGCGCCACCGGTTGGCGGCGGGATCGTGGTGGGTTTCGATCAGCGCCTCCCACAGCGTTCCGGCCGCCGCCGGAGCGGCCTGGAGGTTGGGGAGGAGGTGGGTGTAGCGGCGCAGCAGGAGCTTCTCGCGTGGCTGCAGGGCGATCTCGTGGCAGGCCGAATCGGCGGCCTCGCGGTCCAGGCCGGGCACGGCGGCGTCGCGCCGGTGCGGGCGTGGTGCCGGGCCGGCGCGTCCAGTCCATCGGGGGTGAGCGGGCGGCTCGTGCCCCGGGCGGGCGGCGCTGCGCGAGCCGCGGCTGAGACGTGCGGGCCGGCGGGCCCGCCGGGGCGCGGCCACCGCGGTGCTCGGGGTCGTCGAGCGCCCGGAGGGGGTCACAGCACGCCGCGCCGGGCCAGGTTGTGCATCAGGGCCCGCACGCCGAAGGACCACGGCGCGGCCTGCTCGCTGGGGACGACGGTGTTGACCAGGGCACCGAGCGGCGGGCTGGAGATCCGTACGACGTCGCCGTGCTCGTGGGTGAAGCCCGCGCCGGGTGTGTGCCGGTCCTCGGTGGGGGCGAACAGGGTGCCGGTGAACAGCACGAAGCCGTCCGGGTACTGGTGGTGCGCGCCGTGCGTCGCGGCCACCAGGTCCAGCACGTCGCGGCTGATCTCGCGCATCGAGCTGCTGCCCTGGAGCACGTAGCCGTCCGCGCCGTCGACCCGCAGGTCGATGCCGAGCCCGCGTACGGCGTCGAGGCCGAAGCCGTCGTCGAGCAGGCGTACGAACGGCCCGATCGCGCAGGAGGCGTTGTTGTCCTTGGCGCGGGAGAGCAGCAGGGCGCTGCGTCCCTCGACGTCCCGGAGGTTGACGTCGTTGCCGAGGGTGGCACCGCGTACCCGGCCGCCCGAGTCGACGACGAGGACTGCCTCGGGCTCGGGGTTGTTCCACACCGAGGCGGCGAGCACTCCGATGTCGGCTCCGGTGCCGACCGCGGACAGGACCGGGGCCTTGGTGAACACCTCCGCATCCGGCCCGATCCCGACCTCCAGGTACTGCGACCACAGCCCCTCGGAGACCAACAGCTCCTTGACCTTGCCGGCCTCCGGCGACCCGGGCCGCAGGCCCGCAAGGGCGCCTCCCACCGCCTGCCGGACGCGCTCGCGCACCTGGGCGGCGCGCGCCGGATCGCCGCCCGCGCGCTCCTCGATGACGCGCTCCAGCAGACTCCGGGCGAAGGTGACGCCCGCCGCCTTGATCACCTGGAGATCGATGGGGGCGAGCAGGCGCGGGACGTCGCGGCGGCCGGCCGCGGTCGCCTCCAGCAGTTCGGCCAGGGGCCAGACCCGGCCACCGCCGGCCTCGCGGACCACCGTGACCGCGTCGTCGCGTTCCAGCAGGCCGGAGACGGTGGGCGCGAGGGCGGTCAGGTCGACCACCTGCTCGCCGCGCACCGCGGCCACACACGGCCCGTCCCACTCCGGGTCGTGGACGCGTGCGACGAGGGCGGCCCGGTCGGCGTCGTCCGGCAGGACGGAACCGGGCGTGAGGGCGGGGCGGGGGCGGAGTGGTGCCGGTTCCACGCTGTGGTCTCCCGGGGTCGCGGACGGGGTCGGGGTGGGGTGTCGGGTGCGGGCGTTCGGGTGTTGGGCGCGGGGCGTTCGGGACCGGTGCGGGTGCTCGGGGCGCCGGGGGCGGGGTCAGTGGGAGTCGCGGGGGACTTCGTGGCCGCGGCTGCCGCGCAGGAAGCCGAAGTCGGCTCCCTCGTCGGCCTGTCCGACGTGCTGGGTGTAGAGCCAGGTGTAGCCGCTGGTGTACCGCGGCGCGGACGCCTGCCACAGCTCCCGGCGCCGCCGGAGTTCGGCGTCGGTCACGTCCAGGCGCAGGGTGCGGTTCGGGACGTCGAGGACGATCGGGTCGCCGTCACGCACCAGGGCGAGGGGGCCGCCGACGGCCGCCTCGGGGGCCACGTGCAGCACCACGGTCCCGTACCCGGTGCCGCTCATCCGGCCGTCGCAGACACGCACCATGTCCGTCACGCCCGCCTTGAGCAGCTTGGCGGGCAGCGGCACGTTGGCGACCTCGGGCATGCCGGGGTAGCCCTTGGGACCGGCGTTGCGGATGACGATGACGGTGTCCTCGTCGACGTCGAGTTCCGGGTCGTCGGCGACCGCGTGGTACGCCTCGGGGGAGTCGAAGACCCGTGCGGGACCGCGGTGGGTGAGCAGGTGCGGTGACGCGGCCGACTGCTTGATCACCGCTCCGTCGGGACACAGGTTGCCGCGCAGCACGGCGGTACCGGTCCCGGCCGGCTGGAAGGGGGCGTCCAGGCCGGTGATGACGTCCGGGTTGACGCGCTCGGCCTCCGCGACGTTCTCGGCGACGCCGCGGCCGGTGACGGTGATCTGATCGCCGTGGAGCAGTCGGCCCCGGAGCAGCTCGGCCATGACGGCGGGCAGCCCGCCCGCGTAGCAGAAGTCCTCCATCAGGTACCTGCCGCTGGGCATCAGATTGACCAGGGTCGGCACCACGCGGGCCAGTTCGTCGAAGTCCTCCAGGCCCAGGCCGACGCCGACACGTCCGGCGAGCGCGGTGAGATGGATGATCGCGTTGGTGGAGCCGCCGATCGCCGCGTTGACCCGGATGGCGTTCTCGAAGGCTTCCCGGGTCAGGATCCGCGAGGGGCGCAGCTCCTCCTCCACCATCCGCACGATGCGCTGTCCCGCCGCCTGCGCGGTCTCCATCCGCCGGGAGTCGACGGCGGGCCAGGCCGCCGAGCCGGGGAGCTGCATGCCCAGTGCCTCGGCCATGCACGCCATGGTCGAGGCGGTGCCCATCGTCATGCAGTGGCCGTTGGAACGGGCCATGCAGCCTTCGGCGAAGAAGCACTCCTCCTGCGTCATCCGCCCGGTCTTGAGGTCTTCCTCGAACTTCCACACGTGGGTGCCGGACCCCACGTCCTGACCGCGGTACTTGCCGTTGAGCATCGGCCCGCCGGTGACCATGACCGCGGGCAGGTCGACGCTGGCGGCGCCCATGAGCATGGCGGGCGTCGTCTTGTCGCAGCCGGAGAGCAGGACGACGCCGTCGAGCGGGTTGGCCCGGATCAGCTCCTCGACCTCCATGGCCATGAGGTTGCGGTAGAGCATGGCGGTGGGGCGCATCAGCGTCTCGCCGGTGGCCATGGTCGGGAACTGGAGCGGGAAGCCGCCCGCCTGCCACACACCGCGCTTGACGGCTTCGGCGACACGGGTCAGATGGGCGTTGCACGGGGCGAGTTCGGAGGCGCTGGTCGCGATGCCGATGACGGGGCGCCCGTCGAACACCTCGTGGCCGAAGCCCTGGTTGCGCATCCAGGAGCGGTACAGCATCCCGCTGCGGCCTTCCGCGCCGAACCACGCCTGGCTGCGGCGGCCCGTCGTCTCAGCGTCCGTCATGTCGCCCGCTCCTGTGGCTCGTGGTGTCGTCTGCTCCGGTGGCACGTGTGCCGACCGGCGCGCCGTCCCGTAGCGTGGGACAATCATTAAATGATTCAATGAATGGCGTCCAGGGGGTGAACGAAGATCGTGATGGCTTTCCGGACCATGCATCAGCGCGTGGTCGACGAACTGGGGCGGCGGATCGCCTGCGGTGCCTGGGAGCCGGGGCGGCCGCTGCCGGTCGAGGACGCGCTCGCCACCGAGCTCGGCGTCAGCCGCGGCGCGCTGCGGGAGGCGGTCAAGGCCCTGGCGGCCAAGGGGATGCTGGAGGTACGCCCGCGTACGGGTACGCGCGTGCTGGCCCCGGAGCACTGGAACCACCTGGACCGCGACGTGCTGCGCTGGCAACAGGCCGGGGATCCCGCGGCCTTGCTGCGCGACACGGGCGAACTGCGCCGGATCGTCGAGCCGGAGGCCGCCCGGCTCGCCGCCGGCCGGGCCCGGCCCGATGACGTGCGCGCCCTGTACGACGCCCTGGCGGCCATGGAGGCCGCGGCGGTGAGGCCCGGGCGCGGCGGCTACGTCGAGGCCGACATCGCCTTCCACCGCGCTCTGCTGGACGCGAGCGGCAACCGCCTGCTCGGCTCCCTGGGCCGCGCGGTCGACATCGCGCTGGAACACAGCTTCCACGTCAGCACCCAGACCCCCGGCGCCGTCGAGGCCTCACTGCCGGCGCACCGCGCCATCGTGGAGGCCGTTGCGGCCGGTGATCCCACAGCAGCGACGTCGGCCGTGCTGTCGGTCATCGAAGCGGCCGAACAGGAGATCGCCGAGTCGCCGGGGCTGCCGCGGGCCCCCGGCTGAACGGTCACCGCCCTCATTCCCGGAGCGTCCGGGCCGGGGCTGACCGCGTTGACGCGGATCCCGCGCGGGAGCAGTCCGCGGACCGGGCCGCCGGTCGTCGAACGCGGCGCCGCCTCGCCGGGCCGGCGCGCCGGTGGCCGGCGTGCTCCTCGTTTCCCATGCTCCGACGGCCGGAGTGCGCGGGAGCGCTCCCGCCATGCTGGTGCTGTGGTGCCGGGCGCTGGAGCCTCTGCCGGGTCCTCTCGGCGTCCGGATGGCCGAGCCGTTCGAACTGAACCACCACACGAGTCCGGCCCCGCCGCTGACGCGGCGGGGCCGGAACCCAGGATCTTCAGCAGTCCTCTAGCCGGCGTCCTGCTCGAACGTGGCGTGCAGGCGCCGCGTGTGGTCCACGTGGCGCTCGGTCCCGGTCAGTGTGACCCTGGCCGTCAGGCGCGGATCCGCGCTGGAAGCCGCCAACCGCACTTCCAGCTCGCCCGGTTCGACGACGCGCCGGCCGTCGCGTCCGGTGAAGCACGCGAGGTCGGCCGGGACCGTGACACGGACGCGGCGTGCCTCGCCCGGCTCCAGGTCGAGCCGGGTGTAGCCGACGAGGCGCTGCACCGGCTGGACGACGGAGGCGACGGGGTCGTGCAGGTAGAGCTGGACGACCTCGGCCCCGGGCCGTTCGCCGGTGTTGCGGACGGTGAAGGCGAGGGTGAACTCCCCGTCTGTCGGAGCCTCCTGGGCGGCCACGGTCAGGTCGGTCCAGTCGAAGCGCGTGTAGGACAGGCCGTGGCCGAAGGCGAACGCCGGGGTCGGGTCGATGTTGGACACCGCGCTGGCGTGCGCGAGCCGCGCGCCGAGGTACGTGGCCGGCTGGGAGCCCGGCGAGCGCGGCACGCTGACCGGGAGACGTCCGGAGGGATTGACACGGCCGCTGAGCACTCCGGCGATCGCGTGCGTGCCCTCCTCGCCCGGGAAGAAGGACTGCACGATCGCGGCGGACTCGTCCGCGGCCCGGCCCAGGGCGTACGGCCGTCCCGCGAGCAGCACGGTGATCACAGGGGTACCCGTGTCGAGCAGGGTGTCGAGCAGTTGCTGCTGCGCACCGGGCAGGACCAGCGTCTCGGCGTCGCATCCCTCGCCGCTGGTGCCCTGCCCGAAGAGCCCGGCGCGGTCGCCGAGCGCCACCACGGCGATGTCGGCCTCGCTCGCCGCCTGGGCGGCCTCGCGGATGCCCAACAGGTCTCCGTCGTCGATTCCGGTGCCGCGGGCGACCGTGATCTCGGCGTCGGGGAACTCGGCGGCGAGGGTGTCGCGCAGCGTGGGCAGCTCGATGCCGAGCGGGGTCCCGGGGTGGCGGACGCCGATGTGCTGGGGGAAGGAGTAGCAGCCCAGCACCGCGGTCGGCTCGGTCGCGTTGGGACCGAGCAGGGCGATGCGGCGCGGCCGGACAAGTGGCAGGGTGCCGTCGTTGGTGAGCAGGACGACCGCCTTCTCGGCGATCTCGCGTGCCAGTCGGCGGTTCCCGGGCGGGTCCAGGTCGATCCTGCCGCGCAGGGCTTCCGGGTCGTCGAGGTCGGCGCCGTCGAGCGCGGCCGGTACGGCGCTCCAGTCGGGGTCGAGCAGGCCGAGCATCGCCTTCTGGAGCAGGACGTGGCGCAGGGCGCGGTCGATGAGCTCCTCCGGTACGCGGCCCTCGGTGACGGCCTGCACGAGAGGGGCGCCGAAGGTCTTGACGTTGGGCAGTTCGACGTCGACGCCCGCCGCGAGTGCGGTGCCGGCGGCGTCGGCCCAGTCGGCCGCGACGCCGTGCAGGGTCTTCAGGAAGGCGATGCCGAAGTAGTCGGCGACGACGGTGCCCTCGAAACCCCAGGTGTCGCGGAGCAGCCCGGTCAGCAGTTGCCCGTCGGCGGCGGCGGGTATGCCGTCGGTGTCGGTGTAGGCGTGCATCACGGAGTGGGGACCGCCCTCGCGGACGGCCATCTCGAACGGGGGCAGCAGGACATCGGCCCGCTCGCGGGTCCCCATGGGAGCGGGGGCGAGGTTGCGTCCGGCGCGGGAGGCGGAGTAGCCGGCGAAGTGCTTGAGGGTGGCGACGATGCCGGCGGACTGAAGGCCTTGCACGTAGGCGGTGCCGATGGTGCCGACGAGGTACGGGTCCTCGCCGATGGTCTCCTCCACGCGGCCCCATCGGGCGTCGCGGACGACGTCGAGGACGGGCGCGAGACCCTGGTGGACGCCGACGGAGCGCATGTCGCGTCCGATGGCGGCGGCCATGCGGCGCACCGCGTCCGGGTCGAAGGCGGCGCCCCAGGACAGCGGGACGGGGTAGGCGGTGGCGCCCCAGGCGGCGAAGCCGGCCAGGCACTCGTCGTGCGCGACGGCGGGAATGCCGAAGCGGTTCGCCGCGGCGATGCGCGCCTGGGTGCGCGCCAGGGAGAGTGCGCCCACGGCGGGGTCGACGGGGACGGTGCCGAAGGGGCGGGTCAGCTGCCCCAGTCCGCTGGGCAGCAGCGCCCCGAGATCGACGGCCTCCTCCATGTCGTGCTGGTGCGGGGCCACTTCGCCGCCCTCGTCGGAGGCGCCCACCCACACTCCGTACAGCTGGGCGGTCTTCTCCTGAAGGGTCATCGCGTCGATCAGGGCGTCGACTCTCGTGGTGACGGGAAGGGCACGGTCGTTCCAGAGGGGGATTTCGGGGGTGGGCTCTACGGCCACGTTGGCGGTCACTTTCCTCCCACACCCATGGCCCCTGGGCCAGGCCGGGGGCGACGGGTGAACAGGTAGACGAGCGGGAACAGGAAGCCGTTTCAGGCCTGGGGTCGGCGCGGTCCCGAAACGACGGTCACCGGCTGAACCCGGCGGTCAGACCGCTGAGCAGCTGACGGCGGCCGAACGCGTACAGGACCAGGACGGGCAGGGTGGTGAGGACGACGGCGGCGAGAATGGCGGGGACGTTGACTCCGTACTGGCCCTGGAAGGTCCACAGCGCGAGCGGCAGGGTCCGGCGCTCGGGGCTCTGGGTGAGGACCAGTGGCAGCAGGAATCCGTTCCAGATGGTCAGTGCGTTGAAGATGGTCACGGTGAGGATGGCCGGCCGGGTCAGCGGTGCCGCCAGCCGCCACAGTGTCGTCCATTCGGTGGCGCCGTCGACCCGCATCGAGTCGAACAGCTCCTTGGGCACGTCGCGGATGAAGTTGGCCAGCACCAGCACGGACAGCGGGATCGCGAAGGCGATCGACGGGAGGATCAGCGCCAGCAGGCTGTCGTACAGGTGCAGTCTGATGGTGATCAGGTTGAGCGGGATCACCGTCGCCTGCAGCGGTATGGCCAGGCCCATGAGGAACAGCCCGTTCATCCTGCGCAGGGCCCGCATGCGCCAGCCGCGCACGATCGCGTAGGCGGCCATGAAGGAGAACACGACCGCCGGTACCACGGCGCCGGCGGTGACCACGACGGTGTTCACGAAGTAGCGGGCGAAGTCGGACTCGATGACCAGCTGGTAGTTGTCCAGTGTGGGGTTGCTCGGAGGCACCAGTGGGTTGCTCGCGTAGTAGCGGTTCTGGGCCTTGAGGCTGGTGATGAGGGTCCAGTACAGGGGTACGGCGACGACGACGAGCCAGAGCCATCCGGCCAGCCCGCCGGCCCAGTTGCGCCGGCGGACCGCCGGACGGGAGTGGTGCTGCCACTCGCGGTGGGTGACCTTCCCGGGCTGTTGCGGCTTGGTCAGCGTGGTGGTCACGTCAGGCCCCCTCGAGTTGGCTGTCACCGGCGTCCCGTCCCCCGAGCCGGCGCAGCAGCAGGGCGAGGGCGAGGCCCACCAGGACGAGGATGACGGCGATGGCGCTGGCCGGTCCCATCAGGTTGGCCTGGAAGCCCCGTTTGTACATGTCCAGCGCGAGGACCCGGGTGGCGTCCCCGGGGCCGCCCTCGGTCAGGACGAAGATGAGATCGAAGAAGGTCAGCGACCCGACCACCATCAGCGTGGACGAGGTGATGACGGTGTACTTCAGCTGCGGCAGCGTGATGCTGAAGAACTGCCGGATCCTTCCGGCGCCGTCCAGCTGCGCGGCCTCGTACAGGGACTTCGGGATCTGCTGGACGCCGCCTTGGTAGATGAGTGAGTGGAACGGGACGAACTGCCAGGAGACGACGAAGATGACGACCCCGAACGCCAGCCACGGCCGCCCCAGCCAGTCCTGGCGGAGCACCTCGATGTCCAGCCCGGCACCGAGCCCGAAATTGGGGTCCAGCAGGGCCTTGTACGCGATCGCGATCGCCGCGGAGCTGAGCAGCAGCGGGACGAAGTACACCACGCCCAGCACCGCGCGGTAGCGCTGGCGGCCGGCCAGGAACGTGCCGAGCAGAATGCTCAGCGGAGTCTGGACGGCCCAGGACACGGCCATCACGAGGAACGTGATCCACAGGGCGTGCGGCAACCCGGGATCGGTGAGCACCGCACGCCAGCTGGTCAGCCCCGACGCGTGGATGCTGCCGATCCCGTTCCACGTGGTGAAGCTCAGCACGAAGACGCCGATGAGCGGGATCACGGCGAAGCAGACGAAGACCACCAGCGCCGGCATCGCCAGCCACGGCAGGATGCTGCGCGGTTCGCGGCGCGGCGGATGGCTGGTGAGCGCGCTCATTTGCCGATGACCGCGTTGAGGTTGGTGGCGAACTGCTTCGGTGAGATGGACAGCTGGAACAGCTTGGCGATGTTGTCCAGCAGCGTCTCGGCGGCCGTTGGGCTGAGCGCCTGGTCCCAGGACTGCACGAACGTCTTGGCGTTGCTGGCGATGCCGTAGGTGAGCTGGAGGAAGTCGGCGCTGTCAGAGGCGGCCAGCAGCTTCTCCGTGCCCAGCCGGACGGGAACCGACCCGTTGTCGATCCACTTCTTCACCTCGTCGTCCTGGAGGACACCGGTCGCGAAGAAGTCCTTGGCGATCTTCTTCTCCTCGGCACTGGCCCTGGAGGAGACGGACAGGTACTGCGCGGGGTTGCCGACGCCGTTCCCCGGATCGCCCTTGCCGCCCTCGACGGGCGGGAAGTTCATGAAGCCCAGCTTGCCGCTGGAGACGAAGTCGCCGCCCTCGGCCTTCTGGATGCCGTACGACCAGGCGCCGTGCAGCATCATGGCGGCCCTGCCGGTGTACAGCAGTGCCTGGTCGGCGTTGGAGTCCGCGGTGACCGAGGAGAAGCCCTTGATGAAGCCGTCGGCCTTGACCAGGTCCTGCACCCTGGTCAGCGCGGTGATGGCGTCCGGGTGGGACCAGGCGTCCTTCTCTCCCTCGATGACGGCCTGGAACACCTCGGGACCGCCGATGCGGTCGAACAGGAACTCCAGCCACATCATGTTCGTCCACCGGGACTGCCCACCGAGGGAGAACGGCGCTATGCCCTCCGCGTTGAACCTGGGCACCAACGCCATGATGTCGTCCCAGGACTCCGGCGGCTCCACTCCGACACGGTCGAAGACCTCCCTGTTGTAGAAGAGGACGATCGGCTGCACGTTCTCGCACGGCATCGCGTAGATCCTGCCGTCGACGGTCGCCGCGCCGAACGAGGCCGGGAGCAGCCGGTCCTTGACCTCGGAGTGCTCGTCGAACCACGAGGTGAGGTCCTCGACCTGGTCCGCCTCCACGTAGGAGCGCAGCGTCCCGCCGCCCCAGCCCCAGATGATGGTGGGCGCCTGACCGGCGCCGAGGGCGGTCTTGATCTTCGTCTTGTACGCGTCGTTCTGGAAGGTGGTGTCCTTGATCTGCGTCTCGGGGTTGGCCTTGTTGAACGCGTCCACCGCGCCGGCCCTGACGCCTTCCTGCGGCTGGCCGCTGAGGTACCAGTACGTGGCTCCACCGCCGCCCTGGCCGGGACTGGAGGAGCCGCAGGCCGACAGCGCCGCGGAGAGCGGCACAGCGGCGGCCATGCCGAGGAGGGTACGTCGAGAAAGGGATGTCTCCATGTTCGTTCTCCGCACTCGAGAGCCTCGGGCTACTCGTGAGTCGTGGTGAAAACATTTCGAAATGTTTCGAGACTTGGCCCGTCCGGGCTTGCTCGTGGAGCGTGTGCGTGCACGCTAGGTTTCGGTCTGATGCGCTGTCAAGACATGTGCGCGCACATAGCTGCAAGGCGATCACCTGCGTAATCTTGGGCGGGCGCGGGTATCGAAAGTTCTTGGCAGAGCAGAAACTTTTCGGATGCCGAGCCAAGGACAGAAAGACGTGGAGGTGGCGCGGGCCAGGGTTGTCGTAGGGTTGGCCGGTTCCACCTGCGTTGGCGGCCATGACCGGCGGCTCACCACACCGGTGGACGTACTGTGGGGAGGAACCGATGCCACCGAACGGCAGGCGCACCACTCTGGCGGACATCGCCCAGGCGGCCGGGGTCTCCGTGGCGACCGTTTCCAAAGTGGTCAACGGTCGCGGTGAGGTGGCGCCGCGCACCCGCGCCCGGGTGCAGGAACTGCTGCAGCAGCACGACTACCTCGCGCCCGTGTTCCGCCACACCGAGGCGGTGGGGAGCCCGACGATCGAGGTGCAGTTCCAGGGCAGCCTCAAGTCGTACGTGGCCGAGACACTGGAAGGCATCATGGACTCCGCCGCCGAAGCCGGGGCCTCGGTGGTGATCAGCAAGGTCTGCCGCGCCCCGCACTGGGCCCGGGACCTGGCCTCGGCCGGGCGCCGCGCCGTCATCGCGGTCACCAGCGTGTACACCGCCACGCACCTGAGGGAACTGGCCCGGGCCGGGCTGCCGCTGGTCGTGCTGGACCCGCTGCACCTGCCGGACAGCCGGGTCAACAGCGTCGGGGCGACCAACTTCGCCGGCGGCCTGGCCGCGACCCGGCACCTGCTCTCTCTCGGCCACCGCCGGATCGCCTACCTCGGCGGACCGGGCATGGCCGTGTGCAACCAGGCACGCATGCACGGCTACCGCGCCGCCATGGAGGCGGAAGGAGCGCCGGTGCCCGACGCCTACGTCCGGCCCGGGGAATTCACGTACGAGACCGGCTTGCTCGGCACCGCGGCGCTGCTGGACCTGGAAGAGCCGCCGACGGCGGTCTTCACGGGCAACGACGAGATCGCCCTCGGTGTCATCGAGGCCGCCCGCGCACGGGGCCTGCGCGTCCCCGAGGACCTGAGCGTGGTCGGTTTCGACGACACGCACCTCGCTCAGATGGCCTCACCACCACTGACCACTGTGCGCCAGCCACTACGGGAGATGGGCGCGGCCGCCCTGCGCACCGCCCTGCGACTGGCCAACGGCGAGAAGGCCGAGTCCCACCACATCGAACTCGCCACCGAACTCGTGGTGCGCGCCTCGACGGCGCCGCCGGGAGGGTGAGCCGGGGAGTCGGGCACGGCGGGGCCTGGGGAGGGTGCCACGGCGAACCCGAACGTGGCCCGGTCGCGCAGCTTGAGGCAGCGGGAGCCGGCCGCCGGCGCGCTCTGTGGTATGCCGACGCCGATGATGCGTTCGGCCGTGCCGCCGCGCGCCGGAACACGCCCTCACCGGGTCCGGCCGGGCCCTGCGTGAGACGGTTCACGGAATCCGCGCCCGGACCGGCCGGTACCTCGGCCGCATCAGGTTCTCCCGCCCCCGGTACCGCCGGTGGGACCACGGCCCCGGAGTCCTCGCGGCCGGCCGCCGCGCCGGAAACGACGTCACCGGCGGAGATCTGCCGTTCATCCTGTGCCTGGACCGATCCGGGCGGTACCGCGGGGTGCCCGGGCGGGAACGGCACCGCCGTACCGCGGGGCGGCGACAGCGGCGGGTCAGGGCCGGGACCGTGCGGCGGGCGGCGGGCCGAGGGGGGAGACCAGCAGGAAGCGCGTGCCGCGCGGCCCCCGGTACAGCAGTGCCTCCCAGCCCCGCGCGGCCAGGAGGGAGGCGCACCGTTCCAGTCGCGGCCCGGCCTCCTGGCGGGCACCGGAGGCGACGGGACCGCACCACTCCACCCGGACCGTGCCCGGCTCGCCGGAGACGGCCACCCGGTATCCGGCCCGCACCCGGCGGCCGTCGCCGTCCACCGCGGAGGGCGGCATCCCGGCCGCCTCCAGCGCCAGGGAGACGGCCCGGACCATCCCGGTCCGCTCCCAGCCGGCGGGTGTCCGCAGGGAGTCGGTGCCGCCGGACCCGGTCACGCGCCGGATCTCCTCCACCCCCGCCCAGGCCCGTGCGACGGCGGCGGCCCGCGCCGCCGCGTCCTCTTCCCCGGGTGCCTGGTCCACCTCGTCCCCCGTCGCCGCGGTGAACGCGGACGGGCGCGCCGCCCGGCCGACGGCCCGCTCCCCGCGGTCCGCCTCCTGCCCCGGAGCATCCTCCGCCGCTTCGCGCGACTGCTCCTCCAGCAGCCCGCGCACCCGGCGGCCCGCCTCGGTCAGGTAGTGCGCGCCCACCCGGCCGTGCCGTACGGCCAGCCCTCTGGCCACCAGGGCCGCACGGACGGCCGGGTGGCCCGCCAGCTCGCCCGTCTCCGGGTCGGATGCCAGGATCTCGCGCCGCTGGGCGGGGGTGAGCGCCGCGGCGTTCTCCGGCTGCTCGGTCACTTCCGCCGCCCCTTCTCCCGAACTCCCCGGACTCCGAGGACTCCCCCCGGGCCGCCGCTGTGCGGTGCGCCGCCGGAGCGGCCGGTGTCCACCGTACGGGGCGGGGAGGGGCCCGGCCGTCTCACCGCCCGTACCACCCTCCCGGCACCCCCACCGTGGTGATCACCCGCACCAGGGCGGGGGGACGGGGGCGGAGCCGAACCCGACCCGCACCCGGTCGAAGCGGTAGACGGCGGCGACGAAGTCCGCGATCCGCTCGCCGGGGCCAGCAACGGTCGCTGTCCGCCGGCCCGCTCCAGCATCACGTCACCGAACGGACCGAACGGCGACCGCGGCCAGCACTCCAGGACCGACCTCGTCCCGGACGAGGTCCCGGCAGCGTCGATCCACCCCCGGAACCGCAGGGCACTCCTCACCACACACACCCTTCCGACGGGTCCGGTGCGCTCCTCCCCCACCTGTCCGGAGCGCCCTGTTCTTCCAGGATGCCCGGGGTTCCGGGCCGGGGCGCCCGCGGACACCGCCGCCGGCCGGCTCGCGAGGAGATTTCATTGAAACGTTGAAATAAAGCTGGTTGATGGTTGAAGATTCAGTCAAAGCTTCGTCCCACCGGAGCTCTGATCGGGAAGGAACCGCAGCACTATGAAGAGCCGACCCAAGAAACTGGCGCTGAGCGCCATGGCGGCCGTCGCGGTGAGCGCCGCGCTCCCGGCAGCCCCCGCCTTCGCCACCGACGAGATCGACTGCGCCGCCGGCACGGATTCCGTGAGGGTGACGTACCTGGAGAACGGCACGGAGCACGCCCGGTGCTGGACCGGACCCGGCAACGTCCCGCTCGAACAGGGCGGCGTCACCTCTTTCTCCTCGGGCGCCCACGAGGTGGTCGTCTTCTGGAGGACGAACTTCGGATGGGACGTCGAAGTGCTCCCGCCCCACACGTCGGCCCCCTTCACCGGCGCCGACACCTACCACGTCTACGGTTTCCACGTCAGGTAACCGCTGACGGCGGCCGGCCGTTCGCGACGCACACGGTGACGAGGGGGCGGCGCCGGCCCACCGGCACGGTGCCCCCCGCCCGCCGCGGACGTCCGGGAAGCCGCGGCCGGCCGCCGGTAGTCCGCTGGGGGCCGCCGGTGGCGCGGCCCCGCCCCGGCGGCGGGTCCGCCGTGCGCGGGGCGCAGGCCTGCGGGTGTGTCACGCGGGCCGGTCCCGCTCGGCCGCCAGGGCGTCGGCGAATCCCTCCGCCAGCACCGTGCGGGCCGCCCGGCGGTCCCCGTTCCCGCCCGCGCCGGCCCGCGGCGCGCCGGGGAAGGTGCGGGCGCAGGCACGGGGACAGCCGGCGGCGAACGCACGGGCCAGGGCCGCCGTGGTGGCGCGCGCGTTGGCCTGGGCGAAGGCGTCGGCGTTCGCGCCGGTGCTCAGGCGCGCGTACCGGCGGCCGTACTCCTCGGCGTCCTCGGCGGAGAAGCCGTCGGCGAGCGCGTGGGCGCGGGCGTTGTCACGGGCCTCGGCGTGGGCCGTGGCGTAGGGGTAGGCCTCGCTGTGCACCCACAGCAGCACCGGCAGGAGCGCGGCGGCCCAGCAGTGCTCCCCGACGGGGTGGCCGGTGGCCCGGCGGTGCGGGAAGGATTCCACACGCCGCCGTCCTGCGCCGGGGCCGGCGCTGGAACCTGCCGGGCCCGTGCGGCCGCGAGCGGAACGGGGCGGGAGGACTCGTGAGACTGCCGGGCGGGCGGAGGTCGTCGGTGGATCCGACGGGAGCGGCACAGCCGAAGGGGCACGGGAGTGGAGGCAGCGGGCAGGACAGGCCACCACTTCGGGCAGGGGTGCCCGCGGCGCACGGTGCCCGGAAAAAAATCGGCGGCCGTGTCGATCCATGGCATGCCCCGTTCGACCTGGGAGTGAGAGGGTCCGAGACAGGGACCCGGATCACCCAGGGAGACAGAGCCGTGAAGTACATGCTGATCATGCGTGCCACCGACGAGGCCTTCGCGGGGATGGCGGACACCGACTTCACCGAGATGCTCGAGACCATCGGCAGGTACAACGACGAGATGATCCGGGCCGGCGTGCTGGTCGCCGCCGAGGGACTCGACGACGCCGCCGAGGGCGTGGTCGTCGACCACTCCGCGGAACCGCCGGTGGTCACCGACGGCCCCTACGGCGAGACCAAGGAGCTGTTCGGCGGGTTCTACATCCTCAACGTGGCCTCGAAGGAGGAGGCCGTGGAGTGGGCCAAGCGGTCACCGATGACCGGCCCGGGTTTCAAGACCGAGATCCGCCGGGTCACCACGATCGACGAGTTCCCCCAGGACAACGAGTGGGTGCAGAAGGAACGGGCATGGCGCGAGGCCACCGGCCAGCTCTGAGCGGAGTCGGCAGAAGATGACCGATCACAGCGGCCGTGAGGCCGTCGCCGCCGTCTGGCGGATCGAGTCCGCGCGGATCGTCGGCGCCCTCGCCCGGTACACCGGCGACTTCGCGCTGGCCGAGGACTGCGCCCAGGAGGCACTGGCCGAGGCCCTGGTGACCTGGCCGCGGGACGGCGTGCCGCGGGACCGGGCGGGGTGGCTGCTCACCGTCGGCCGGCGCCGCGCGATCGACGCCTTCCGCCGGCGCTCCGCCCGTGACGAGAAGTACGCCGCCCTCGCCCACGGCCTGGGTGAGGGCGGCGTCGTCTCGGGAAGGGTGCCGGCCGATCCGGTCCGGGACGCCGAGGAGGTGCTGTGGGATCCGGACAGGATCGACGACGACGTGCTCGCGTTGATGTTCGTCTCCTGCCACCCCGTACTGTCACGGGAGGCGCAGGTGGCACTCACCCTGCGGGTGGTCGGCGGCCTGACCAGCGACGAGATCGCCAAGGTGCTGCTCGTCCCGACCGCCACCGTGCAGGCACGGATCACCCGGGCGAAGAAGACCCTCAAGGCGGCCCGGGTGCCGTTCGGGGTGCCGCCGGCCCGGGAGCGGGCCGAGCGGCTCGGCTCGGTGCTCAGCGTGCTCTACCTGATCTTCACCGAGGGATCCTCGGCCGGCTCGGGTGAGGAGCTGATCCGGTTCGACCTCGCCGGCGAGGCGCAGCGCCTGGCGCGGGTGCTCAGCCGGCTGATGCCGGGCGAGCCCGAGGTCCACGGCCTGCTGGGGCTGCTGGAGCTGACCGCGGCGCGTTTCCCCGCCCGCACCGGGCCGGACGGCCGGCCGGTGCTGCTGGAGCACCAGGACCGCCGCCGCTGGGACCGCGCCGCGATCCGCCGCGGGCGAGCCGCCCTGGCCCGCGCCGAGCGGGTCGGCCGGGGCCTGGGCGCCTACGGCCTGCAGGCGGCGATCGCCGAGTGCCACGCCGTCGCCCCGTCGGTCGAGGCGACGGACTGGGGGCGCGTCGTGCTCCTCTACGAGGCGCTCGGCCGGCTCGCGCCCTCACCGGTGGTCGACCTCAACCGGGCGGTGGCGGTCTGCATGGCGCAGGGGCCGGCCGCGGCCCTGCCCATCGTGGACGGGCTGAAGGCCGCCAAGGCGCTGTCGAACTCCCACCTGCTGCCCAGCGTCCGCGGGGAGTTGCTCGCCCGCCTGGGACGCACCGACGAGGCGCGCACCGAGCTGAAGCTCGCCGTACGCCGGTGCGGCAACAAAAGCGAACGGTCGGTGCTGGAGGACAAACTCGCCGCCCTCGGCTGACCGGCCCGAAGACGCGTACGCGGCCGGCATCCCCACAAAGCGCGGGGCTCGCGTTCCCTGCCACAGACGCACACCACGCAGTAGCCGCCGGCCCTGGTCGGCGCCTCGGCTCCACACCCGACCCCGGCCCCGGGCAGGATCGGAGCGGGCGGACGGTGCGGCCGTACATCGGGCACGGCCACGCAGCCGCCCCCCGCCTTGCGCGGGGCTTCCTCCTGCACCCGGACTCCACGGCTTCAGCCCCGCCGGTAGTACCCCGCGCCCCGAGGACCGGCCGTCCCAGGGCGTGCGGGCGGTTACTCCGGGGGCCAGGACACCGGCGAAGGGCTGCCGGTCCGGGTGCCCGTAGCACCACCGGAACCGGCCTAGCAGGCCGGGCACGCGGAACCGGACCGGGTCAGGCGACGGTGGGCCGGGAACGCAGCAGTCGGGCGATGCCGGCGGCAGTGCAGGCGGGAGCGAGCAGCAGGTCACGCAGCGCCGCGGCGTTCCCCTGGCGCCTCTGCGGGAGGGCCGGTCCCTTGACGGGCAGCCGGGCGGCCCTTCGCCGAGCCGGAACCGGCGAAAACCGTTGACGCCTCGGCGTGCGGTTCGCCGGCGCGGCCCACCGATGTCCACCCCGGCCCGTTCCTTCCTGGCCGGAGCCTGCTGAGGACCGCTGGCGGTGCTTGCAGGCCCGAGAACTGCCGGCTGACGGTTCCGAGCCCCGCGCTGCGCCCGTCTGCGCAGGGGCCGTGCCGACGACGGATCGGGTACGTGCGGGGGCCGTGCCACAGGGGGTACGTCCGGCACACACTTCGCTCATGAGCGATGAGTTCGGACGGCGGAACGGGTCTGCCCCGGTATGACACGCACCATCGCCGACATCTCGGTCTCCCTGGACGGCTTCGTCACCGGGCCCGGCCCCGGCCCGGACAACGGTCTGGGCACCGGCGGCGAAGCCCTGCACACCTGGGCGTTCTCCGACGACCCCGAAGACCGCCGGATCCTGCGCGAGGCGACCGCCCGCTCCGGCGCCGTCGTCCTGGGCCGCCAGCTGTTCGACGTCGTCGACGGGCCGAACGGCTGGGACGACACCTCCGGCTACGGCGCCGGCGAAGTCGGCAAGCCCGCCTTCGTCGTCGTGACGAGCTCGCCACCGAAGGCGGTACGGCTCACCGACCTCGACTGGACGTTCGTCACCACCGGCCTCCCCGGCGCCCTCGCCGCCGCGCGCGAACGCGCCGAAGCGGCCGCCTCCGGCAGCGGCAAGGATCTCGACGTCGTCCTCATGGGCGGCGGCACCACGATCGGCTCGGCTCTCGAGGCCGGGCTGGTCGATGTGCTGACGCTGCACCTCGCGCCCGTCGTGCTGGGCACCGGAACACCGCTGTTCACCGGCAAGGCGCCGGGCACGCTGGTGCGGCGGAACGTGACCCCGACACCGGCCGCGACGCACCTGACCTACGACGTCCTGAGGTGATCCGATGACCACCGTCAACGCCAACGGGGTCACCTTGGGCATCGAGTCCTTCGGTGACCAGGACGCACCACTCGTCCTGCTCGCGGGCGGAACGACGCTGCTGTCCTGGCCCGACCCGCTCTGCGAGCGCCTCGCCGCCGGCGGGCGCCGCGTGGTGCGCTACGACCTGCGCGACAGCGGGGAGTCGACCACAGCGGACCCGCAGGCGCCCGCCTACACACTGCGCGACCTCGCCGCCGACGCGGCGGCCCTTGCCGACGCGCTCGGCGAGGGGCCCGCGCACCTCGCAGGGATCGGCGTCGGCGGGATGGTCGCCCAGGTTGCCGCGCTCGACCATCCGGGCGCGTTCTCGGCGCTCACCCTGGTCGGCACCCGAGCGGTCGCGCCCGGCCCGCCCGACGACGACCTCCCCGACCATGACCAGGCGACGATGAGCCGCCTGTTCGCGCGCCCGATGCCCGACTGGACCGACCGCGAGGCGGTGGCGGAGTTCGCCGCCGGCAGCGCGGAGATCCTCGGCGACGACCCCGTCGCCGCGCGCGCGACCGCCGCACGCGTATGGGGTCGCACGCCCGGCACCGCGCCCCCGGTCCAGATGGCCAACCAGATGGGCTTGGTGTTCTCCCGGCTCGACTGCACACCCCGCTGGCGCGAGCGCCTGCCCGAGATCGAGGTGCCCACGCTCGTCGTCCACGGCCGCCGCGACCGGTTCTTCCCCGTCGGCAACGGCGAGGCGATCGCGCGCGAGATCCCCGGGGCGCGGCTGCTCGTCCTCGAGGAGGCCGCCACCGCGATCCCCGACACGGCGGTCGGCGAGGTCGCCGAGGCGATGCTCACGCTCGGGTAGAGGACGCCGTGCGCTGCGCGGGCACGGCACCCGCGCGGCAGCGGCCGCCGGAAGCCCGACCCGGCCACGCACCCGCGATCGGCGCCCGCGAAACCCTCGAAAACGGCCCGACAGCCACGGCAACCACGCCCCGGTATGACACCGCGCCGGCCTGGACGAGACCGTCAGGCCGGGCCGTGGTCCGGGACCGCCACCGTATGCCGTCCACCCACTGCCGCCGCGTCCACGCCGGCGGACGGCCCGGCTTGATGCCCCGTGGCAGCAACGGCTCAAGCCGGGCCCACTGCCCGCTCGTCAGACCCCCACGCCCCGCAAGAAGCGATCACCAACGAGCAAGGTCAACCTTCGCAACAGACCCTAGTCGGCGGGTACCCAGACGCTCTTGGGAATGAAGGAACCGAAGTCGGCCAGACTGGAGTTGCCGGGCACCGGATAGGGGCCGCCGAGGCAGTCGTCGTTGAGGAACATGGCCGCGTGACCGCTGTGGGTGTTGATCGCCGAGCGTGCGCGGTCACCCCAGCCGTGGTCCACCAGGCTGACGCAGACGCCACCCGGACCGAGCGAGCTGACTGCGAACTGCTCCCCGGTGAAGTTCGTGCCCTCGTAGAGGCACAGAGAGCCGCCGGGGGGACACTCCGCGGCGCTCGCCTCGGAGGAGTCGGCGGTGGCCGGACCGGCCATGAGAACGAGCGGCGCCGTTAGCGCGGCACCGACGAGCACGCGCCATGCCCGGCGGGGACGAGCAACGGCCGGACTGGTGGAATTGTTCTTTTCTTCGAACACGACCTGACTTCAGCTCCTTCTCAGCAGGTGAGTCCCAGCGAATCCATTCCGTAACTCCCTTAACATGATAGGCAGATGACCTGATCGCTGACCAGATGTTGCGGACTTGTTCCCCAGGAACACCCCGAGAAGATGTCACTCCTCAAAAAAGGAAGGAATCACTCCGGATATCCTGACGCGGGCGCCCGGGCCCCGCCCCGGTACCCAGAACGCCCGTTCAGACGGGGCTGATCGCCCAGGTTGACTCAGCGGAAACGGCCCGCCCGCGGAGCCGGGCGTAGGGCCTCGGCAGGCGCGCTCTGCGTGCGCCGGCCGGGTGCACGAGTTGTGCGGGGTGGGAACGGGTCGGGGGCAGCGGGCAATCGCGCCCGGCGAGTTGGGGATTCCGAAGAAGTCGCCCGAACCACGATGAGTTCCAGCACGGTCCCGGGCCCTCAATCACATCCACCCATCGCGCGAACTTGGGCGACTTGAAGCTCTTGCTCACCTCAGGCGGCGTCAGCAACCCGAGCATCCACTCGGCGCTCGTGCAGCTCCTCGGCAAGCCGATCGCCGAGTGCCACGCCCTCTGCGTCCCGACAGCACAGTGGGGTCACCCGATGTGCGGACCGGCGTCGGTACGGGGCTTCATCGCCGGTGAGCCCGTGTGGCAGCGCCTGTCCGGCCTGGGCTGGGCGTCGGTCGGCGTCCTCGGGCTCACGGCGCTGCCCACCATCGGCGCGGAGCGGTGGGTGCCGTGGGTCCGGGAGGCCGACCTGCTGTTGGTGGACGGCGGCGACGCGACGTACCTGTGCCACTGGATGCGGGAGTCCGGGCTGGCCGACCTGCTGCCGTCACTGCCCGACAAGGTCTGGGTGGGAGTGAGTGCCGGAAGCATGGTGATGGCGCCCCGGATCAGAACGTACTTCGTCGAGTGGCCGTCACCCAAACCGCGACCGCGCCCCTGCCCCGGCGAGCCCGCGCCCGGGCCAGGTGACGCAACGCGGCCGCGACGCAGGCGGACCTGGAGCCACCCGGTCGAACCGCTCCGGGTCTGGTGGAGGCTTTGATGTGCCACGGCTTATGCGGAGTCGGATTGCTGAAGCCCGGGCGATCGAGGGGCTGCCCTGAGCTCGAACTCGATCGGTGTGAACATGCCGAGTGCGGAGTGCCGACGTTGTCGGTTGTGGAAGATCTCGAGGTACTCGAAGATCGCGTCGGCCGATTCCAGGCGGGTGCGCCACCTACGGCGGTTGAGCAGTTCGGTCTGCATTCGGCCCCGGACGATTCGATCACTGCGTTGTCGTAGCAGTCGCCGATCGTGCCCATCGGGGGAACCAGGTCCGGGGCCCGGGCCCGTTCGGTGAAGGCCCAGGACGACCGCGCAGTACACCTTTCCCTCCCGGGTGGGGTGCTCGGTGACACCGGTGGCCCAGAGCTTGCCCGGGGCGGCCGTGGCGAACTTCCGGTCGACCAGGTCGGCGGCTGTGGGTGTGTCGTGCTCGGGGCGTCGTCGGCGGTCGCCGGGCAGCCCCTTGAGGCCGGCGCGCTGCATGAGGAGCATGACAGTGCCGTGACTGACGGAGACGCCATGCCCGAGTCTGAGTTCGGCGTGAACGCGCCGGATGCCATGGAACCGTGTGAGGCGGTGTGGATGCCGGTGTTGGCTTCGGTCAGCCACGAGTGCCAGAGGGGCCGCGCAGAGGGTGGGCGAGACCGCCAGGCGCAGTAACCGGACTCGGAGACGTTGAGGACTCTCGTCGCCGTCTGGACGGACATGCCCTCGCCGGCCACCACCGCGACGGCCTCGAACCGTCTTCTGGGGCACCACCTTGCCCATGAGCTCCGCTGCCCGGCGGTGGACCGCCGATTCCGCCGTGTACGGCGTTCACACCTTCGTGCGTAGCCGAGCCAGGAGAAACGTGCTCAACCAGCTCACACGGGATATCGGCCGTGGCGCGTTACGGGACCAGGCGGGGCTCCTCGAACGAAGCGTGGTGCGCGGAGAACACCGCCGCAGCGACCGGGGCCTCGTCTCGTTGCCCGCCCCCGTCGACCTGCCGCTTCGCCCTCACAGAGACAGCAGGAAGACGGCTCAGCGATCCAGACGACCGGCCCTGGGCGTCACGGCCCAGGCGCCCGTCGCTGCGGCCGGACCACTTCGACGAACCTGCGGCGGCGGCCCCGGCAGCGGGTGCGAGCCGCCGGAGCCGGCCGGTGATCAGCCCTTGGGATCGTCCTCGAGGCCCGCGCCAAGATAGGCGGGTACGCCGGCCAGCATCTCGTGCGTTTCGGGGCTCAGTTCGTTACGACGCCGGTGCAGCTCCTCGATCTTCGCGGCCAGCTCGGGATCCTCGTCGTCACTGATGTCGAAGATGTCGAGTCGCTCGACCACAGGCAGGCCGATCTTGTCGGAGTTCAGCGTCGCGGGATGCGTCAGGTATTCCCAGAGGCCGTCGAGGTCCTCGACGACGTATGTGGCGCCCCAGTCGAAGTCGCCGCCGTGGTCGCGGCCGACGACGAACGACTTCACCGAGGACACCTGCCGACCCTGGTTGCGCAGGCTCTCCAGCGCCTCCTCCACCTGCGCCGATGGAGCATCCGCCTTGATCTTGATGCGATTGACGTGATAGATCATCACACGCTCCTTAACGTCGTTATAAATTCTAACGCCGTTAGATTAGAGGCGTGGTGGTCCGCCCGTCAAGGGGGGCGTTACTGTGCGGTGCGACACCGAAGCGAAGTGACGGGACATGCCGAGCAGTACACGACGCGCTCGCGAGCGGGCGAACATCCGCGCCAGCATCGTCGAGACCGCCATGCGCCTTCTCGAGTCCGAGGGCGCCGCGGCACTGACGATCCGGCGTATCGCCGCCGACGTGGAGTACACAGCGCCGATCGTCTACCAGCACTTCGCCAACAAGGACGCGCTCGTGCTGGAGCTGGTCGTACGCGGTTACGACCTGATGGTGGCCGAGCTGAGGCGGGCCGCCGAGGCGTCCGACATCGACGGACGCATAGTGCGGGTCGCCGCTCAGTACGTTCGCTTCGCCGGCGAGCACCCCCACCTCTACCAGGCCATGAACGGCACCGTGACCGACGCGGATGAGCGTCGGCGCGCTGCGGCGCCTGCCGTCGATCTGCTCACCGAACTGCTGGATTTGTGGTCCCGCGCGCACGGCGTGACCCTGCCTGACCAATCGGATGCCTGCGAGATCCTCTGGGGCACCCTGCACGGCATGGCCGCACTTGGATATCTCGGCACCGTGGGGACCGAGCGGGCGCAACGGCTCGCCGAACAAGCGTGCAGCACGATCCTTCTCGGCTGGCGCGCCGCGGGGTCCGCGAGCGGTCTGCGCGCAGGCTCCTCACCGAAGCCGAGAAACCCGCGCTAGGCAGTTTCGTTTGG
>NZ_JAZDCX010000035.1:0-47670 GCF_036323805.1 Streptomyces rubellus
CGGGGCCCCCCCCCCCCCGCGGGGGGGCCCCGACGGCCCCACAGCGCCCTGAGCGCAACCCGACACCTCCGATGTACGGGTGGGCGCAACGGTTCTGGCGGGCGCGGGCGCAGTTCTTGAAGAAGCTGCCCATCCCGCGGATGAGCCGGGTCGCCAAGTGCACGTCTCCTGACCCGTGCCGGGAGCTTGCCGACCAACGGCCTCCGAGCATGAGCCTGACCTGCGGCCGTGTAAAACTACGAGAAGTTGATCAGCATCTTCATGGCTGACTCCGGAAGGGCCGGGCCGCGGCCGGGGACCGGACGGCGCTACGGGCGGGGGAGGCCGTCCGGACGCGTCATGTGCAGCCGCACGGTCATACCGGTGGCGGCGGAGCGGGTCTCGACCAGGTCGCAGAGCTGGTGCATCATCCACAGGCCGCGCCCGCCGTCGGCGGAGTCGAGGGCCGGGCGGCGGCGGCCGGCCAGCAGGTCGGTGAGCCGCCCGCTGTCGCGGACCTCCGCCAGGCACGAGGGCCCCTCGGCCCACAGGAGCAGGGTGCCGCGGCCGCCGCCGTGCGCGAGGGAGTTGGCGGCGGCCTCGGCGACGGCGAGGACGAAGTCGCCCCGGCGCCGGACGTCCAGGCCGGTCTCGCGGGCCCGCAGGTCGGCGTGGTGGCGGACCTCGCCCAGGTCGCCGGAGGTGAACGTCAGGAGGTGGGCGTCCGCGGGCGGGGGAGACAGGGGGAGGGCGTCGCAGTCCGCGTTGACGGCGGCCGGTCCGGCGTAGTGCGGGCTGGGCCACTCCATGCCGTTCTCCCACAGGACCGGGTGGGTGCGGCGGGCCTCGGCGCACACGGCGGCGGGCAGCCCGGCCGTGTCGTAGGGGCACAGGATGGTCGCGTCCCGGCCGGCGAAGGAGGCGTTGATGAGCGCCTCGTGACGGGTGGCCTCCACCACCTCGGCCCGGGAGCGCCGGGCCCAGACGGGCTCTCCGACGATCCGGACGGGCCGGCCGGTGTGCCGGTCGGCGAAGTCGCGGAGGGCGGACAGGATGCGGCCGGGGTTGCGGCCGAACTCGGTCATGTCCGCGAGGGTGATGCGGCCGGGATCGGCGGCCGCCCCCAGATGCCCGCGCAACAGCCGCAGCCGCGGTCCGGGAACGGCGACGAGTACGGGTTCGTCGGCCTTCAGCGCGTTGTCGACGAAGCCCCCCACACCGGTGAGGTACTCCTGCGGGGTCCGGTAGAACAGCGCGGGATGGACGAAGGGTTCCAGGTCGTCCCGTCCGGTGGGAGAACAAGCGGTTTCGGTCACGGGGGGACCACCTCTGGTGTGGCGAGGGCATGCGGGAGACAGCCGGCCGCGGGTGCCGACGGCCCGGTTCGGGCCGGGGGCCGACACGGCGGTGCGGCCACCGGGGCGGCCGCACCGGAGGCACCGGCGCGGCACCGTCGACGGCACGTCGGTGAACACCTCCACTCGGTCCTCGGCTCTGCTCCAGGGTGCGTGTGCCCGGGAAGGGCGCGCGCACACGGCCTTTTTGCGCCTCCCCACGAGCACGGGAGCCGGTGAGGCGCTCCACGGGAGGACGCGGCGACCGGTCCCGGTGCTGGGGAAGCACGGCGGAAAAGTATCGGGAAAACGGGGGAAAGCAGAGGCAAAGAGTACAGCGGCGGTGGCCGTACGGCTTTCCCGGGGAACCGAGGAGGCCTGGTCAGAGGCCCGCACCCGGCGGTTCCCGGTCCTGTCCCGGCGACCGTGGACGATCTTTGGCGAGGAAACCGCCACCGGGAGGCATCAGGCGCCGGTTTCCGGGAAGGCCAGGGAGGGGCCGGGACCAGAACCGGCCCCCGAAGCGGCTCGAGTTGGGATCTTTCCGGCTTCCGGGCCGCTGCTAACATCTGCCGGACAGCAACAAAACGGGCGGTGGGTACTGGCCCGCCGGCCGGTGACACCGACCGGTCCGAGCGACGGGCACCCGGCGGTGGGGACTGTGAGAGGGACTGTGGTGAACGCCAGCGACGCGGCCGTACGAGACCGGTTGACGACCGCCCTGCGGGAGCGCGGCGACGAGATCGCCGACCGGTGGGTGCAGTTGCAGCAGCAACGCGCGGCCATCGGCATCGGCGAGAGCGAGCTCCGCGAGGAGGCCGACGCCCTGCTGATCCTGCTGGGCGGGGCGCTGAACAGCGACCGCGCGGTGGACAACATGCTCGACAGCCACGGTGAGCTGCGCGACGCGCTGGCCGAGCTGTCCCTGCGCAGGGAACGCGCCGGCGCCGACCCCACCGCCACCTCCCTGGCCATCCTGGCCCTCAAGGACGCGCTGCTGGAGGCCGTGGAACGGGACAACCAGGACCCGCGGGAGCTGTTCCCCGTCGCGCTGTCGATCAACCGGCTGCTGGACGAGGCGGCCGCGCTCTCCTTCAACGCGTACGTCGAACGCCGCGAGGAGATCATCCAGCGGCAGAGCCGCCAGCTGCTGGAGATGTCGACCCCCGTGGTGCACCTGTGGCGGCAGATCCTGGCCGTGCCGCTGATCGGCACCCTGGACACCGCACGCACCCAGGTGGTGATGGAGAACCTGCTCCAGGCCATCCAGAGCCACGAGGCCCGGGTCGCGATCATCGACATCACCGGTGTGCCCACGGTGGACACCGCGGTCGCCCAGCACCTGATGCAGACCGTCAACGCGGTCCGGCTGATGGGCGCGGACTGCTTCATCAGCGGGGTACGGCCCTCCATCGCGCAGACCATCGCCCAGCTGGGCATCGACCTGTCCACCATCCTCACCCGGGCGACCCTCGCCGACGCCCTGGCCGCCGCGGTCGAGATGACCGACCAGGACTCGCCGTCCGCCAAGGCGCCGGCGGGCCGATGACCGCGCGCCGGCGCATGGAGGTGCCCATCGTCAGGCTCGGTGACGTGCTGGTCACCGGCCTCGTCAACGAGCTCGACGACAAGACGGCGACCGTCTTCGCGGAGGAGCTGACCGAGCGCATCACCGCCGAGCGGGCCGGGGGCGTGCTCATCGACATCTCCCGGCTGGAGATCATCGACTCGTTCGTGGCGCGCACCCTGACGGAGCTGAGCACCATGGCACGGCTGCTGGGTGCCCGGGTGATCGTGGCGGGCATGCGGCCGCCCGTGGCGATCACCCTCGCCGAACTCGGGCTCCAGCTCACCGGGGTGGAGACCGCGCTCAACGCCGAGCAGGGGCTGACCGCCCTCGGCTGGCGCCACGCCCCGCTGCCCCCGGGAAGGGGGACTCGGCGTGAAACTCTCGGGTGAGCGGACGGTCGGTGTCCCGGTGACTCATATGAACGGAACAGGCTCCGGCGGGGCGGGCGGCGGCTCCGCCGCGACTCCGGCCACCCACCCCGTCCGCACCGACGAGGACCTCATCGCGGTCCGGCACGCGGTGCGGGCGGCCACCGTGGAGGCCGGATTCGGGCTCGTCGACCAGACCCGGGTCGTCACCGCCGCCAGCGAACTGGCCCGCAACGCCTACATCCACGGCGGCGGGGGCACGGTGACCATCGAGTTCCCGCGGAACGCGGGCCGCCGCGGGATCCGGCTGACCGTGCGGGACGAGGGACCCGGCATCCCCGACGTGGAGCAGGCCCTGGCCGACGGCTTCACCACCGGGGCGGGTCTGGGGCACGGCCTGGGCGGCGCCCGCCGCCTGATGCACGAGTTCGAGGTGGACACCGCGCCGGGGAAGGGCACCACGATCAGGGCGACGCGATGGACCACGCAGTGAACCGGCAGTCCGCCACCGCCGAGGGGCTGACCGACGAGATCCGCATCGACCACGAGAGCGCGATCCATCTGGCGGCCACCGCCGCACGCGACTGCGCGCTGCGGTGCGAGCTGCCCGGCGCCATGCCCGACCAGGCGGCGGTCCTCGCCAGCGAACTGGCCAGCAACCTGGTCAAGCACGCCGTCGACGGCACGGTGTACGTCCAGCGGCTCCCGTACGGCGAGGGGATGGAGATCCTCGCCGTCGACAGCGGCCCCGGCATCCGCGACCTCGACCGCTCCCTGGCCGACGGCTACACCACCACCGGCTCGCTGGGCGCGGGACTGGGCGCGGTGCGCCGGATCGCCACCGAGTTCACCATCCGCACCCGCAGGGGGACCGGGACCCTGGTCTGCGCCCGGCTGGCGGTGCCCGGCGAGCCGCGGCCCGGTGGCTGGGACGTCGGAGCCGTGCGGCTGCCCGCCCGGGGCGAGAAGCACTGCGGGGACGCCCACGCCGTCGCCGGTACCGGCGACGCGCTCACCGCGCTGGTCGTCGACGGGCTGGGGCACGGCGCGTCGGCCGCCGAGGCGGCCCGTTCCGCGCTGCGCTCCTTCCGTACCGCCCCCGACCGCCCCCTGACCGAGATCCTCACCTCGCTGCACCGGGCGCTGCGCCACACCCGCGGCGCGGCCGCCGGTGTGCTGCGGCTGCGCTCCGACCGCGCCGAGTACTGCGGGGTCGGCAACATCCGCGCCGCGGTGCTCTCGGGTGGCGGGGTGGACCACCGGCTGACCGGTCAGCCCGGCATCGTCGGCTGGAACGTCCCCACCCCGCGGCCCCGCACCCTGACGCTGCGCCCCGGGACGACGATCGTCCTGCACAGCGACGGGGTGGAGTCCCACTGGGACCGCGACCCGTCCTCCTTCCTGCCGCGTCTTCCCCCGCCCCTGCTGGCCGCCGCCCTGGTCCACGGCCACCGGCGGGTCCGCGACGACGCCACCGTGCTCACCGCCCAGGCGGCGTAGAGGTGCCATGACCGACAACGACAGACCCCACTACACACTGCCGAGCCTGCGGCAGGCGGTGCGCGGGGCCGCCCGTGCCCACCGGCTGCCGGTCGAGCTGCGGGCCCGGCTGGTGATGTCCGCGGCGGACCTGGCGCGCCGGGAGATCGAGGCGGGGCGGCCCGTCCGGCTGGCTGTGTCCCCGGAGGCCCCGGAGTCCCCGGAGGCCCCGGAGGCCCCGGAGTCCCGGGGGTCCCGGGAGTGCCCGGCCTCCTCCCCGGGCAGCGGGCCGGGCGGGCCGCCGCGGCAGCTCGTCGTCACCCTCGACGCCCTCGACAAACTGGGCGCGGAACACGACCGGGGGGCGGCGTACCTGCCCCTGCCGGCCGAGTTCACCCCGGACGGCTCGGCCGTCTGGCGGCTGCCGCTGCCCGAGGGGCACAACACCCGTGCCGCCGTCCCGTCCTCGCGGAACGGCGGCGGGCCGGAGACCGGGGAGGACCACGGACCGTCCGAGCTCCAGGCCATGGAGCAGGAACTGCGGGCGGCGCTGGCCCGGATAGACGCCCTGACCGCCGAGCACCGGCAGCTCAAGCACGAGCTCGCCGAGACCAACCGGGGCACCCTCGCGCTCTACGTCCAGCTGGAGGAGCGGGACGAGCAGCTGCGCAACGCCCACGGCCAGACCCTGCGCGAACTGGAGGACGCCCTGCGGCCGGCGCCGATCGAGGTGCCGGGGCTGGAACTGGCCGTCCACTACGCCCCGGCCGGCACCGACGCGCCCACCGGCGGAGACCTGTACGACTGGCTGCAACTGCCCGACGGCACCGTCCACATCACCGTCGTCGACGCGCTCGGCCACGGTGTGACCAGCACCCGCGGCGCCCTCAACGTCACCCACGCGGTACGGACCCTGGCACTGGAGGGGCATCCGCTGGAGTCGATCATCGCCCGGACCGCCGAGATCCTGATGCCCTTCGACAGCGAGCTGATGTCCACCGTGCTGCTCGCCCGGATCGATCCCGGCACCGGCGACCTGTACCTGGCCAACGGCAGCCATCCGCCCGCGCTGCTGCTGCCCGCCGAGGGCGGGCCGAGGTACCTGGAGGTGCGCGGGCGCGGCATCGGCTACCCGCTCGCGGGCAGCGAGCGCCTGCTGCACACCCGTATCGAGCCCGGCGATCTGCTCGTCCTCTACACCGACGGGCTCACCGAGAGCCGCCGGGACCCCCGGGAGGGGGAGAGACGGCTGGCCGAGGCGGTCCGGCGGCACGCCGACAGGCCCATCGAGGAGATCCCCGGCGCCGTCGCCGCGGACATGCACACGATCATCCTGCACCCCGACGACACGCTGGCCCTGGCGGTGCGCAGACCGCGCCGCCCCTGAGGGGCGGCGCGGGCCGTCCGGCGGCGCGTCAGGCGCCCAGCCCGGTGACCACCGCCTCCAGCCGGGCCGCCAGTTCGGCCAGTTCCCGGTCGGACGGCTCCGGCCCGTCCTGTCCCCGGGGGCCCAGCCGGGCGGCGAGCTCGTCCCGGGAGACGATCTCCACGGCCCCGCGGTAGCGGTCCGTGCCCGCCTCGGCGGCGGGAACGACCCGGGCCCGGCCTGCCAGGAGGACCAGCCGGGGGTCCGGGTCGGCGGAGCTGAGCAGCTCCCGTACGTGTTCGGCGGTGATCGTGCTCGGCACCGGTGCGCCTTCCTCTCCTGATCTCTCCTGATCTCTCCGGGTCTCCCCTGATCTCTCCAGGCATCTCCGGGGCGTCCGGTACCCCGGGCCGCGGCCGTCAGTCCCCGGCCCGCCCCACCGGCCCGTCCGCGTCCACGGTGACCCGTTCTCCCCGGGCGCAGTGCACCACGCCCGAGGGGAAGCCAGGCCGCCCGGCCTCGCGGAGGAAGTCCGACAGGGGGGACTTCATGACGCCGTAGTCGTCGTAGTGCACGGGCAGGACGCGGCGCGGACGCAGCACGGAGACCAGCTCCGCGCCCTGGAGCGCGTCCATGGTCACCAGCAGCCCGCCGGGGAGGGTGGTACCGCCCAGGTGGACCACGGCCAGGTGGATACCGGGGCAGCGGCGCGCGATCTCGTGGATCCCGGGGAACATCAGGGTGTCCCCCGAGATGTACAGCCGCAGCCGTACGGGTCCGCCCGGGTCGCCGAACTCCAGCAGGGAACCCATCACCGGCGGCAGCAGGAAGCGGGCGGGGCCGGGACCGTGGCGGCCGGGCAGCGCGGTGACGCGGACCTGGCTGCCGCCGCGGAGCAGGACGTGGTCGTGCCAGGTGGGCAGGCCCGTGGCCCGGCTGAACCCGTGCAGCCCCTGCAGGCGCCGGGAGGCGTGGGGGGTGGTGATGACCGGCAGCGAGCGGGGCAGCCGGCGGCGGGCCACCCGGTCCCAGTGGTCGCCGTGCAGATGGGACAGGATCACCGCGTCCAGGTCCGGCGGGAGCTGGTTGACGCCCAGCGCCGGATCGGCCAGCCGCTTCGACAGCAGGCCCTTGCCCAGATAGGCGTACTGGCCGCGGTGCAGGAAGTTGGGGTCGGTCAGCAGGGTGAGGTCGCCGTAGCGGATGAGCAGGGTGGCGTTGCCGACGAAGAGGATCTCGGCGGTACCCGCGGGCGGTGCGGACGGCACGGTGGGGAGCTCCTTGTCCTCGCCGGACACGGCCGTGACCCGGCACTGCCCGGTGGGGTGACGACGCGAGCGGTCACCCCACCGGGCCCGGCCGTGGCCGGTCAGGGGTTCGACGGGCGGCGGCCCAGGATCACACCGAGGGCGACCATGCCCACGAACAGGAAGAAGTGCAGCCAGTCGTCGGCGGTGTCGAGCGGCACGAAGTTGGCGTCGCTCTCCTCGTCCACGATCAGGCCGTAGAGCCACAGCAGCCCGTAGATCAGACCGCCGCCGATCAGGAAGGCCTTGGCCCCGGAGGCGCTGCGGGCCATCGCCAGTCCGACGACGCCGAAGGCGAGGTGGACGAGGTTGTGCAGGATCGACACCTGGAAGATGCCGAGGAGCTGGGCCTCCGACTCGTGTCCCGCGAACTGCATCTCGCCGTAGTCCGTGGTGATGCCGGGGATGAACCCCAGGATTCCTACCAGTAGGAAGACCACCGAAACCACCATGGCGGCGGTGCTCACCGCCGATCGGCGTGCCATGCCCGTGGTGTTCGGCCCTGTCCTGGCCATCGTCATCATCTCCTGTGTGGAGGGGGTAGCAGCCGGTTCGGAGTACCCCTGTGCCCGGGGTGAAAACTGTCCGTATGCCACTGATCGGGCGAATGGCTCAGCGGCGGCCCTCCCGGGAACCCTGATAGGCGGCGCGCCGCACCGTCGCGATCAGCGGCCCCGGCGCCAGCCCCGGCAGGCTGTGGCCGTAGACGTCGTACCCCGGGGTGGAGGCGGGTGGCTCGGGCAGCGGCGCGCGGACCGTGAGCACCGCGAACGTCCGCCAGCGGCCCAGCGGCTCGGCGGCCCGCAGGTCGAACACCAGCGGCTGTTCGTCCAGCGCCCGCCGCAGCCCGGACGGACTGCCGGGCACCGGGCGCAGCCGGCGGCGCGGGAAGGCCGCCAGCAGCATGCGGCGTCCGCCGACCCGATAGGGCAGCAGGCCGGAGTAGGGGCCGCCCAGCGCGTTCCCGCGCGGCAGGGGAAGGTGGCGGAGCAGGGGGAGCCGGGCGCTGGTGGTCAGCAGCAGGTCCAGATGGCGCCCGGGGCCGCCCGCGTCCACCACCCGGACGGCGAGCCCGAGCCAGTCGGGCAGCGGACCGGGCAGTCCGGCACCCCGCGACAGCCGTACCGCGCAGTCGTGGCGGCCGGACCGCTCCAGCCAGGGCACGCCCCAGGACGAGCCGTTCCCGCCCACCACCGTCAGCTCTCCCGTGCAGGTCAGCCCGCGGGGGTGGAAGGCCGGGGCGCGGCGCAGCCGGGCGGCCAGCCGGAAACCCGCCCGGGCGCCGCGGGCACGCAGGGAATGGGACATCCGGCTCTCCTCGCCTCCGGTCACGGTTTCCCGGGGCCCGGTACCGGCCCCTTACGGACCGGCCGGCGCCCCATCGCTCCCAGTTGCCGGACCGCCCCCGCCGAAACCCGAGCACGGGCCTGCGGGGCTGCGGGCCTGCGGGGGCCTCACAGGACCCGGCGCACCACGGCACACACCGACACGGCTCCACCGCCTTACCGCCCGGCCGGGGAAGGGCTCATACTGGGCGGGCCGGGGGGCGGCAACGGGCGAGAGAGGGGGGCGGCGGCGCGCGATGAAGGAGAGCACGCTGATCCAGGGCCGGTACCGGCTGCTCGAACTCGTCGGACGCGGCGGCATGGGGCAGGTGTGGCGGGCCCAGGACGAGTCGCTGGGACGGGTGGTCGCCGTCAAGTGCCTCAAGCCGCTGGGTCGGGAGACCGACCCGCCCTTCATGCGGGTGCTGCGGGAGCGCTTCCGCCGTGAGGCGCGGGTCGCGGCGTCCCTCCAGCACCGCGGGGTGACCGTGGTCCACGACTTCGGCGAGCACGACGGAGTGCTCTACCTGGTGATGGAACTGCTCAGCGGGCACAACCTCAGCCAGCTCCTGGAACGGGACGGCCACCGGCCGCTGCCCGTGCCCGACCTGTTCGACATAGCCGAGCAGGTGGCCGCCGCCCTGGCCTACACCCACGACCAGGGCATCGTGCACCGCGACCTCAAGCCCGCCAACGTGATGCGCACCGCCGACGGCACGGTGAAGATCTGCGACTTCGGCATCGCCCGGCTCGGTCACGACATCGGCTTCACCGCCAAGCTCACCGGCGGCGGCGACGCCATGGGCACCCCGCACTACATGTCACCCGAGCAGATCGCGGGTGCCCCCCTGGACCACCGCAGCGACCTGTACTCGCTCGGCTGCGTGCTGTACGAGATCGCCACCGGCGTGCCGCCCTTCGACCTCGGCGACACCTGGGGCATCCTCGTCGGCCACCGCGACACCCCGCCGCGGCCGCCCCGCGAGCTGCGCGGCGAGCTTCCGGCGGAGCTGGAGCGGATCATCCTCGACCTGCTCGCCAAGGAGCCCGCCGACCGCCCCTCGGACGCCGCCGAACTCGGCCACCGCATCACCGCGGCGTGGCTGTCCCGGGCCCGGGCGGCCGCGCCGGCCGGGCCGCAGCCGCCCCAGGCCCGCCGGGTGCCGCCGTGGGCCCAGGGCATGAGCCCCGGCGGCAAGGCCGCCACCTGGTCGCTGCGCCCCGCGCTCGCCGGCTACCCGAGCGTCCTCAGCGGCCCCTGGACCGGGCCGGTCCCCACCGGCGGGCGCCCCGGGCCCGATCTGCCGGCCGCGCTCGCCAGCCGGCACAGCGCGGGGCTGAGCCTGGGGCGGCTGGGCCGCTGGGAGGAGGCGGCCGAGGCGCACCGCGCGGTCGCCGCCGAACGCGAGCGGGTGCTGGGGCCGGACCATCCGGACACCCTGGCCAGCCGCCACGAGGTCGCGCACGCGCTGGGGCGGCTGGGCCGCTGGGAGGAGGCGCTGGACGAGGCCCGCGCGGTCGCCGCCGCCCGGCTGCGGGTGCTGGGGCCGCACCACCCCGACACGCTGACCAGCCGCAACGAGGAGGCCCACTGCCTGGAGCGGCTCGGCCGCAGCACCGAGGCGGCCGAGCTGTACCGCCTGGTGGCGGCGCCGTGCGGGCAGGGGGAGAAGCCCGGCACGGGCTCCGGCTGACAGCCTCCCCCGGGCGCGGGATCCTCGCCCGGCCGGACCGTACGTGTTACCAAGAACCATGCCCGACCCGCACTCCGACCGCTCCCTCGGCAGCACCGGCCACGACACGGCGGACGTCGTGATCGTGGGCGGCGGCCACAACGGACTGGTGGCCGCCGCCTACCTCGCCCGCGCCGGACTCGGCGTCCTGCTGCTCGAACGCCTGGACCACACCGGCGGTGCCGCCGTCTCCGCCCGGGTCTTCACCGGAGTGGACGCCCGCCTGTCGCGCTACTCGTACCTGGTGAGCCTGCTGCCGCGGAGCATCGTGGCGGACCTGGGCCTGCGCTTCGCGGTGCGGTCCCGGCCCGTCTCCTCCTACACCCCGGTACGGCGCGGCGGCCGGGACACCGGACTGCTGATCACCGGTGAGGAGTCCCGCGACCGGGCGGCCTTCGCGCGGCTGACCGGATCGGAACGGGAGTACGCCGGCTGGCGGCGCTTCCACGGCATGACACGGCGCCTGGCGGAGCGGATCTTCCCCACCCTCACCGAGCCCCTGCCCACCCGGGAGGAGCTGCGGGCCCGGGTCGGTGACGAGGCCGCCTGGCGCGCGGTGTTCGAGCGTCCGCTCGGCGAGGCGATCGAGGAGCACCTCGGCGACGACCTGGTCCGCGGCGTGGTGCTCACCGACGCCCTGATCGGGACGTTCGCCTCCGCCCACGACCCCTCGCTGCGCCAGAACCGCTGCTTCCTCTACCACGTGATCGGCGGCGGCACCGGCGACTGGAACGTGCCGGTGGGCGGCATGGGCGCGCTCACCGACGCCCTCGCCGGAGCCGCCCGCGCCGCGGGCGCGCGGATCGCCACCGGGCACGAGGCCGTCTCGATCGCCACCGACGGCCGCACCGCCGAGGTCCGCTACCGCACCGCCGACACCGAGGGCACGGTCTCCGCACGCCACGTCCTGGTGAACGCCTCGCCCCGGGAACTGGCGGTCCTGCTGGGGGAGGAGCCGCCGCCGCGGGCCCGGGCCGAAGGGGCCCAGCTGAAGGTCAACATGCTGCTGCGGCGGCTGCCGGCCCTGCGCGACCGCTCGGTCGATCCGCGCGAGGCCTTCGCCGGGACCTTCCACGTCGCCGAGGGCTACCGGCAGCTGGAGACCGCCTACCGGCAGGCCGCCGCGGGACGGATGCCCGCCGCCCCGCCCTCGGAGATCTACTGCCACTCGCTGACCGACCCGTCGATCCTGGGACCGGAGCCGGCCCGTGCCGGGCACCACACGCTGACCCTGTTCGGGCTGCACGTCCCCGCCCGGCTGTTCGGCGGGGGCGCCGACCGCGACGAGCGGCTCCGCGATGACCTGCTGACCGCCGCCCTCGCCCAGCTCGACGCCCATCTGGACGAGCCGATCGCCGGCTGCCTGGCCCGCGACGCCGAGGGACGGCCCTGCGTCGAGGCACGGACCCCGGTGGACCTGGAGCGCGAGCTGCGGCTGCCCGGCGGGCACATCTTCCACGGCGACCTGGCCTTCCCCCACGCCGATCCGTACGGGGACGGCACCGCGGCCGACCCGGGCGACCCGGCCGCCCGGTGGGGCGTGGCCACCGGGCTGCCCAACGTCCTGCTGTGCGGGTCGGGTGCCGTGCGCGGCGGGGGAGTGAGCGGGGTCCCCGGGCACAACGCGGCGATGGCGGTGCTCGGGAGGTGACCCGCGGTCAGTCGGCCGACGCCGTCCAGCCGTCCGCGGCGACCCGGCGCGCGTCCCGGCGGCGGGAGTCGTCGAACAGCACCCGCCCGCCGTCCTCGACCCGGATTCCGTCGACGTACGCGCCGCGCCCCACGTAGCGGCCGCCGGTGGTGTACCGCCAGCGCAGCCGCACCGTCCGGCCCCGCCAGCGGGCCAGGGAGGCGTCGGCCCGGTACCAGGCGCGGCCGGAGAAACCGGACAGCCTCCCGTCCGGGTGCTCCACCGGCCCGGCGCCGGGCCGCGAGACGGTGAACGGCACCGGCTCCCAGCCCGCCCCGCCGTCCGCGGACACCCGGCCGGACGTCTGGCCGGACGCGGCCTCCAGGAACAGCGCGCCGTCGGCCGGCTCGGTGTCCCACCACACCCGGAAGCGCAGCCGGGCGTCCGCGCCGCGCGGCACCACCCCGGGCAGGGCGAGGACGGCCGAGACGCCGGGGACCATCCCGGAGAACCAGGCGGTGCGCCCGGCCGCGGGCCGCACCGGAACGGCCCGGGCCAGCCGGTCGGCGGCGGCCACCCGCGGGGCGCTGCCGGAGCGCCAGGTGCGCACCGGGTGCACCGAGTTGCCCAGCAGCACCAGGAAGGTGTCGGTGGTGGGATCCAGCACCAGGGAGGTACCGGTGAAGCCGGTGTGCCCGGCGGTGCGCGGGGTGGCCATGGCACCCATGAACCAGTGCTGGTACAGCTCGAAGCCCAGCCCGTGCCCGTCGCCGGGGAAGCCGGTGTTGAAGTCGTGGAAGAGCAGTTCCACCGACTCCGGCGCCAGGATGCGGGCGCTGCCGTACGCGCCGCCGTTCAGCAGCGTCCGGCACAGCACGGCCAGGTCCCAGGCGCAGGAGAAGACCCCGGCGTGCCCGGCCACCCCGCCCAGGGCGTACGCGTTCTCGTCGTGGACCTCGCCCCACACCATGCCGCGGTCCAGCCCCGACCAGGGTGGCCGGGCGTCCTCGGTGGCGGCGATGCGCGGCCGCCAGGAGGCGGGCGGGTTGTAGCGGGTCCGGCGCAGCCCCAGCGGCCCGGTGACGTCCCGGCGCAGCAGCACGTCGAGGGGCTCGCCGGTGACCTCCTCCAGCACCAGTTGCAGGACGACGAGGTTCAGGTCGGAGTAGCGGTAGACGGTGCCGGGCGGGTCCAGGGGGGCCTCGCGCCACAGCCGCCGGAGCACGGCCTCCCGGGAGGGTTCGGCGTACAGCGGCAGCCAGGCGGTCAGCCCCGAGGTGTGGGTGAGCAGCTGCCGTACGGTGATCCCCGCCTTGCCCGCCGCGCCGAACTCCGGCAGGTACCCGGCGACGGGCGCCTCCAGCGCCAGGGCGCCGCGCTCGATCTGCCGCACCGCCAGGATCGCGGTGAACAGCTTGGAGAGGGAGGCCAGATCGTAGACCGTCCCGGGCCGGGCGGGGATCCGCCGCCCGGCGGGGAGCTCGACACCGGTGTCGCCCGCCTCGTCGTAGGCCGCGTAGCGCACCGCGTACCCGATGGCTTCGTGGAGGGCGACGGTGGAGCCGCGCCCGGCCAGCAGCACCGCGCCCGCGTACCAGGGCCGGCCGGCGGGGGGCGAGAGGAAGGAGCCGGCGTCCGCCACCAGCCCCCGCAGCTGCGGTTCCAGCAGTCCGGCCTGCCGCGCGGTGCCGCGGCGCAGCACGGGCGCCCGGCCGCCGGGGAGGGGGGCGGCGGCCGCGACGGGTGCCGTGGCCAGCACCAGGCCGCCGCCGAGCGCGAGCGCCCGGACCCCGAACCGCCGTCGGCCGATGCCCCGGCCGGGTACGGGACCGGGTGCCGGGGCCGGTGCGGAACCGGTCATGCCGCGACCTCCTCGCAGGAGCCGGGGAACGGGAGCTGACGGAGCACCACCCGGCGCACCGGGCAGAGCCGGGACATCCCTTCCCGGGACTCCCACGCGTCAACCCCGGCCCGTCCCGGCTCCGCCTACCGGAGCACCACACAGCCGCGCCGGATCAGCTCCGCCGACAGACGCGGCGGCACCTCGACCGGGTTCCACCGCAGATCCAGCTTCTCCAGCGCGGGCAGCTCCGCGAGCCAGTGGGGTATCTCCCGCAACCGGTTGGCCCGCAGGTCCAGGCGCCGCAGCCGGGGCAGCCCGCGCAGCGCCCCGGGCACCCGCTCCAGGACGTTCTCCCGCAGCTCCACCTCGCGCAGCCGGTGCAGCCCGCCCAGGGCGGCCGGCAGACCGGTCAGTGCGTTGCCCCGCAGCCACAGCTCCCGCAGCGCGGTGAGCCCGCCCAGGGATCCGGGCAGCTCCCGCAACCCGCACCGCTGCGCCCGCAGCTCGACCAGCGAGGCCATCGAGCCGAGCTCCGCCGGGAGCCGCCCCAGCGGGTTGTCGCCGACGTTCAGATACGCCAGCCGGCGCAGCCGTCCCAGGGAGCGGGGCAGCGCGGTGAGCCGGTTGTCGTGCAGGTACAGACAGCGGTCCAGGCCGGTGAGCTCCCCGATCTCCTCGGGGAGCGAGCCGAGCGCGTTGTGGCCGAGGTCGAGGGTGTGCAGCCGCCGCAGCCGCCCGATGCCCGGCGGCAGTTCGGTCAGCGCGTTGTCCGCCAGGATCAGGACCCGCAGCTCCCGGCGTTCCCACACCTCCTCGGGCACCCGCTCGATCCCCGCCCGCCACAGGTTCAGCGCGGGCTCCGCCACCGACTCCGCCGCCATGGCGGTCACCGTACCGGCCGCTCCGGGGGGGTGCCATGCCCGCCGGAGACGGCGGCGGCCGGTGCGGGGCGGTGGTACCGCGGGCGCGCGGACAGCCGGTCCGCGGGACCACCGGTCCCCGTACCATGGCCGCATGTCCTTTCTCCGCCGCCGCAGTGCCCCCGTCCCCGCCGGACCCGACTTCGACGTGCTGGCCATGGACCCCGGGGACTGGCCGGGCAACCTCGGCGCCGGACTGCTGCCCGCGCCGGACGGGAGCTGCCAGGGGGTGTTCCTGCGGTACGACCTGTTCGGCGGACGCGGACCCGCCATGATCATCGGCAATCTGCCGGAGGGGTCCCCGGCCCGCGAGCGGGCCGACGACCAGGTTCCCTTCGAGGTGGCCCAACTGCTGGCGGCACTGGAGAACGACGAGGAGGTCACCGTCACCGGAACGGAGGAGAGCCCGGTGATGCTGGACGACAACCTGCTCATCGTGCGCCGGGTCATCTGCTCCGAGACCCGGATCTCGTGCGTCCAGTTCGACCGCAGCGACGGCGTGCTGGTCACCATCGCCAGCTGGGACCGGCCGATCACCGAGGACCTCTACCAGCTGCTGAAGCCGCTGCCGGCGGAGATGTTCCGGCAGTGACGGCCCCGGGGGCGGGGGCCGTCACCCGTGCGCGTTCCGCACCGTGACGTCGCGGCCCTGACGGAGGCCACCCGGACGTGGGTCCGGTGCCGCCGGCCCGGGCCGGCCCGGAGGCACGAGAACCGGCGGAGCCCGTACGGGCGGCTCCCGTACGGGCTCTCCGGCCCCGCGCGCCGTTCCGGGCGGCCCCGGCGGCACCCCCACGGCCACCGGGCGGACGGGCCGGCCGCCGGCGCGCGGGGCGGCTCAGCAGGTGCCGACCGCCGCCCGTACCGCGCGCCGGACCGTCACACAGTCGTCGTGCAGCCTGCGCAGCAGCAGTCGCTGCTCCTCGCCCGAGGTCAGCTGGCCGGGCCGGTCGCCACCCGGTACCGGGGCCGGCTCCCGCATGGCCCGCTGCACGGCCGCCTCGCAGACGCGGACCTCCCGGGTGAGCACCAGCATCAGGTTCACCAGGAAGGCGTCCCGCGCGCCCCGCCCCGCGGACTGGGCGAGCCGGCTGATCCGGCGGCGTGCCCCCGGGCAGTCGCCGAGCACCGACCACAGGGTGGCGAGGTCGTAGCCGGGCAGGTACCAGCCGGCCCGCTCCCAGTCCACCAGCACCGGACCGGCCGGGGACAGCAGCACGTTGGACAGCAGGGCGTCCCCGTGGCAGAACTGCCCGCGACCGCTCCCCCGGGAGTCCCGCGCCAGACCGTGCAGCAGCTTCCGCAGATCCCCCAGGTCGCGATCGGTCAGCAGCCCCAGCTCGTGGTAACGCGCGATCAGCGGACCGTAGTCGAGCTGCGCCCCGAACCGGCCCGCGGGCGGCTGCCAGGCGTTCAGCCGGCAGACCGCGCCCAGCACCGCGTGCAGTTCGGAGGACGTCGGGGGCTCCGGCGGATGGCGCCGGAGCGACACCGGGCGGCCCGGTGCCCGCTCGGCGACCAGGGCGCACGCCTCCGGGTCGGCGGCGATGAGCCGGGGAACCCGCACCGGCGGACGGTGGCGCACGAAGGCGCGGTAGACCTCTATCTCGTGCCGGAACCGCTCGATTCGCTCGGGTGAGTGTTCCAGCAGGCACTTGGCGACCGCGGGACTGCGGCCGACGGTGCCGACCAGTACCACCGAGTGCCCGCCGCGGCGCATCACCTGCACCGGCTGGAACTCCGGGCAGATCCGGTGCACCGAGGTGACGGCGGTACGCAGCCGCGCGCCCTGCGGGCCGGACAGGTCGAGCCTCACCCCGGCCGGCGGCCCTCCGACGCCGTGCGCGCGGCGCTGCCGGCCCATGCCGGCCGGCGGCCCGGACGCGGGCGTGCGCGGCTGCTCGGAGTGGGGGGCGGTGCCGTACGGCCGGCGCTGGCGCTGCTGGGGCAGGGCTGACACGGGGGACGGTGTTGGGTACATGGACGAGCCGGATCCCTTCGCGCGCCGACAGGTTGCCGCGCCACCCACCCGGCCGGGGCCGGGGAGCACCCTGGGGAATGCCGGAGCCTTCGGCCGGACGGGGTGGCGCGGTTCTACAGCACACCCCGGTACGGGTGGCACACCATCTGGCGAACCCTGGCGAACCCTGGCGAATGCTCGCGGGGCCCTTCGGACGGTGGCTACTGTCAACTCAGCCGAGAACCTGGGGGCTTGCACGTGACAAAGGGACCCAACACCCGCCTCGCGGACCTGTTCGGCCTCACCGGCTGGTCCAAGGGCGAACTCGCCCGGCTCGTGAACCGGCAGGCGGCGGCCATGGGCCACCCGCAGCTGGCGACCGACACCTCCCGGGTGAGGCGCTGGATCGGCCTGGGGGAGACCCCGCGCGATCCGGTGCCGAAGGTACTGGCGACCCTGTTCACCGAGCGACTCGGCCGTGTCGTGACCATCGAGGACCTCGGGTTCAGCCGATCAGGGCCGGCCGGGAGGAGGCGGGAGTCCGTCCACGGACTGCCGTGGGCTCCCGAACAGACCGCCGCGGTCCTCACCGAATTCACGGGAATGGACCTCATGCTCAACCGACGCGGCTTGGTGGGCGCGGGCGCCGCGCTCACCGCAGGATCGGCGCTCAGCAGCGCCATGTACGACTGGCTCGGGGCCGACCCGGCCCCGGCCGCGGGCGGCCCCGGCGGCGCCTTCGTCACCGACCCGGTCTCCGCCGACCGCTACGAGGCGGCCCCCGTGGGCTCCGGGGAGGTCGAGTCCCTGGAGCGCTCCGTGGAGGTGTTCCGCACCTGGGACGCGTCCCGCGGCGGAGGTCTCCAGCGCAAGGCGGTGGTGGGCCAGCTCAACGAGGTGGGCGGCATGCTCGCCTACCGCCACCCGCCGCACATCCAGCGCCGGCTGTGGGGGGTGGCGGCCAACCTGGCGGTGCTGGCGGGCTGGATGTCCCACGACGTCGGCCTGGAGCCCACCGCCCAGAAGTACTTCGTCATCGCCGCGCACGCGGCCCGCGAGGGCGGCGACCGGCCGCGGGCCGGCGAGGCCCTGTCCCGGGCCGCACGCCAGATGGTGCACCTGGGACGCCCCGAGGACGCCCTGGACCTGATGAAGCTCGCCCGCTCCGGATGCGGGGAGGAGACCCTGCCGCGCACCCGGGCGATGCTGCACACCGTCGAGGCGTGGGCGCAGGCGTCCATGGGGCGCGGGCAGGCGATGCGGCGCACGCTCGGCGAGGCCGAGGAACTGTTCGCCTCGGACCGGCGGGACGTACCGCCGCCCAGCTGGATGCAGCTGTTCGACGAGGCCGACCTGCACGGGATGCAGGCGCTGGCGTACCGCACGCTGGCCGAGCACGACCCCTCGGCGGCGAGGACCGCCGAGAGACACGCCAAGGAGGCGCTGCGGCTGCGGAAGGACGGCCGCGACCGGTCCAGGATCCTCGACTACATCTCGCTCGCGTCCGCCTGCTTCATCGCCGACGACCCCGAGCAGGCGGACCGTTACGCGCGGCTGGCGCTGGTCTCGATCGGCAGCACCTCCTCGCACCGCACCTGGCACCGGCTGCGGGAGATGTACCGCCTCACCGGACGCTACGCCGGCTCCACCGGGGTGGAGGACCTGCGCGAGGAGATCGAGCACGCCCTGCCCTCGGCCCCGAAGGCGCCCCGGAGCGGCCCGGTGACCGCGCCGCGGTGGACGGCCGGGAGTCTGGGCGTGTAGCGGGCCCGGCCGCCGGGGAGGGGCCGGCCGGAGCCGGGGATCCCGGCGGGGCGCGTACGGTACGGGAGCGCGTACGCGTCCCGCGCTCCCCGGCCCTCCGGCTGCCGGCCGGCGGTCCGCGGGGCTCCGGCGGACGCGGGCTCCGGTATCCTTCGGCGACCGGAGCCCGCGTCCGCCGGCCGGGAACGGCACGGAGCCGCGGGGAGAACGCCGGACGAACAGGAGAAGACCCCACGACCACCGGCGACGACGTCCGGCAGCGGAAATCCCGTTGCCAGTCCCACACCCCGCACCGGATGCTGACCCTATGTTCGCCGATTCCGTCGATTCCGACATAGCGCCCAGCGGCACGCTGCTCGGCCTCCTCCAGCGGGGCCGCGGCGACGGGACGCTGCACGCCCTCGCGGCGCCGCGCGCCGAGGCGCTCGCGGCGCTGGGCCAGTGCCTGCGGCACGACCCCCGGCGGGACTGGCGGCTCGAACACCGCTCCCTGTACTACGCCCGGCTCCACCGGGACCTGGACGCCGGACTCGACGACCTCGAGGACCATCTGTTCGACCCCGCCGACCTCGTCGACACCGGCGAGGAGCGCACCGGCCTGGCCCTCTCCGTCCTGGGGCACCTGGCCTCCTACGGCGACCGCGGCGCGCTGCTGCTGCTGCGCCGCTACGCCGCACGGGGAGCCAACTGGCGGTGGGCCCTGGACGAGCTGGCCGTGCGCGACGACGACGCCGGGCTGCGCTCGCTCGGCCCCGCCGTCCTGGCCCGCTTCCCGCGCACCCCCGAGGGCGACGCCGAACTGGCCGCGGCCGTCCGCGACGCCTTCGAGCCCCGCCCCTGGCGGCTGTGGGCCGAGGACCCCGGCCGGCCGGGGCAGGCCGAACGCATCGGGAGGGCCGGGGAGGCCGGTTCCTTCGACCGCTGGCAGCGCCAGCTGCGGCCCGCCGGGCCGCGCCCCGGCTGGAGCGTGCGCGCGGTGCTGGAGTGGGCCCAGGACGGCTCTCCGGAGCCCCCCGGCTCCCCGGACGCCGGAGGCCGGACCCCGCAGCAGCGCGAGGCCGCCGCCGTCCGCTGTCTGGCCGCCGTCGCCGGTCCCGAGGACCGCCCCGAGCTGCTCGCCGCCGCCCGCGGCGGCCCCGGCATCGCCCGCGCCGTCGCCCTGCGCCATCTGGCCGAGCGGGGCGACGCGGACGTCCTCGACCTCATCGAGGCGGCCGCGGCCCACTCCCCGGCGTCCTGCGCGGTGCCGACCGATCCGGCGGACGGCCCCGATCCGGCGGACGGCCCCGGTGAGACCGTCGCCCGGGCCGCGCTGGCCGCCTTCTCCCGGATGCGCACCACCGCCGCCGTGGACCGGGCCCGCCGGTGGGCGCGGCGCGAGGACGGTCTGGGTGCCGCCGCGGCCGCGATGCTCGCCGTCCGCGGCGGCCGGCAGGACGGCCCGCTGGTGCTGACCGGGCTGCGCCGCGCCGTCCGCGCCCAGGGGCCGGACTCCGGGGCGCTGGGACCGCTGCTCGACGGGGCCGCACGGCTGACCGTGCACTGTGCCGCGCCCGTCGTGCGGTACGTCTACCGGGAGACCGCCTCCTCCCACCTCCGCGGCCGGGCGGCCAGGGCCCTGGCCGTCACCGATCCGTCCTTCGCCGCGGGCTGTGCCGTCGAGTGCCTGTGGGACTGCGAGGAGTCCACCCGGGAGCTCGCCGCCCGGCACGCCGCGACCGGCGATGCCCGGGTCGTCGAACGCCTGCGGCGGCTCGCCGCCGACCCCGCCGAGGAGGAGGGCGTGCAGAGCGCCGTGCGCGGCAGGCTCGGCCCCGGCGAACCGGCCCGCTGACCCCTCCGCCCGGCACCGGGGCCGCCGGGCGCGCCGCGGTCCGGACGGGCAAGCGCTCACGGGACGTTCCCCGGCCGGACACGTGCCCGTGACCACGGACACGTGCGCGGCGGTCACAACCGCTGTATGAGACGCACCGGACGCAGTCTGAGAGTCGCCGTCGTCACCGAGTCCTACCCTCCCGACCTCAACGGCGTGGCCCACAGCGCCTGGCAGACCGCCGCCCATCTGGTACGGCGCGGCCACCGGCCACTGGTGATCGCCCCCGCCCCACGGCCCGGCACCCGGGCCCCCGCGGACGGCCCCGCACCCGTCGTCCACATCCCCTCGCTGCCGCTCCCCGGCTACCCGCAGGTGCGCATAGCACTGGCCGGCCGCCGGCTGTCCGCCGCGCTGGCCGCCCACCGCCCCGACGTGGTGCACCTCGCCGGCCCGCTCGTCCTGGGGGTGCGCGGCATGGCCGCCGCCACCCGGCTGGGGGTGCCCGCCGTGGCGGTCTACCAGACCGATCTGCCCCGGTACGCCCGCGCCTACCTGGGCGTCGGAGAGGGCGCCGCCTGGCGCCGGATACGGGCCGTGCACACCGCCGCCGACCTCACCCTCGCCCCGTCCACCGCGTCACTGCGGGAACTGGCCGGACGGGGGGTGCCGCGGATACGGCTCTGGCCCCGCGGAGTGGACACCGGGCGCTTCGATCCCGCCCTGCGCGACGAGGAACTGCGCCGCTCCCTGGCTCCCGGCGGCGAACTGCTCGTCGGCTACGTGGGGCGGCTGGCCCCGGAGAAGCGCGTCGACCTCCTGGCCCGGGCCGCCGCCCTGCCCGGGACGCGCACGGTGGTGATCGGCGACGGGCCGAGCGAGACCGCGCTGCGTTCGGCACTTCCCGGCACCCGCTTCCTCGGCCGCCGCACCGGCGGCGACCTCGCCCGCCTCTACGCCTGCCTGGACGTCTTCGTGCACACCGGCCCGTACGAGACGTTCTGCCAGACGGTGCAGGAGGCCCAGGCCAGCGGGGTCCCCGTGGTCGCCCCCGCGGCGGGCGGGCCGCTGGATCTGGTCGACCACGGCCGTACCGGGCTGCTGGTGCCGCCGTGCGACGCCGGTGCCGTGGCCGGGGCGGTGCGCGCCCTCGCCGCCGACCCCGCGCTGCGCGCCCGGCTGGGCCGCGCGGGCCGTGCGGCGGTCGAGGGCCGTACCTGGGAGGCCGTCGGCGACCGGCTGCTGGACCACTACGCGGACGTCATCGCGGGCCGCGCCCGGACCGTGGAAGCGGAGGCCGCGGCATGAGCGGCGCCGGCGCCGTGCCCGGCCGTGCCCGCGGGAACGGGCTGCGGATCGTCAGGCTCGCCAACTTCGTCGCCCCGGCTTCTGGCGGACTGCGTACCGCCCTGCGCGAGCTGGGCGAGGGCTACCGGGCGGCCGGGCACCGGCCGGTGCTGATCGTGCCCGGCCCGGCGTTCCGCGACGAGTCCACCTCCCAGGGCCGGGTCATCACCCTGCCCGGCCCCGCCGTCCCCGGCACCGGCGGGTACCGCGTCCTGGCCGACCGGCCCCGGCTGGCCCGGTTGCTTGCCGCGCTCGCCCCCGACCGGCTGGAGGTCTGCGACCGAACGACCCTGCGCTGGACCGGCGCGTGGGCCCGGCACCACCGCGTCCCGGCCGTGATGGTCTCCCACGAAAGCGTGGACGGAGTGCTGGGCACCTGGGGCGTGCCCGTGCCGCCGGCCCGATGGGCCGCCGACCGCCTCAACCGCCGTACGGCGCTGACGTACTCGAAGGTGGTGTGCACCACCGAGTGGGCGGCGCGCGAGTTCGCCCGGCTGGGCGTCCGCAACGTCGTACGGGCCACGCTCGGCGTCGATCTGGAGCGTTGCCGTCCCGGGTTGCGCGACGAGGAGCTGCGCCGGCGGCTCGGCGGCGGGGCCGGGGTGCTGCTGGCACTGTGCTCCCGGCTCTCCCCGGAGAAGCGTCCGCAGCGTGCCCTGGAGGCGCTGGCCGAACTGCGGCGGCGCGGTGTGGACGCCGCCCTGGTCGTCGCGGGCGACGGGCCGATGCGCGACGGACTGCGGAAGCGGGCGCGGGCCGCGCGGCTGCCGGTGGTCTTCACAGGGCACCTCGACGACCGCGCCGGGCTGGCCGCGCTGCAGGCCAGCGCCGACGTCGTCCTCGCCCCCGGACCGGCCGAGACGTTCGGGCTGGCCGCACTGGAGGCACTGGCCTGCGGCACCCCGGTCGTGGCCAGTGCCCGGTCGGCCGTGCCCGCCGTCCTCGGGGACGCGGGGGCCGCCGCGTCCGATGACGGTGCCTCCTTCGCCGACGGTGTCCAGCTCCTGCTCACCCGCGGCGAGTCGGCCCGGCGCCGGGCCGCCCGGGACCGGGCCGAGCGGTACCCCTGGAGCACTGCGGTCGCCGCCTTCCTCGCGGCCCACGGTGCCGCCGCCCGGCTCCCCGCCACCGGTGCCGGGAGCGTTCGGGGGCGTACGCCGTGACCGCACCGCCCGGACCGGCCCGCCGCCGGAACCGGTCCGGGCGCGCCCCCGACGTTTCGATCACTGTCGGTGCCAGCGCCTAGGCTGTGCGGTGTGACCACAGCCGTATCCGCCTCGCCGCCCGGCGCCCCCCGGCCCGCGCCGGGACCGGCCGCCGACGAGGGCCTGGCCCGCCGTCTGCGGGCGCTGGCCTGTACCGCGCCCCTGCACGACCTGGACGCGCGCAAGGCCAACCTGGCCGGGGAGTACAGCACGTACGCCATGGCGGAGGTGGCGCTGGCCGCCATCGACCTGGTCACCCTGCACATGGACTTCGACACCGGCGCCGACCACGAGGAGATAGTGGCCCGGCTGCTGCCCCGGGTCGCCGCCCAGGCGCCGCGGCGGCCTGCCGCCGAGCACGAGCGGGTCGCCCGCTGGGTCCTGGAGAACCTGATCAACGTCGGCAGCGTCGACCGCGGCTTCCGCGCCGTCTACGGCACCTTCGGCCCCGACGGCGAGTACGTGCGCCGCGACTACGACTTCAAGCTGATCGAGGAGGTCCCCGGTCCGGGCGGGGGCGTGTACCTGCGCACCACCGACGAGGCGGTCAACGTCCTGGTCGGAGCCCTCGACACGGACGTCACCAGCGCGCAGATCGCCGCCGAGGTCAAGCTGGAGGTGCTGGTCAGCCGCGGCCGGCTCGCCGACGCCCAGCTCGCCGCCGAGCAGGCCCGCTACCGCACCGTCCAGTACGCCGAGACGCTGCGCCGCGCCCTGGAGGCGACCCGGCGCAACGTCCGCGCGGTGGACTGGCTCAACACCGTCCCCGACCTGATCGCCGAGGCGCTCGACCACGTGGCCGACCGCTACCGCCACGAGAACGCGATCCTCACCAACATCCGCCGGGCCCGGGACGAGGCCCCCGCCGACCGCAGCCCGGAGCACAAGCTGCGCGCCGCCGAGCTGATCGACATCGTCAAGGACTGCATCCGGCGCCACACCCAGCTCCAGTCCCGGCTGCTGGAGGCCGGGCCGCTCTTCCGCGCCGAGCAGGACCGCCAGGCGTTCGCCCCGCCCGCCGCCCGCACCGGACTGGACCTGTACGGGCAGCTGCTCGCCCCGGTGCTGCCGCTGCCGGTGGAGCGGGCGACGAAGGTCACCGACGCCTTCTTCGCCCGCGGCACCGGGCTGCGCGCCCCCGCCGCCGTCCGGCTGGGGGACCTGACCGAGCTGCTGCTCACCCCGCCCGCCCCCCGCGAGCACCTGGGCGCCGAGATGCCCGAACCGGATCTGGTGGCCACCCCCGACGACAGCCGGTTCAGCGAGGAGCAGCTCGCGGCCGCCCGGGAGCTGCTGGACCTGCCGCACGACGCACCGCGCCGGCTGTCGGGTCTGCTGGCCGAGGCCCGCCGCCGTGCTCCACAGGATCCGGACCTGCCCTACCTGGTGGCACTACTGGCGGTGCACGCCGCCAGTCCGCCGGTCGGCACCGCCTACCGGCAGGGCGAGCGGCGGCTGCTGTTCGCCGTGGACGACGGCACCGAACTGGACGACCCGGAGTTCGGCGGCGCCGACCTCGTCGTGGGCACCGCCCTGCTGGACGCGGCGGGCATGGCCGCGGACCGTACGGAGGCGACACCGTGAGCACCGCGAGCGAGTACGACCGGTACGGCACTCCCGGCGGGCCGGACGGACCGGGCGGCCGGTCCGGGCCGCCGGGGGAGGGGGCTCCCGGGGCCGGTGAGCGGCCCGGCGCCCACACCCCGGCGACTCCGGCGACCCAGGTGACGCCCGCGGACGCGGCCGACGCCGCCCGGCTGGTCTCCTTCGGACTCCAGCCCAAGCTGCTGCCCGCCCGCGACGCCGAGTACGCCGACCTGCTGCGCCGCTACCGGGAGGACCCGGCCTTCGCCCGGCTGGCCGACGCCGTCGCCACCGGCCTCGGGCTGGTCGTGCTGGAGGTCTCCCCGCGCGCCGGGATGGCCGTCACCGCAGCCGAGGACTCCGTCTTCGCCGTGCGCATGGGCGACTACGCCCGCCGCGCCACGGCCGACTCCGCCGACCGCTTCCTGCACGGCCTGGCCCATCTGGCCGTCGCCGCCCTGGCCTTCCCCCGCCCCGAGGACCTGGCCGACGACGGCTATGTCGGCCGGATCACCGTCAACGGGGTGGACGCCTTCGTCCGCCAGGCGTGCCGCCGGCTGGAGGAACGCGCCGAGCGGGAGGGGGAGAACACCGACCCGGTCAGCGCGGCCCCCGGTCTGGAGGCCGCCTGGCGGGTGTACGCCAGGCGCAGTGCCACCGGTGCCACCAAGGACGCCCGCCGGCTGGCCGGCTCCACCACCGGGATCGTCGCCAAGGCCGCCGCCTTCCTCGCCGACTCCGGCTTCCTGCAGCGCACCGGGGACGACTCCGGCGGCACCTACCGCACCACCGCCCGCTACCAGCTCCAGGTGCGCGACATGGCGGGCAGCGCCGCCCTGGCCGAACTGCTGGAGCTGGGTGTCGTCCCGGTGAGCGACGGCAGTGCCACCCTGCTGCCGCCCCCCGAGGACGACGCCGCCGAACTGGCACCCGACGCCGGGCTGCCCTTCCACGGCTGAGTCCCCGGCGGCCGCCGGGCCCTCAACCGCACCCGGACCCACGCCGAGCCACCACGCCGAACGACCCCGCCGAACAACGAGAGCCCCGCCATGTACGAGCTGTCCCGGATCCGTCTCTACTCCATCGGGCCCGCCGGTGCGCGCTACGCCGACACCGTGCTGGACCTGCGCGGGGTCGGCGAGCCGGTGCCCAGCCCGGCGCCCGCCCAGGGCGACTTCTTCGCGGACGAGCCGGCCGGCCCGCCGCGCCGCCCCGCGCCCGCGGGCGTGCTCTTCCTGGAGAACGGCGGCGGCAAGTCCGTCCTGCTCAAGCTGATCTTCTCGGTGATGCTGCCGGGCCACCGCAACACCCTCGGCGGAGCCAGCTCCGGTGTGCTGCGCAAGTTCCTGCTGGCCGACGACTGCGGGCACGTCGCCCTGGAGTGGCAGCACACCCTCACCGGCGAGACCGTCGTCGTCGGCAAGGTCAGCGAGTGGCGCGGCCGGCAGGTGTCCAGCGACCCGCGGAGGTTCGCGGAGGCCTGGTACAGCTTCCGGCCCGGCCCCGGCATGAGCCTGGACTCCCTGCCGGTCGCCGAGTCCGCCGCGGTCGGCCCCGTCCCCGAGGGGACCTCCGCCGCCCGCGGTCGGCGCCGCACCATGAAGGGCTTCCGCGACGTCCTGGTCGAGACGGGCCGGGCCTACCCCAACCTGGACGTGGTCTGGGAGGAGATCCACGAGCGCTGGAACGAGCACCTGGGCCATCTCGGCCTGGACCCGGAGCTCTTCCGCTACCAGCGGGAGATGAACGCCGACGAGGGCGAGGCCGCCGGTCTGTTCGCCGTCAAGAACGACTCCGACTTCACCGACCTGCTGCTGCGCGCCGTCACCGACACCCGCGACACCGACGGGCTGGCCGACCTGGTGCACGGCTTCGCCCACAAGCTCGGCCGCCGCGCCGAGCTGACCGCCGAGCGGGACTTCACCGCCGGGTCCCTGGACCTGCTGCGGCGCATCGACGAGGCCGCGCGGGCACGCGAGAGCGCCCGCGCCGTCCACGCCGGGGCCGAGCAGCGCACCCGCGCCCTCGCCCGGCGGCTGGCCGCCCGCGGCACCGAGGAGCGCGGCCGCGCCGCCGAGCTCGCCGAACGGGCCGACCACGCCGCCGCCGGCGCCGCCGGCGCCGAACGCGGCCGGGAGCGCGCCGCGCTCGTCGCCGCCGAGCTCGCCTACCGCCATGCCTCCCTGGCGCTGGCCGCGGCCGAGAAGGACGCCGCCGCCCAGCGCCGGGAGCTGGGCGACGCCCGTACGCTGCACGCCGCCTGGCAGGCCACCGAGACGGTGCTGGCGCACCGCGCCGCCGCCGACCGCGCCGCCCGGGTCTCCGCCGCCATCCGGGAGGCCGAGCGGGACGCCGCCCCGGCCCTGGCCGCCCGCGCCCGCGCCGCCGCCGACCTCGTACGCGCCCTGCACGCCGCCGCCGGACAGGCCGAGCACCTCGCCGCCGGAGAGGAGGAGCGCTCCGCCGCACTGCAGGCCGCGGGCGAGGCCGCCCACCGCGACGCCACCACCGCCGCCACCGAGGCCCAGCGCGCCCGCAGCGAGAGCGACCACCTGCGCCAGCGGCTGGCCGAGGTCGAGCAGGAGACGGCCCAGGCGGTACGGGCCGGCTGGCTGGACGACTCCGCGCCCGACGCCGACCCGGCCCGCGCCGCGCTGGCCGCCAGCGACGCCGAGAAGGCCGCCGTCGCCGCCTGGGAGACGGCGAAGGAGACCGCCGGCCGCACCGCCGAGCGGGCCCGGGAGACCGCCGAGGCCCTGAGCCGCGCCGAACTCGCCGCGGCCCGGGCCGCCGACGCCGCCGAGGCGGCCGGGGCCGCGTACGCCGCCGAGCGCCGCGCCGCCGAGGCGCTGGGCGCCGAGGAGCGGCTGGCCGAACTGCTCGGCCTGCCCGGGGGCACCGGCTCCCCGGTGCCCGGCCCGCGCGCCGGGGACGGGGCGGCCGCGGCGCCCGCCGGCGGGGAGGGCCCGGGTCCGCTGGCCGCCGAGGAGCTGGACCGCAACGCCGAGACCCTGCGCGACCTGCTGGACGAGACCGTGGCCGCCGCCGAGCGGCGGCTGTTCGAGCTGCGCACCGCCGCCGCCGACGACTCCCGCATCCTCGGCGCCCTCGGCGACGGCGGACTGCTGCCGCCCGGACCCGACGTCCTGGCCACCGTCGAGTACCTGGGCGAGCACGGCGTCCCGGCCCTCCCCGGCTGGCGCTACCTCGCCCAGGCGGTGGACCCGGCCGACCACGCCGCCGTGCTCGCCGCCCGGCCCGAGCTGGTCGACGGGGTCGTCATCACCGACCCGGCCAGCCACGCCCGCGCCCGGGAGATCCTGGCGGACGCCGCCCTGCTGCCCCGCTCCGCCGTCGCCGTCGGCACCGCCGCCGCGCTGCTGGCCCCCGTGCCCGCCCCCGGCACCGGGGAGGGCGGCGTGCACGGCGCGTCCGGGGTGTTCCTCGTGCCGCCCAACCCGGCCATGCACGACGAGCGCGCCGCCGACGCCGAACGCCGCCAGCTGCGCGAACGCGCCGCCGCCCGGGACACGGAGATCCGCGCCCTGGCGGCCCGGCTGGCCGCCGACCGGGCCCTGGCCGCCCGGCTCGCCTCCTGGCGCACCGGCTGCCCGCCCGGCCGGCTGGCCGAACTGGCCGCGGGCGCCCGGGCCGCCGCGGAGGCCGCCGAGACCGCCCGGCGGCGTCTCGAGGAGGCCCGGCAGGCCGCCGCCGAGGCCGGGGAGACCGCGGCCGAGGCCGCCCGGGTGCGCGAGGAACGCCAGGAGCACGCCCAGCAGGCCCGCCGCGCCGCCGACGCCCTGGCCGGACTCGCCTTCCGGCTGCGGGAGCGCGCCAGGTGGCAGAGCGGACTGCGGGAGCTGGCCGCCGAGGCCGCCGAGGCCGAGGAGCGCGCCGCCGCCTGTCTGGAGCGGGCCCGCGCCGCCGACGAGGACCGCCGGGCCGCCCAGCGCGCGGCCGACGACGCCCGCCGTACCGCCCGTGCGCTCCGCGCCGAACGCGCCGAGATCGCGGGTGCCCCCGACGGGCCCGACGCACCCGGCACCCCCGACGGGCCCGGCGCCCCGGGGAGCACGGAACCGCCGGCCGAGCCGCCGGCCTCCCTGCCGGACCTGCGCGAGGCCTACCGCGCCGCCTCCCGGCTGTACGAGAAGGTGGGCGTCGGCGCCGACCTGCGCGCCGAGCAGGCCCGCGCCGAGGGCGACGAGAGCGCCGCGCGCGCCGCCCTGGACCGGCTCAGCAACAAGGTCCGCACCCGCGCCGCCCAGCTCCTCCAGGGGCCCGACGGCGCCGACGGTCCCTCCCGGCAGGCCGCCGCCGCCCGCGCCGAGGCCCTGGTCCAGCTGCTGGAGTCGCGCGCCGCGGCCGCCAGCGAGCAGCTCGGCCGGCTGCGCGGCGAGGCCGAGCGGCTGGCCCCGCCCGGCGGCGGGTCCCACACCGAGCTGCCCGGAGAGCTGGTGCCCGCCGACGCGGAGCGGGCCCAGGCCCTGCTGCGCGAGGCCAACGCCGAACTGGCCGACCGCACCGACGCGCTGGAGGCCGCCCGCGCCGCCCATACCGAGCTGGTGCGTGCCCACCGCGTCGCCGAGGACGCGGCCGGCGCCTTCGACGAGCTGGCGGCCATGCTCCGCGACCTGCTGCGCGACCCCCACGGCACGGGCGGTACGGGCCCCGAGCAGGGCGGCGAGCCGGTCGAGCCGTACGCCGACACCCTGGACGCGGCCCGGCGCGCCGCCGCCGAGGCCCGCCGCTCCCTGCGCGGCTGCGCCGCCGACCTCACCACCGCCGAGGCGGCCGTGCGCGAGGCGAGCGACGTACTGGTGCGGCACGCCAACGCCACCCGCTACGAGCAGGTGCGCACCCCCGCCCGCCAGCAGATCCGCGAGCTGCCCGCCGCGGCCCTGCCCGACCACGCCGCCGCCTGGGCCGCCGCCTTCGAGCCCCGGCTGCGGGTGCTGACCGACGAGCTGGAGCAGCTGGAACGCAACCGCGACAGCATCGTCGACCGGCTGCGCGGCCTGGTGGAGTCCGCGCTGGCCACCCTCCGCTCCGCCCAGCGGCTCTCCCGGCTGCCGGAGGGGCTGGGGGAGTGGTCCGGCCAGGAGTTCCTGCGCATCCGCTTCGAGGACCCGGACCAGGCCGTCCTCGCCGAGCGGCTGGGCGAGGTGATCGACGAGGCCACCCGGGCGGCCGTCCGCCGCAACTCCGACCTGCGCCGGGACGGCATGACACTGCTGCTGCGCGGTGTCCACGCCGCCCTCCAGCCGCGCGGAGTGGCCGTGGAGATCCTCAAGCCCGACGCCGTGCTGCGCGCCGAGCGGGTACCGGTCGGACAGATGGGCGACGTCTTCTCCGGCGGTCAGCTGCTGACCGCCGCCATCGCCCTGTACTGCACGATGGCGGCGCTGCGCAGCAACGACCGGGGCCGCGACCGGCACCGGCACGCCGGGACGCTCTTCCTGGACAACCCGATCGGCCGGGCCAACGCCACCTACCTGCTGGAACTCCAGCGGGCGGTCGCCGACGCGCTGGGCGTCCAGCTCCTCTACACCACCGGGCTGTTCGACACCACGGCACTCGCGGAGTTCCCGCTGGTCATCCGGCTGCGCAACGACGCGGACCTGCGGGCGGGCCTGAAGTACATCAGTGTCGAGGAGCATCTGCGGCCCGGCCTGCCCAGGCGGGACACCGACGGTGAGCCGGTGCACGGCGAGATCACGGCCACCCGGATGTTCCGCCGCCCGGAGCGCCCCGGCCGGCCGCAGGAGCCCAGCGCCGGCGCCGTGCCCGGCTGACCGGCACGGGGGCGGGCCCTACCGCCCGCGGCGGAGCACGCGCTCGCGCGCCACGCTGCTGGGCGTGGAGACCACCCCGTGCCGCTGGACCCACATCTGCCGGGTCACCCACACGTCCAGCACCCCCCAGGTGGTGACCACCGTGCCGGCCACCGCGACCAGCACCATCGGAAGGGCGAGCCACACCTGCGCCAGCGAACACAGCACGGCGACCATGACCAGCACCAGGGTCACCGCCACGAGGATGACCGCCCGTACCGCGGCCGCCCGCACCGGGCCGGGCAGCCCGGATCCGGCGTCCACGTAATCTCCACCGTCTCCGTACACCGGGTCCTCAACCCGGTCCGACCGGAACTGGTCGAACCCGCCCGGTCCCCAGTCGGCCCTGCTCAGCCCCATGTGTTCTCCACGAACCGCGCTCCGTGCGCGTTCCCCGCGCCCCGCCGGACATCCGGCGTATCACAACACGGCATCACGACCACGCAGAACACCCGTCCCGACCGGCTTGTGATGGCGTGGACGCGCCTACGGGTCACCCGTTTCCAGTAGTAGGCTCGCGCCGTTTGCCGATGGAACTCACGCACCCGTGCGAGGACCGGACACAGGGGAGGCCATGCGCTTTCGCGGCAAGTCGATCCGCCGGAAGATCGTGGCGCTGCTGCTGGTCCCCCTGGTGGCGCTCACCTCCATCTGGACGTTCGCCACCGTGATCACCAGCCGCGAGGCGGACCAGCTGCTCGAGGTGTCCGCCGTCCTGGAGGAACTCGGCGGCCCGGTCCAGGAGACCGTCCGGACCGTGCAGCGGGAACGCCGCCGGGCCCTCGTCCATCTCGCCGACCCGCGCAGCGCCGACTCCCTGACCGCCCTGCGCGAGGGGCAGCGCGCCACCGACGCGGCGGTGGCGGCGTTACGCGGGCACGCGGCCGGCGAACGGGTCCGCGACGGACTGGCGGAGGACTCCCGGGAACGGCTGGACGACCTCCTCGAGGACCTCGACCGGCTCCGGAGGTTACGCGCCCAGGTCCTGGAGAACACCGCCGAACGCCGGGACGCCTACGAGATCTACAACGCGGTCGTCGACTCCTGCCACGCCTTCGTCGCCACCCTGCGCGCCGTGGACGACACCCGGCTCGACGGGGAGGGCCGCGCCGTCATCGGTCTGTCCCTCGCCCGCGAACACCTCGCCCGCGAGGACGCCCTGCTGGCGGCGGCCCTCGCCGCCGGCCGGATGACCGGGGAGGAACTGCGCGCCTTCTCCGACCGGGTGGCCGAACGCGAACTCACCTACCGCACCCACCTCCCGCTGCTCCCCGCCGACGACCGGGACGAGCACCGGGCCTTCTGGTCCGGTTCCGACGGGCGCACCCTCCGCACCGCCGAGGACCGGATCATCGCCGCCGGGGCCCCGGCGGCGGTCGGGGCCGTCAACGCCGAGCGCTGGCGGAAGAACGTCACCGGCGTCCTGGAGGAGCTGCGGAGGCTGGAGGGGAAGGCGGTGGACCGCCACCACCGGCGGGTGGCGCCCGAGGCCACCGCCGTGCTGGTCCGCGCCGGGGTGGCCGGCATCCTGGGCTTCGCCGCCGTCCTGCTCTCCGTGATCGTCTCCTTCCGTGTCGGCCGCGGCCTGATCCGCGACCTCGGCGCGCTGCGCCGGGAGGCCAACGAGGCGGCGGGCGTACGGCTGCCCGGCGTCATGCGGCGGCTCGCCGCGGGAGAGCGGGTCGACGCCGGGACCGAGGTGCCGCGTCTGGAGTACGGGCGTGACGAGATGGGGCAGGTCGGCCAGGCGCTCAACACGCTCCAGCGGGCCGCCGTCGAGGCGGCCGTGCGGCAGGCCGACATGCGCCGCGGCGTCTCCGAGGTCTTCGTCAACCTCGCCCGCCGCAGCCAGGTGCTGCTGCACCGCCAGCTCACCCTGCTGGACGCCATGGAGCGGCGCACCGACGACCCCGAGGTGCTGTCCGACCTCTTCCGGCTCGACCACCTCACCACCCGGATGCGCCGCCACGCCGAAGGGCTGGTCATCCTCTCCGGCGCCGCCCCCTCGCGGCAGTGGCGCCGGCCCATCCCGCTGATGGACGTCGTCCGCGCCGCCGTGTCCGAGGTGGAGGACTACGACCGCGTCGAGGTGCGGCGGCTGCCCCGGCTCGCGGTCGACGGCGCCGCCATCGCCGACCTGACCCACCTCATCGCCGAACTCCTGGAGAACGCCACGGTCTTCTCCCCGCCGCACACCGCTGTCCAGGTGCTCGGCGAGCGGGTGCCCAGCGGTTTCGCCCTGGAGATCCACGACCGCGGTCTGGGCATGCCCCCCGAAGCGCTGCTGGAGGCCAACCTCCGGCTTGCCGAGACCTCCGACTTCCAGCTCTCCGACACCGACCGGCTCGGTCTGTTCGTGGTGTCCCGGCTCGCGCGGCGCCGGGGTGTGCGGGTCTCCCTGCAGCCCTCCCCGTACGGGGGCACCACCGCCGTGGTGCTCATCCCGGGCGCGCTGCTCACCGCGCCCGAGCAGGCCGGGCGGGACGGGGGCACGGGCGAGCTCCGCGCCGGGGAGGCCGGGAACACCGCCCGGACCGCCGCGGGGCTGCCCCTGCGGGGCGCGCGGCCCGTCCTCGGAACGGTCCGGGACGGCCCCGTCGAACTGGAGGTGCCCGTCGGGGAGGCGACGGAACCCGTCGGTACCGCCGGCACCGGCGCCTTCCCCCGCGAGCACTCCCGTCCCTCCGCTCCGGCGGCCGGACGGTTCCCGCCGCGGCCCTCCCCGGACACCGAGCACGGGTGCCCGGCCGAGGCCGGCGCCACACCCGGTGAGCCGGATCCGGCCACGGCGGGCGGTCTGCCGAGGCGGGTGCGGCAGGAGAGCCTCGTGCGGGAACTCAGACCCCGGCCCCGGCAGCGGGTGGCCGGGGAGCGCGGCGAACGGGAGGGCGGACAACGCTGGCGGGACGCCGCCGAGGTGCGCGACCGGATGGGCTCGCTCCAGCGCGGGCTGCGGCACGGCCGGCGGCGGAACGCCGGCCTCCCGGACGGCACGGGCCCGGACGGCCGCGGCACGCGCACCGGGGAGCCGGACGACACCCGCGCGAACGGCACGGGGGACGGCACCGTCCGCGGACCGGGTGAACCGGTCCGGCCCCCGGGCCCGGGCGGCACGCCGTCATGACGGACCGGTGGTTCGACGACGCGGCCGGCCCGGTGGTGCGGCCGTACGCCATGACCCGCGGCCGTACGCACAGCGCCGGCGGGGACCGCATCGACCCGGTCGCCCTGGTGGTGGTCGATCCGGGCACCGGGGCGGACCCCTCGGACCTGCCCGTCCCCGTCGCCGGCGCCCCCGGCGGCGTACTCGCCGGCCGGGCACCGGGGCCGGGCCCGGTGGCGGACGACCGGGTGCCGGGCGCACTCGAACCGGAGCACCTCGCCATCCTCGCCCGCTGTCTGCGGTCCCCCCAGCCGGTCGCCTCCCTGGCGGACGGACTGGATCTGCCGGTGGGCGTCGTCCGGGTGCTCGTCGGTGACCTCGTCGAGGCCCGGCTGGCCCGGGTCACCCGCCCCGTACCGCGGGCCGAGCCGCCGGACGAGCGTGTCCTGCGCGAGGTGATCGCCGGCCTGCGGGCGCTGTGAGCGGTCCCCCGCGCCGGGCCCGGCTCCGGCCGTCCCGCCTGCCGGTCCCGCCTCACGCCGACGCGGCCGCGCGGTGCGCCGAGTGCGGCTCGGTGACCAGGCGCGCCTCCACCCGGCCGTCGACCACCCGGGTCTCGAACGCCGGCTGGGGAGCCGTCGCGGGACCGCGCACGTTCCAGCCGTCCGACAACCGGAAGACACTGCCGTGCCACGGGCACCGCACACAGCCGTCGGCCACCTCGCCCCCGGACAGCGGCCCGGCCATGTGGCTGCACCGGTCGGCCAGCGCGCGCACCGCGCCCCCGGCCTCCCGGACGACGACCAGCGGGGTCTCGCCCACCTGGCGCCGTACCGGCTCGCCCACCGGCAGGTCCGCGACATCGCCGATCGGGTGCCAGCCGGGCTCGACCACGGCCGGGACGTGCTCGGCGTGGTTGACGGCGGCGGCCTGACGGTAGGCCAGATGGCCCCCCAGCGCGCCGCCCGCGCTCACCGCGGTCAGCCCCGCGAAAGCCAGCGCGCGCCCCCGGCCGCGCCTGCCGCGCAGCCGGGCGTTGAGCGACGCCGCGTACAGACCGACCGCCGTGACGTTCGCCGCCGCGTGCACCAGCCCCACCCGCATCTGGGGCTTGCGCAGTTCGGCCCAGTCCACCCAGCCCGACAGGGCGGCCGGGGCGGCGGCCGCCAGGCCGATTCCCACCAGGGTGTCGGCACCCCGGCGCTGGCCGGGCATCAGGTCCAGCACGGCGGCGGACAGCCAGGTGCCGATGGGCACCTGCACCAGCAGCGGGTGCACCGCGTGCCCCAGCCAGCGGCCGTGCAGGGCGTCCCGGGCGCCGCCCAGCGGCAGCGCGCGCACGGCGCGCCGCAGCGGGCCGAGCGCGCCGTCGAGACGTGTGGAGCTCTCCAGCCGTTCGACCGCGGTCAGCACCCGTCCGGGGCGGTCGGGATCCGGGAGCGCGGAGCGGGCGGTCGAGAGGGTGTCACGGATGTTCTGGTAAACAGGCATACCGCCCGGTTCCCGGCGGGCGAGGGAGGTAAACGGCCCACCGAGGTGGCAGGGCCGGGCCCTCGCCGCTGCCGGAACCCGGGGATCAGTCGCCGTCCTCCTCCCAGCCGAAGCTGCGCTCGACGGCCTTCCGCCAGTTGCGGTGCTCCCGCTCCCGGACCTCCTCGTCCATCCGCGGGGTCCACTCGGCGTCCTGCTTCCAGTGCGCCCGGAGCTCGTCCAGGTCCGACCAGACCCCGGTGGCCAGCCCGGCCGCGTAGGCCGCGCCCAGACAGGTGGTCTCGGAGACCACCGGCCGGATCACCGGCACCCCGAGCACGTCCGCCTGGTGCTGCATCAGGAGGCCGTTCGCGGTCATGCCGCCGTCCACCTTGAGACTGGTGATCTCCACGCCGGAGTCCTGCCGCATCGCGTCCACGACCTCACGCGTCTGCCAGCTGGTGGCCTCCAGCACGGCCCGGGCCAGATGGGCCTTGGTGACGTAGCGGGTCAGACCGGTGATGACACCGCGCGCGTCCGAGCGCCAGTACGGGGCGTACAGACCGGAGAAGGCCGGGACGATGTACGCGCCGCCGTTGTCCTCCACACTCGCCGCCAGGGGCTCGATCTCGGCCGCCTCCCCGATGATCCCGAGCTGGTCCCGGAACCACTGCACCAGCGCGCCGGTGATGGCGATCGAGCCCTCCAGGCAGTAGACGGGCCGCTCGCCGCCGAGCTGGTAGCCCATCGTGGTCAGCAGCCCGCTCCTGGACGGCACCGGGCGCCGGCCGGTGTTCAGCAGCAGGAACGAACCGGTGCCGTAGGTGTTCTTGGCGTCGCCGACGTCGTAGCAGGTCTGCCCGAAGACGGCCGCCTGCTGGTCGCCGAGCGCCGAGGCCACCGGGACCCCGGTGGACGTCCCGACCGCGGTGGTGCCGTACACCTCGGCGGAGGAGCGGATCTCGGGCAGCATCACCTCGGGGATGCCCATGGCGCCCAGCACGGAGGAGTCCCACTGCAGGGTCTCCAGGTTCATCAGCATGGTCCGCCCGGCGTTGGTGACGTCCGTGACGTGCACCCCGCCCTCGGTGCCGCCGGTGAGGTTCCAGATCAGCCAGGAGTCCATGGTGCCGAAGGCGATCTCGCCCGCCTCGGCGCGCTCGCGCAGCCCGGGCACGTTCTCCAGCAGCCACACGGCCTTCGGCCCGGAGAAGTAGCTGGCCAGCGGCAGCCCGGTGCGGTCCCGGAAGCGGTCGGGCCCCTCGTCGCCGCCCAGCTCCCGGCAGAGCGCGGAGGTGCGGGTGTCCTGCCAGACGATGGCGTTGTGGACGGGCCGCCCGGTGGTCCGGTCCCACAGCACGGTCGTCTCGCGCTGGTTGGTGATGCCCAGCGCGGCCAGATCGCGGGCGCGCAGCCCCGCCCTGGCGAGCGCGCCCGCGACCACCGCCTGGACCTTGGACCAGATCTCGGTCGCGTCGTGTTCCACCCAGCCGGGCCTGGGGAAGATCTGCCGGTGCTCCCGCTGGTCGACGGCGACGACCGTGCCGTCGCGGTCGAAGATGATGCAGCGGCTCGACGTGGTGCCCTGGTCGATCGCGGCGACGTGGGTGGCTGCGTTGTCCGCCATGTCGGTGTCCTCCGGCCCCTTCGCGTGGTTCTCGCGGTTCTCGCGGTTCTTGGTGTTCCTGCCGTTCCCGGTCCCGTGGCCCGGTGCCGTCCTAGGCGGGTTCCCCGTCGCCCGCCGTTTCCCCGCTCAGAAGGCGAAGTTGTAGATCCCCGCCCCCAGCACACCGCCGACGACCGGCCCGACCACCGGGATCCAGGAGTACCCCCAGTCGGAGGTGCCCTTGTTGGGGATGGGCAGCAGGGCGTGGACGACCCGCGGACCCAGGTCGCGGGCCGGATTGATGGCATAGCCGGTCGGGCCGCCCAGCGCCAGGCCGATGCCGACCACCAGCAGCGCCACGACCAGCACCTGGGTGCCGGACTCGCCCAGTCCCCTGGTGAGACCGAAGGCCAGGACCGGCAGTACCAGTGCGATGGTCGCGATGATCTCGGTGAGGAGGTTGAGCGCCGGGGCGCGGACCTCGGGGATGGTCGAGAAGATCCCCAGCGTCGGCATCGCGCCGTCCCGGTCGGCGTTCGCCGCGAACTGCGAGTAGTAGGCCAGCCAGGCCAGCGTGCTGCCGAGCATCGCGCCGATCAGCTGCCCCGCGATGTAGGTGGGGACCTTGTCCCAGCCCTGGCCGCCCTCCACGGCGATGCCCAGGGTCACCGCCGGGTTGATGTGCCCGCCGGACAGCGGTGCCGCGGTGTAGGCCCCCGCCATCACGCCGAAGCCCCAGCCGAAGGCGATCACGGTCCATCCCGAGGCCCTCGCCTTGGAGTGGTTGAGCGTGACGGCGGCGCAGACGCCCGTGCCGAACAGCAGCAGGATCGCCGTTCCGATGATCTCGCCGATGAGGATGTCGCCGTGGGAGAAGTTCATGCCGCTCCTCTTGCCCTCACCCGGGGCGGTGACCCCGGGTTTTTCCGCAGGGGTGTTCCGCGGTGCCGGCGACGGGCACGGGCCCGCACCCCGCGCTCCGCCCGGCATCCGCGACGAGCGTGCGTATCCGGCGGAACCACCCGGTGGGGCACCCGGCTGCGGGACCGGCGTGCGGCGATACCGTCCGATGATCGGAAGTGTTCACCCGGGTACCGGAAGCGTCAAGGTCACCGGCGCGGGGGAGTGGGCCGGCCGACGACACGGCCCACGGCCGGCCCACGGGGTGTGCGAAGAGGCCCCCGAAGCCGTACGGACCGGGCGGACCGACGGCCCGCCGGACGGCTCAGCCCGTTTCCCGGGGCGGCGTCCGGGTGACCGGATTCAGCCCCGCGGCGTCCTCCGGACGGCTGTCGGCCAGCGCCCTGATGACCTCGGTCAGCCGCACCACGCCCACACACCGCCCCGTGTCGTCCACGACCGCCACGTCGTCCGCCGTACGGCCGCGGTCGTCGGCCGCCACCACGTCGAGCACCTCCCAGGCGGTGGCTCCCGCCCGGACCGTGCGCGGCCGGTCCGCCAGCCGCAGCGCGGGCCGGTCGGCGTACAGCGCGTGACCGTACCGGCCCGACATCGCCAGCAGGAAGCGGTCCCGGTCCACCGTGCGCACCGGCACCCCGCCGGAGTCCACCAGCACCACCCCCGTCACCTCGGGGGAACCGGTGAGCAGCGCCCGCACCTGGGAGGCGGAAGCCGACAGCGGCAGCAGCGCCGGCGGGTGCAGCAGCCCGGCCACCGGCGGCCCGCCGGGGACCGTCCCGCAGGGCGTGACGGCGGGCGGGCAGACGGGCAGCTGGACCTCCGCGGTGACACGGCGGGCGGGCGGGGCGAACAGGTGACCCTGCGCCAGGTGCGCACCGGCCGCCCGCGCCGCCGCGTACTGCAGCTCGGTCTCCACGCCCTCGACCGCCAGCAGCGCGCCCACGCCGTCGCAGAACCGCCGCAGCCCGGCGACCACCGCGCGGTACGCGGGCCGGTGCGGCAGCCCGGCCGTGACCGCGGTGTCCACCTTGAGCAGATCGGGGGAGAGGTCGGCGAGCAGCAGCAGCGGCAGCTCACCCGCGCCGAGCCCGTCGACACAGATCCGGAAGCCCTCCCCGCGCAGCCCGCCGACCGCCGAGACCAGCGCCTCGCGCGGCACCCGGGCAGGCGGCGGGACGAGGTCCAGCGTCACCTCCCAGGGACGCCGGCCGGTGTCCCGCACGGCACGGCGCAGCGCGGCCAGCTCGCCCAGTTCCGCGAGGGTGGCGGCGAAGACGTTGACGTGCAGGGGCAGCAGCGCCTCCTGACGGGTGGCGGCCCGCACGGCCAGCGCGGCGAGATCGGCGTCCAGCTCCGGGTCGCGGCGGGCCGCCGCCAGGATGTCGTCCCCGCCGGAACGGGCCAGGACCTCCAGCGCCGTCACCGAACCGGTCGCGAGGTTCACGACCGGCTGGTAGGCGAAACGGAGTCGGCTCGTCCAGGTACGCACGACAACAGCATGGGGCCGGCACCCGGGCCGCCGGAACCGTACCGGGGAGCTGTTCGCGCGGAGTTCACGGACAGTTCGGCAGCGCCGCCCCGGCGAACGTCGGGGAACCGTCCGGTAAGTGTCGCGAACGGGTGACAGCGCACGGGCCGCTGAACCATTTCCGGCCAGGGAGACGTCCACACCCGCGAAGACGGCGGTACGGGACCGACGGGGGTGGTCCCGTACCGCCGTCGGTCCCGCACCGCGCCGGACGGCCGGCCCCGGCGGGGCCCGGTCCGTCTCCGCCTCACCCGGCCGTCCCGCGCACCCGCACCGGATAGCCGGTCTCCGAGTCGCCCTCCCGCGCCACCACCGCCTCCCGGCCCAGCAGCCGCACGGAGAAGCGCTCGGGCTCCGCACGGCCCCAGCCGTCCCCCGGATCCGCGATCACCACCCCGCCGCCGGTCCGCCCGTGCGGCGGGGCCCACACCTCCAGCTCGATCCCGCCGCCCGGCCCGGTCACCGGCAGCACCGCGCCCGCCCGCGCCAGCACCGGAATCCGCGCCGGCGGAGCCTCGACCACCACCTGACCCGGTCCCTCGTACGCCTCCTCCGTGACCGTGTCGTACCACCGGCCGCGCGGCAGCCGCACGGCGCGGCGCGTCACCCCCGCCTCCAGCACCGGCGCCACCAGCAGCGCGTCCCCCAGCAGGAAGGCGTCCTCGCACTCCCGCAGCGTCCGGTCCTTCGGCGCGCCCCACCACAGCGGCCGCACGTACGGCGCGCCGGAGCGGTGCGCCAGCCGGGCCAGCGTCACGAAGTACGGCAGCAGCCGCTCCCGCTCCCGCAGCGCCGCCCGGGCGTGCTCCAGCACCTCGGGCCCGAACTCCCACGGCTCGCGCCGCCCGCCCTCCGGGGTGCTGCGCGTACGGAACAGCGGCAGGTACGCGGCCAGCTGGAACCAGCGCAGGTACAGCTCCGGCGACGGCGGCGGACCCGCCGTGCCCCCGGCGTCCGTACCGCAGTACGGCACACCGCACAGCCCCAGGCCGATCACCTGGGCGAGCGCGGCCCGCAGCCCCGCCCAGCCGGCCGCGCCCTGGTCGGTGAAGGTGCCGCCGTAGCGCTGCGACCCGGCCCAGCCCGAGCCGGCCAGCAGGAACGGCCGCTCGCGGGGCCGCAGCCCGCGCAGCCCCTCGAAGGCGGCCCGGGCCATCTGGAGCGCGTAGACGTTGTGCGCCTCCCGGTGGTCGCCGCCGCGGCTGTCCAGATCGTGCCGGGCGGACCGCGGCAGCGTCGGATCGCCGAAGGCGGTCAGGGAGACCGGCCCGTCCATCTCGTGGCAGAACCCGGCGAAGCCCCGCTCCAGCCGCTCGGCGTACAGCCCGCCCCACCACGCGCGCGTCCGCGGGGCGGTGAAGTCCGGGAAGACCACCCCGCCGGTCCGGCCCGCCCCGCGCACCGGTACGCCCCGGGCGTCCCGCACGAAGACGTCCCCGGCCAGGCCGGCGTCGTACACCGGCTCCCCGGCCCGGGCCCGCACCGCGGGCTCGACCACCGACACCAGCCGCACCCCGTCCTCCCGCAGGGCGGACGCCAGGGCGGGCAGGTCCGGGAACCGCCCGGAGTCCACCGTGAAACCCCGGCAGCGCCGCTGGTGCCCGGCGCCGAGCTGGACGGCGCGCAGCGGCAGCCCGCGCCCGGTGTACCCCGCCACCACCCGCCGGACCCCGGCCTCGCCCTCCGCGCCCCACAGGGCGTGCTGGTGGCCCAGCGCCCACCGCGGCGGCACCACCGGCGAACCCGTCAGCGTCCGCCAGCCCTGCATCACCCGCGACGGCGCGCCGGTCAGCACCCAGTAGCGCAGCGGACCGCCCGACATCCGTGTCTCGCACCGGCCCGGCCGGTCATGGCCCGAGCCCGCCCCCTCCAGACCCTCGAGCAGCGTCACCAGGCCGTCCCAGGAGTTGTCGTGGAACACCAGATGGCTGCCCGCGTCCGCCACCACCCACAGCACGGGCGCCGTCAGCGACCGCGCGTCGTGCCCCGGCCCGGACGAGCCGGGCGGCGCACCGGGGGAGGCGTTCCACAGGCGGTACGAGCCGTCGCGCAACCGGGGCCCCGGCGACCGGCCACCCAGGCCGTAGAAACGCGCGTCCGCCGGCACCTCCGAGCGCTGCGCCCAGCGGCCCCGCGCGCCGCCGGACCCGCCGTCCGCCCCGCCGTCCACCGGCTCCCACCAGCGCGGGGGCAGATCCCGCCGCAGCACCACCCCGCCCGGGGTGCGCACCTCCACCGCGCCCAGCCGCGTCACGGTCACCAGCACCCGTTCGGAGACCACCCGCCAGCCGCCGTCCTTGTCCGGTTCCAGCACCGCCCGCGCGTCCGCCTGCGGATACGAACCCACCAGCGCGTACGACGGCTCCGGCGCGGCACCGTCCCAGCCGCAGAAGACCACCCCGCCGGCCGTCACCCGCACCCGCAGCGACGACCGCTCGAAACGCACCACCCCACCGCCCGGCCGCGGTTCGGCACCCACCACCTCACCCGGCATCCGCGCCCGTTCCCGGCCCCCGCGCGGCAGCCCCCGGACGTCCGTACGCCACCCCCGCCAGGCCGACCGCACCGCCCGCAGCCCCCGCACCGCACCGACCACCCTCACCGACCGCACCAGGCCACGTGCATCCATGCTGCCGCAGCCTGCCATCACCGGCGGGCGGCCGGTGCCGCGTTCAACCACCGTTCACCCGGTGTCCCCCCGCGGTTGGATCATCTTCCCGGAGCACCGGGACAGGCCTCCCGCCCTGGTGCGGAACCCGATCACATGGCATCGTCCTGAACAGCCGACGCGCACCCGCACCCCCCGGCCACCACCCCGGGGACCGGACGGTGCGCGGAGGCGACGCACACGACGCGTGGAAGACAGCCCGGGAGCCGCCATGACCGACGAGCACAGTGCCGCACCGACCACCCCGGACCTGCCGGACCGCCCGGAACCTCTCTGGCGGCCCGCCCCCGACCGGATCGACGCCGCCCGGCTCACCCGCTTCCAGGCCTGGGCCGCCGAACGCTTCGGAGCCCCGGCGGCCGTGCCCGGCGATCCGGCGGCGGGCTACGCGGCGCTGCACCGCTGGTCCGTGGCGGAACTGCCCGTCTTCTGGCAGGCGGTCGCCGAGTGGTTCGACGTGGACTTCGCCACCCCGTACGAGACCGTCCTCGCCGACCGCGCCATGCCCGGCGCCCGCTGGTTCCCCGGCGCCACCCTCAACTACGCCGAACACGCGCTGCGCGCCGGGAAGGACCCGGCCCGCGCCGGCGACGCCGCCCTGCTGTACGTCGACGAGAGCCACCGGCCCGTCCCCGTCACCTGGAAGGAACTGCGCCGCCGGGTCGGCTCGCTGGCCGCCGAGCTGCGCCGCCTCGGGGTGCGCCCCGGCGACCGGGTCAGCGGCTACCTGCCGAACATCCCCGAGGCCGTCGTCGCCCTCCTGGCCACCGCCGCCGTCGGCGGGGTGTGGACCTCCTGCGCCCCCGACTTCGGCGCCCGCAGCGTCCTGGACCGCTTCCGGCAGGTCGAGCCCGTCGTGCTGTTCGCCGTCGACGGCTACCGCTACGGCGGAAAGGAACACGACCGCACCGGGACCGTCGCCGAACTGCGCCGCGAGCTGCCCTCCCTGCGCGCCGTCGTCCACATCCCGCTGCTCGGCGGTCCCGCCCCCGACGGTGCCCTGGAGTGGGAGGACCTCACCGCCGCCGACGGCCCGTCGGCCGAACCGGTCTTCGAGCACGTCCCCTTCGACCACCCGCTGTGGGTGCTGTACTCCTCGGGCACCACCGGACTGCCCAAGGCCATCGTCCAGTCCCAGGGCGGCATCCTGCTCGAACACCTCAAACAGCTCGGCCTGCACTGCGACCTGGGCCCCGGCGACCGCTTCTTCTGGTACACCTCCACCGGCTGGATGATGTGGAACTTCCTCGTCTCCGGCCTGCTGACCGGCACCACCGTCGTCCTGTACGACGGCAGTCCCGGCCATCCCGGCACCGACGCCCAGTGGCGGGTGGCCGAACGCACCGGCACCACTCTGTACGGCACCTCCGCCGCGTACGTCATGGCCTGCCGCAAGGCCGGCGTCCACCCCGGGCGCGACCTCGACCTCTCCCGCGTCAGGTGCGTGGCCACCACCGGCTCACCCCTGCCTCCCGACGGCTTCCGCTGGATCCACGACGAGGTCGCCGAGGACATGTGGATCGCCTCCGTCAGCGGCGGCACCGACGTGTGCAGCTGCTTCGCGGGCGCCGTCCCCACCCTCCCGGTGTACGTCGGCGAGCTCCAGGCCCCCTGCCTGGGCACCGACCTGCAGTCCTGGGACCCGCACGGCAAGCCCCTGGTCGACGAGGTCGGGGAGCTGGTCGTCACCAACCCCATGCCGTCCATGCCGGTGAGCTTCTGGAACGACCCCGACGGCTCCCGCTACCACGACAGCTACTTCGACACGTACCCCGGCGTGTGGCGGCACGGCGACTGGACCACCCTCACCTCGCGCGGCACCGTCGTCATTCACGGCCGCTCCGACTCCACCCTCAACCGGCAGGGCGTCCGCATGGGCTCCGCCGACATCTACGAGGCCGTCGAACGCCTTCCGGAGATCCGCGAGTCCCTCGTCATCGGAGTCGAGCAGGCCGACGGCGGCTACTGGATGCCGCTGTTCGTCCAGCTCGCCGAGGGAGCCGTCCTCGACGACGGTCTGCGCGACCGCGTCAGGCGTACCGTCCGCGAACACCTCTCCCCGCGGCACGTCCCCGACGAGATCATCGAGGTGCGGGGCATTCCCCACACCCTCACCGGCAAGCGGCTCGAGGTCCCGGTCAAGCGGCTGCTGCAGGGCGCCGAACTGGACAGGGCGGTCAACCCGGGCTCGGTCGACGACGTGGAGCTCCTCCGCTTCTACGAACGCCTCGCCCGCGAACGCCGCGCCACCTGATCCGGCCGCCTGCCCGACCGTCTCCCGGACCGCTGTCAGACCTCTCCGTTACGTTGAGTGACTGTACGGACACACCACTCAGGGGGAGACATGGCACACACCGATGACCGGGACCGCCGCGACCGGACCGGCAGGCGGGGAAGCGGGCGCCGTCCCGCCGGACCGGGTGGGCACGGGCCGGCGGCCACCCGCCGGGCCCTGCGCAGGGAGGCACCCAGCACGGTCGCCGTCGTGGCCGACGCGGCGGGCTTCACGGCCATGCGGCGGTACCGAACGTTCGCCTTCGCCGACCACCACACCTACCTGCGGCAGACGGAGGGGCTGCTGCGCTCGCTCACGGCCCAGGGCATCCACACCCGCGTCGGCCTCTTCGACCCGGCGGACTACGAGCACTTCTGCGTCCAGGAGCGCATCGACCCCGACACACCGGACAGCCGCACCCGCTACGTCGCGGAGGTCGCCGCGACCGGCGCCACCGTGCGGTACCGCGGCCAGCCCATCGGCCGGCTGCTGCCCCTGCTGCTCGACGGCTGGGAACGGCAGGACACCTGGGAACGCGCCACCGAACTGCTCGCCGGCCTCGGTCCCTGCACCGACTGCGGGGAGGACATCGGAGCCGCGGCGCTCGACGAGGCCGCCCGGCTCCTGGTACGGATCACCGGTTCCGCCGGGCCCGGTACCCACCACCTGGTGTGCAGTGTCACCGGGGAAACCGGCCCGCTGGTCGCGGTGCTCCACACCGGAAGCGCACCGCGGGGCGCGCCCGCACCCCCGGCGCCGGCCACCGGCGGGGGCGCGGCCGAGGAACTCGTCTTCCGCGCGGTGCTCGCCGCGGGCATCGCCACCGAGCGCCCCGGCGGCGTGGTGATGCGCACCGTACGCGGCGGAGGGGAAGACGGAGGGGAGGAGGTCCGGGGCTGGAGCCTGACCGGCGGCCGGCTCCGCCCGCTCTCCGAAGCGGAGGTCTTCTCGGCCTACTGCACCGATGCCCGCACGGGGGAGCCGGTCCCGCCCGAACCGGGCCTCCTGTACCGCGCGGGCTTCCCGCTCTCCCGCCCCGGGACGGCGGACGGACCGAACAGTGCGGATGGACCGGACGGACCGGACGGACCAGAAGAGGAGGAGAAACGAGAAGGCAGAGAGGGGTGAGAAGGGCCCGCAGGAGCCCCAGTCCGCCCGGCGCGGGACGAGCGGCTTCCCGCGCGGTCGGTCACTCCCCGGACAGCACCGACCGCGCCGCCGCCCGCGCCTCCGCACCACTCTCCGAGGCGCGGGCGGCGGCCGCCGCCCGCTCGCACTGGGCCAGGGTGTGCCTGGCCAGGGCCGCCCGCACATAGGGGATGGCCGAAGCCCCCATGGACAGACTCGTGACCCCCAGTCCGGTCAGCACGCAGGCGAGCAGCGGATCGGAGGCCGCCTCACCGCAGACACCGCAGCTCTTGTCCTCGGCGCGGGCCGCTCCCGCCGCCATGGCGACCAGATCCAGCAGCGCGGGCTGCCAGGGATCCTGGTAGCGCGAAAGGGCGCCGACCTGCCGGTCGGCGGCGAAGGCGTACTGCGCCAGATCGTTGGTGCCCAGCGACAGGAACTCCACCTCCCGGAGCACCGAACGGGCCCGCAGCGCCGCCGAGGGCACCTCCACCATGGCCCCGACATCGGCTCGCAGCCCCGCCTCCCGGCAGGCATCGGCGAACGCCCCGGCGTCGGCCCGGTCGGCCACCATCGGCGCCATGACCCCCAGATGCACGGGCAGCCCCGCGGCGGCCCGGGCGAGTGCGCGCAACTGGGTCCGCAGCACCTCGGGGTGGTCGAGCAGCGTCCGCAGCCCGCGCACTCCCAGCGCCGGATTGGGCTCGTCGGCCGGGGTGAGGAACGCCAGCGGCTTGTCCGCGCCGGCGTCCAGCACCCGCACCACCACGCGTCCCTCCGGGAAGGCCTCCAGCACCTGCCGGTACGCCGCCGCCTGCCGTTCCTCCGACGGCGCGGCCGCCCCGCCCTCCCGGCCGTCCTCGAGGAACAGGAACTCCGTGCGGAACAGACCGATCCCCTCGGCACCGGCCCGGACCGCCGCCGCCACATCGGCCGGCCCGCCCACGTTGGCCAGCAGCGGCACCCGGTGGCCGTCGGACGTCACGCCGGGCCCGGCCGCCGCCGCCAGCGCCGCCTTCCGCTCCTCGGCGGTCCGGCTCAGCTCCGCCCGGCATTCCGGGCCCGGCTCCACCAAGACCTCGCCCGTGCTGCCGTTCACCGCGACGACCGTGCCCTCGGCCAGTTCCACGGCACCCGTCAGCGCCACCACCGCGGGCACTCCCAGCGACCGGGCCAGAATGGCGGTGTGGCTGGTGGGACCGCCCTCCTCGGTGACGAAGCCGAGAACGAGCGCGGGATCGAGCAGCGCGGTGTCGGCGGGCGCCAGATCGCGTGCGACGAGCACATACGGTTCGGCGCTGTCCGGCACCCCCGGCATCGGCACCCCCAACAGCCGGGCGACGACGCGGTTCCGCACGTCGTCCAGATCGGCCACCCGCCCGGCGAGGTACTCGCCCGCCCCGGCGAGCAGTGCCCGGTAGGCGGCGAAGGCGTCGTGCACCGCGCGCTCGGCGGTGCCGCCCATGGCGATGCGCCGCTCCACGTCGATCATCAGCTCGGGATCCCGGGCCATCATGGCCTGGGCCTCCAGCACGTCCTGGGCCTCTCCGCCCGCGAGGTGCCCCCTCGCCACCAGATCGGCGGCCACGGCGTCCACCGCCTGGCGTACCCTGCCCTGCTCGTGCGGCACCTGCTCCGGGGAGGTCTGCCCCGGAGGCGGCTCCAGCGCCGCCGTGCCCATGTGCCGTACCTCGCCGATCGCCACCCCGTGGCTCACACCGACACCTCGAAGCGTTGTCTCCATGTCACCGTCCCCGGTCGGTTTCGTCTCGGTGGGTGCGCGTGCGGACGCCTCGCTCCCGGCCCTCACGGCGGCCGGGCAGCCGGCCGGAGTCACCGCCAGGTGAACAGCGTGCCCCCGGCCGGCACGTCCGCCTCCTCGACCACGTCGGCCAGCGCGTCGGGAGTGGCCTCCAGTGCCACGACCGGGCACACCGGCGACTTTCCCGATGCCTCCACCTCGGACGGATCCCAGCGGACGACCGGGTCGCCGCGGCGTACGGTGTCGCCCTTGGCGGCCAGCAGCTCGAAACCCTGACCGTTCAGCTGCACCGTGTCGATACCCAGATGCGTCAGTACGCCGTGGCCTTCGTCATCCACGACGACGAAGGCGTGCGGATGCAGTGAGACGATGATGCCGTCCACGGGTGCCACGGCGACGGACGGTTCGCGGACCGGGTCCACAGCGGTTCCCGGGCCCACCATCACGTCGGAGAACACCGGGTCGGGTACGGCCGCGAGGCCGATGGCGCGTCCGGCCAGCGGGGACGTCACGGTGGTCATGGGAACCTCCCGGGGAGCGGGGATCGTGCGGCCGCCGTCACTGTGCGTCCGTGACCGGCGACTGACCAGAAGCGTAGGACACCGGGCCGCCCGGTTCCGTGAACGCGCGTACGACGGCCTGTCCGGGGCCTGCCCGGCGCCCGCCGAATCGATTTGCTTCCGTTCCTGCCCCCATGTACCCTCGTACTTCCGTCCGACGCCGACAGCGTCAGGGGCGTGTCCAACCAAACCTCCTTCCGTATCCGGTTCGGTTCCGTTTGTCCGCATGCCTGCGGTCGGCGGAGAGCGAATTTCGGACTCTGCGGGAAGGCTGGTAAAGTCGGAAAC
>NZ_JAZDCX010000036.1:0-45554 GCF_036323805.1 Streptomyces rubellus
GCCGATCCAAACGAAATGGCCTAGGACCCGGTCACGGTGGGGTAGTCCGTGTATCCCTCCACACCACCGGCGTAGTACGTGTCGCGGTCGCCGGCGGCAACAGGATGACCGTGGGCGAACCGATCGACGAGGTCCGGATTCGCGATGAAGGGAGCACCGAAGGAAACCGCGTCAGCCAACTCTCGTTCGAGTAGCTCGTTGCCGGTCGCCTGCGTGAAGCCGAGATTGGCGATGACGGCACCGCGGTAGTGGGTGCGGAAGCGGGTGAAGGCGGTGAAGGTGTCGTCGGTGCCCGTGTGAGGTTCCGGCCCCAGGAGGTGGAGATAGGCCAGGTCGGTGTCGCTGAGGCGCTTGAGGAGCAGGTCGTAGTCGGCCAGCATCTCGGCGTCCGCGGTGAAGGCCGGCTCGCGACGCCAGTATGGGGACAGTCTGACGCCGATGCGGTCGCTGCCCCACACGCTGCTGACGGCATCCACGACGTCGAACAGGAACTGGGCCCGCTTCTCACTGCTGCCGCCGTAGGCGTCGGTGCGCTGGTTCAGGCGGGGGTTGAGGAACTGGGCCACGAGGTGGGATGCCTGCGCGTGGATCTCCAGGCCGTCGAAGCCGGCGCGCAGAGCGTTGGCGGCGGCCTGCCGGTAGGTGTCGATCGTGGTGGCGATCTCCGCCGCGGTCAAGGCGCGGGGCGTGACCGTGTCCTTCGGGCCGTCGGGAGTGAAGGACATCTCCCGGGGGTTGATCGCCGAGGGACCGGCGGGGAGGCGGCCACCGAGGTGGTCGGGATGGGAGACGGCGCCGACGTGGCCGATCTGCGAGATGATCCTGCCTCCCGCGGCGTGCACGGATTCGGTGACCTTGGCCCAGCCGGCGGTCTGAGCGTCCGTGTAGATGCCGGGGACGTTGATGAAGCCGATCGCGTCCGGGCTGACCCAGGTTCCTTCGCTGATGATCAGGCCGGCGCCGGCACGCTGCGTGTAATAGGTGGCGTGCAGGGCGGTGGGGGCCAGTTCCGCGTTGGTGGCCCGGGAGCGCGTCATGGGAGCCATGACGACGCGGTTGGGCAGTTCGAGCGCGCCCAGTCGAACGGGCTGCAGGAGGGGCTGGGTGCCGGATGCCGAAGCCGGGTCGGACATGAGGATCTCTTTCGTGAAGGAAGGCGCTCCTCGCGGACGCGGGGAGTACGAGCGGGTGGGTGGAATCAGTCCTGCTTGAGGGCGTGGAGGGCGGACAGGGGCCCGCCGAGCTGGATGAGGCGGCCTCCCTCGCGCAGCGCTCCGAGGTCGACGGGCGCGAAGCCGAACTGGGAGGCCAGGCCCATCACGGTGTTCTTGGCGTCCGCGTCGTCGCCGGCCAGGAACAGCACCTGACGCCCGGCCTCGTGGCGGGGATCGGGTGCGATGAACTGCGCGAAGAGGGCGTTGAAGGCCTTCACCACGCGCGCGCCGGGAAGCAGGGAGGCCACGTATTCGCTTCCGGTGAGATCGCCCAGGTCGGCGATCTTCGCGTTCGGGGGAGGGGAGTCGAACTGGTTGGTGGCGTCGATGACGACGGTCCCGTCCAGGGGAGGGAGTTGGGCGGCGACGTCGGGGACTTGCGGCCAGCCGACCGCGAGCACGACGAGGTCTGCGACAGCAGCCTCGGCGGGGGTTGCGGCCGTCGCGCGTGCGCCGAGATCCTTCACCAGCGGAGCCAAGGAGTCGGGTCCTCGGCTGTTGCTGAGCACGACCTCGTGGCCGTGCCGGATCGCGTGCCGGGCGATGGCCTGGGCGATGGTTCCGGCTCCGAGCGTTCCGATCTTCATCAGGCCGCCTCCTGCCCGGGGTTGGCCGCCTGCGGTGTGGTGAGCAGGACGGTCCCGGTCTTGGCCGGGCGGCGGACGTGTTCGATGGCCGCCTCGAAGTCGGCGAGGTCGTAGCTGGCCGCGACTTCGAGCAGGTCCGGCGTGTTCCGTGCCAAGTCCAGGGCGAAGGCGACGTCCTGGGCCCGCTCCTTCGGGGTGCGGCTCATCCACTGCAACACGGTCACGCCCTGCACGGTCAGCGCCCGTTGGATGAGTGGCAGCCTCTCCAGCGGGGTGGTGCCGGAGCCCAGTTGCCCGTAGGAGATGAGGGTGCCACCGTCGGCGAGCAGCTCGGCGAGGTCCCGGGTCATGGCACCGCCGACGCAGTCGAGGACGACCCGAATGCCCTGCTCGCCGGCTTCGTGGCGGACCCGCTCCCGCCAGTCGTCGTCGCAAGTCGCGATCACGGGCAGCGTGGGGTACAGCGTTCGCATCTTCTGGGCACCGGATGCGCTGCGTACGAGGTTGATCAGGGGCAGGTCGCGCCGGACTGCGACCGCGCTGACCAGCCGGCCGACGGAGGAACCGGCGGCCGTCTGGAGGACGGAGCCCTGCTGGCCGCGCAGGGCACTGTCCAGCGCGCGGTACAGCATGAGCAGCGTCAGAGGATTGACCAGCATCAGGGCCGCGGTCTCGTCGCCGACCTCATCCGGCACCGCCACGGCCCGGTCGGCCGCGACCACGACATACTCGGCCCACGTCCCCGGCGCAGGGAAGACCGCCACGCGCTGACCGGGACCGAGTGTGTGCACGTCCGGCCCGACGCTCTCGACGACGCCCATCCCCTCCACTCCGGGAGTTCGGGCGCCCGACTGCTGTTCCGGGAGTCCCGGCAGTCCCTCCACACCGGCCAGGTCGCCCGGATGGACGGGCCGGACCCGCATGCGAACCAAAACCTGCCCGGTGCCGGGACGCGGTCGCTCGGGCTCCTCCCTCAGCGTGAGTACCTGTGCGGGTTCTCCTTGCCGGGTGTGCACCAAGGCGCGCATGGCTCCTCCACTCACCTATTGATGATGGACAACATTAAAACAATGATGAAGGGTAACCTTGAAAAGGTCAATCACAGTCGAGGCGGGAGGGCGGGCATGCCGCGGATCACCAAGGAAGACAAGGCCAGGAATCGGCAGAACATCGTCGAGGCGGCCGGGCGCATGTTCCGCGCGCAGGGCATCGACACCGTCGGGATCGCGGACCTGATGAAGGAAGCGGGCCTGACACACGGCGGCTTCTACAACCACTTCGCATCCAAGGACGACCTGGCCGCCGAGGTGTGCAACGCCTCGTTCGCGGCGTCTCTGGGCGTCCTGGAGCAGGCCGTCGAGGAAGGGGACGATCCCGCCGGCCCACCGCTGAGGCGAGTGGTGGACGACTATCTCTCGGTCGCCCACCGCGACGCTCCGGACGGCGGCTGCCCCTCCGCCTCCCTGGTCACCGACGCCGGACGGCACAACGACACGATCCAGCGCTCGTACGCAGCCGGCGTGGAAGGGTACCTCGCGGGCTTCGCCGCAGAACTCGCCCGTGAGCAGGACGGGGAGATCACCCCACAGCAGGCGCGAGACCGGGCGGTGCTGCTGCTCAGCAGGCTGGTCGGGGCGATGGTGCTCGCCCGAGCGGTCCGCCACGTCCAGCCCGAACTGTCCGACGAGATTCTGCGGACCTGCCGCGCTCACGCTCTCGACTGATCAGCTTGGGCGGCACGGCCACGGCGGCGTGCCGAAAGGACGCTTTCCTGGCTACTGGGCGACTGGGCACCTCACCAAGGTCGTGTTCGCGATGTCGGGGCAGCCGAAGCTGTAGGCAGGCGATGGTGAGGGCCAGGGCTCTGCTGTGCTTGAACTCGTTGCAGCAGCGCTCATCACAGCCTCGAGGTGCGTGCAGCCGGTGACGGTCCCGGCGGTGATCCTGGAGGCCAGTGGGTGACCGTGTCCGTCGCAGGCGCGGTGGCTTTTCGTGGTCAGCCCGTCACTGGAACCGGCCCGGTTGACCACCTGCCGGCGATCGCGTACCGGGCGGCCATGCGCGACGGAGCCCGAAACGGCTCGATCACCGCCCACGTCAGTCACCTTTCGACGACGCACCACGAGCGGACCAACGCACCAATCACCCAGCGGACGTGGCCTAGGGCCTGTCGTTTGGCTCACGCCGCGGACGCGTGGTCCGGCACGCACATCTGCGGCGTTGTCGTCGGTCGCCGACGCTCCGCGTCGACTCCCTCCTCCGCCTTGCGGCTGCACGCACCAGACCACGCTCACCGGCACTGAACAGCACCGTCACTTTCCTGCGACCTGATCCAAACGACAGGCCCTAGCCGGACCGTGCTTCGGACGGCGCGGGCGGACGGCGTTCCGGGCCGGGGCCACGGCCGACGGGCTCCGAGGACCAGCGCAAGCGGCCGGGTGGGCAGGGGACTTCTCCCCCTGCCCACCCGGCCGCCGCCGTCAGCGGACCGTCAGGACGACCTTGCCGGTGGCGGCGCGTTCGTCCAGCTCGCGCAGCGCGTCGGCGGCCCGCTCCAGCGGGTGGACGGAGCCGGTGAGCGGGTCGAGGTGTCCGGCTTCGAGGTGCGGCAGCAGTTCGTCCCACTGCTCGCGCAGGTAGTCCGGGCGGGGCAGCCAGAAGGCGCCCCAGCCGACGCCGACCACGTCGACGTTGTTGTGCAGCAGCCGGTTGACCTTCACGGTGGGGATCTCGCCGCCGGTGAAGCCGATGACCAGCAGGCGGCCCTCGGGGGCGAGGCTGCGCAGCGAGTCGGTGAAGCGGTCCCCGCCGACGGGATCGACCACCACGTCCACGCCCCGGCCGCCGGTCAGTTCGGCCACCGCCGCGCGGAAGCCGTCCGCAGGGACCGTCTCATGGGCTCCGGCCCGGCGCGCGGTCTCCGCCTTGGCCCCGGTGGAGACCACCGCGATCACCCTCGTGCCCAGGGCGCGGGCCAGTTGCACCGCCGCCGTGCCCACTCCCCCGGCGGCGCCGTGCACCAGGACCGTCTCGCCCGCGCGCAGCCGTCCCCGGCGGGTCAGGGCGAAGTGGACGGTGAGGCAGTTCATCGGCACCCCGGCCCCGGCGGTGAACGGCATCCGGTCCGGCAGCGGGAAGACGACGGCGGGGTCGGTGGCGACCTGTTCTGCGAAGCCGCCGAAGGCGGGGAAGGCGGCGACGCGGTCACCGGACGCGAAACCGGAGCCCTCGGGTGCGCTGCGGACGGTGCCGGCCACCTCAGAGCCGGGGACGAACGGCAGCTCGGGCCTGAACTGGTACTCGCCCCGGCTCAGCAGGACGTCCGGGTAGGCGACACCGGCGGCGTGGACGTCGATGAGCACCTGCTGCGGGGTGGGCCGCGGGGCGTCGAGGTCGGTGAGGCGGATCGCGCCGGGGCCGTCGAGGGAGACCACCTGGGCTGCGCGCATGACGATTCCTTACGGGTGAGGGGCGGGCGGCGGGGTCAGCGGTGGGTGAGCAGGGCGCGCCGGTCGCCGGCGAGGTGTGCGTGGTCGTTGAAGCTCAGCAGGCTGAGGCCGGCGGAGCCCGCCGTGACGGTGGTGACGGCGGCGTTGACGGTGACGCGGTTGAGCGCCACCACTCCGACGGGGGGCGCGGACAGCAGCGCGCCGCACAGGGCCGCCAGCACCCCGCCGGAGGTGACGACGACGGCGTCCCGTCCGGGCCCCAGTCCGGCGGCCAGCTCCCGCAGGGCGGCGAGCGCGCCGCCGGAGAAGTCCTGCCAGCCGCCGCCGGGGTCGCCGATCCACTCCCCCAGGGCGTGGTCGAGCAGCGCCTGGACGCCGCGGCCGTCGGCGGGGGCGGGCCCGCCGGGGAACGTGGTGCCGTAGCGCCCGATCAGGGCGAGGTGGTCGTACTCGTTCCAGCGCGGGTCGGTGCGCACCTGCCCGCCGATCCCGGCGGCCTTCACCAGGAGTTCGGCGGTGTCCCGCTGCCGGTTCAGGGTGCCGCAGACGACGCGGGGGTCGCGCGGGGCGCGGCGGGCCAGTTCGGCGCCGACGGCCTCCGCCTGGCGGCGGCCGAGGTCGGACAGCATGTCGTAGCCCTCGGTCGTGACGGCGGCGGCCGTCGCCTGGCCGTGGCGGACCAGGTGGATGACGGGCACCGGCGGCCTCCTTCCTGTGCGGGGTTCCGGGTCAGCGGCCGCCGCGGCGGATGGCGGTGCGGCAGCGCCAGTGGAGGTAGTTCACCGCCAGCCACAGGTTGCGGAACGCCGGGTTGCGGGTCCGCCCGTGGTGGTAGCGGTAGTAGATCTGCTGGGCGATCGCGGCGAGCCGGAACATCCCGAAGACCTCGTAGAAGGTCCAGTTCTCGGCGGACAGGCCCATGCGGTCGCAGTAGCGCTCGACGATCTCGGCGCGGGTGAGCATCCCGGGCAGGTGGCTGGGCTGGCGGCGGGTGGCCTGCGCCATCCGGTCGTCGTCGGCCTGCACCCAGTAGGCCAGGGCGCTGCCCAGATCCATCAGCGGGTCGCCGAGGGTGGCCATCTCCCAGTCCAGGACGCCGGTCACCCGCAGGGTGTCCGGTTCCAGGACGATGTTGTCCAGCCGCCAGTCGTTGTGGATCACGCAGGTGGCCACGTCGTCGGGCTGGTTGGCCGCGAGCCAGGCGGTCACCTTCGAGAAGCCCGGAGTGTTCCAGGTGCGGGCCAGGGTGTAGCGGTGGGTCCAGCCCTCGACCTGGCGGCGTACGTAGCCCGCGCCCTTGCCCAGGTCGCTCAGGCCGGCGGCGGCCACGTCGACGCGGTGGAGGTCGGCGAGGGTGTCGACACAGGTTTCCGACAGGGCGCGCGCCCGTGCCCGGTCCAGCGTCATGCCGGTGGGGAGGTTGCCGCGCAGGACGATGCCGGGGACGCGGTCCATGACGTAGAAGTCGCCGCCGATGACGTCCGGGTCCTGGCACAGGGCGCGGACGGTGGGCACGTACGGGAAGGCGTCCTTCAGCCGCTGCTGGACGCGGTACTCGCGGGCCATGTCGTGCGCGGAGGACGCCTTGCGGCCGGCCGGGGGGCGGCGCAGCACCAGCTCGGCGCCGGGGCTGCCGGGGTAGCGCAGCAGGTAGGTGAGGTTGGAGGCGCCGCCGGAGAACTGGGTGACCTCCGGGGTGCCGGTCAGGCCGTCCAGTCGCTCCTTGAGCCAGGCGTCCACCCGGGGCACGTCGAAGGCGTCCTCGGCGCGTACGGCGCCGTGCTTGTCGTCGCTGCTCATCTCACGTGACCTTGGCTACCAGCCGCAGGGGCAGGTGGCGCATCGCGAACCCGATGGGGACCCAGGGCCAGGCGGGGACCTCGGCCCGGGCGCGTTCGGCCTCGACGGCCCGCACCATGGCGCGTACGCCCTTCTCCGTCGAGACCGTCAGTGGGGCCTTCTCGGATCGGCTGCTCATCTCGGAGGCGATGAAGCCGGGGAAGAGGGTGGTGACCTTGATCGGGGTGCGCAGCAGTTCGGCGCGGATGCCCTCGGCGAGGGTGGCGACCCCGGCCTTGGAGGCGGCGTAGGCGGTGAGGTTGCGGGGCAGGCCGCGCATGGCGCTCATCGAGGAGACGACGACCAGGTGGCCGGCGTTCTGCGCGCGGAAGATCTCCACGGCGGCCTCGCACTGGGCGAGGGCCGCGTCGAGGTTGACCCGCACGGTGTGGAGGTTGGCGTCGAAGCGGCCGGTGCCGACGGGCTGGCCCTTGCCGAGCCCGGCGTTGACGATCACCCGGTCCAGCCGGCCGCCCAGGTCGTCCCGGAAGGCGCGGAAGACCGTAAAGACGCGGTCGTGGTCGGTCACGTCCAGGGCGCGCACCGCGACCGTGATGCCGGGGTGGGCGGCGAGGAGTTCCTCCCGCAGCCGCTCCAGGCGGTCGGTGCGGCGGGCGCACAGGGCGAGGTCGCGGCCCAGGGCGGCGAAGTCGCGGGCCATCTGCTCGCCCAGTCCGGAGCTGGCGCCGGTGATGAGGATGGTGCGGCGGGCGGTCACGCGGTGGGCTCCTGGGGGTGCGGTGGCTGCTGGGCGTCCTGGGCGTCCAGTCTCTCCTTGGTGCGCTGCCAGGCCTCGGCGATCTTCCGGTCGACCAGGGCGGGCCACAGGCGCCGGATGCGCAGGGCCCTGCGTCCCTCGGGGTGGGTGTTGACCAGGAAGCGGCGCCTGGCGACGGCGTCGGCGACCTGTTCGGCGATCTGCTCGGGGGTGCGGGTGCCGCGCCGGATCAGCCCGGTGGCCTGCTCGGCGAGCACCGGGTCGGGGCTGCGCAGGGCGGTGTCCAGGGCGGTGGGCACGAAGCCGGGGCACACCACGGTGGTGTGGACGCCCCAGGGCGCCAGCTCGTACCGCAGGGTCTCCGACAGGGAGATCACGGCGGCCTTGGAGACGTTGTAGGAGGCCACACCGGGCATGTTCATCAGCCCCGCCAAGGAGGCGATGTTGACGATGTGGCCGCTGCCCTGGCGCTTGAGGACGGGGACGAAGGTACGGCAGCCGCGTACGGCGCCGAGCAGGTTGATGTCGAGGATCCACTGCCAGTCGGCCTCCTCGACCCGCTCGATGCGGCCCGCCGCGGCCACTCCGGCGTTGTTGACCAGGATGTCGAGTCCGCCCCAGTGCTCCTCGCACCAGGCGCGCGCCGCGTGCCACTCCGGCTCGGAGCGCACGTCCAGGCGGTGGTACGACACCTCGCCGGCGGGCAGCGGGCCGGCTCCGGCCGGATCCGGTGCCAGGTCCGTGACCAGCACCCGGCAGCCGGCGGCGGCGTAGTGCCCGGCGATGGCGCGGCCCAGGCCGGAGGTGGCGCCGGTGACCAGAACCCGGGTGCTCATCGCTGTTCTCCTTCTGCGTCTTCTCTGTCGTTCCTGTGGTTCCTGTCGGTCCTGCCGTGCCCGCCGTCTCCGCCTTGCTCGTCCCGGTACCGGCGCAGCTCCTTCCGGGCCACCACGCCCAGGTGCACCTCGTCGGGCCCGTCGGCCAGGCGCAGGGCCCGGGCGGCGGCCAGGAAGCCGGTCAGGGGGGTGTCGTCGGACAGTCCGGCCCCGCCGTGGAGCTGGATCGCCATGTCGATCACCTCCTGTGCCATGGCCGGGACCGCGGCCTTGACCTGCGACAGCTCGCCGGTCGCGGCGGCCGCCCCGGCGGTGTCCAGCAGCCAGGCGGTGTGCAGGACGTGGAGGCGGGCCTGATCGATCGCGATACGGGCGCGGGCGACGCGCTCGCGGTTGCCGCCCAGGTCGACCAGCGGCTTGCCGAACGCGGTGCGCTCGGTGGCGCGGCGGCAGGCGAGCTCCAGGGCGCGTTCGGCCATGCCGATCAGGCGCATGCAGTGGTGGATGCGGCCCGGTCCCAGACGGCCCTGGGCGATCTCGAAGCCGCGGCCGGGTCCGGCGATGACCGCGTCGGCGGGCAGCCGTACGTCGGTGAAGGACACCTCGCCGTGGCCGTAGGGCTCGTCGTACTGGCCGAGGACCGGCAGCATCCGCTCGATCCGCACCCCGGGGGTGTCGAGGGGGACGAGCACCATCGAGTGCCGCAGGTAGCGGTGCGCGCCGGGGTCGGTCAACCCCATGAAGATCACGAATGCGCACTGGGGGTGCCCGATGCCGGTGCTCCACCACTTGCGCCCGTTGAGGACCACCTCGCCACCGTCCAGGACGGCGGTGGCCGCCATGTTGGTGGCATCGGAGGAGGCCACCTCCGGCTCGGTCATGCAGAACGCCGAGCGGATCCGGCCCGCCAGCAGGGGCGCCAGCCACTTCTCGCGCTGCTCGTCGCTGCCGTAGTGCACCAGGACCTCGGCGTTGCCGGTGTCCGGGGCGTTGCAGTTGAACACCTCGGGGGCGATGAGGGAGCGGCCCATCCGCTCGGCCAGCGGCGCGTACTCGGTCACGCCCAGGCCGGGGCCGTAGCGGGCGTCGGGCAGGAAGAGGTTCCACAGCCCCTGTTCGCGGGCCTTCTCCTTGAGCTCCTCGACCAGTGGCGGAACCGCCCAGCGGTCGGCCTGGGAGCGCTGGGCTTCGAGGTACTCGCGTTCACGCGGGATGATCTCGGTCTCGACGAAGACGGTGACCTTCTCGAGGTACTCCCGCGCCCGCGGTGAGTGTGCGAAGTCCACGGCCGGCTCCCTGCCTCTCGCTGCCCGTTCGCTGTCCGTCCCCCGCCGGGGCGGGTGGGGCACGGCACGAGGCTAACCCCCTTACTGAGCATTGCTCAATAACAGGAGCGCGCCACGACCTCGGACTACCCGGCCGGACGGGCCGCCGGGCAGCGGCGGATGCCCCACCGGACGGGGCGGATCCACCGGCGGCGGCCCCGCCTACGGAGGGGGATCGGCGGACGCGAGCGGCGCGAGCAGCCGGTCGAGCCCGTCCACCAGGAAGTCGACGAGCTCGTCGGCCGTGACGCTCCCCCCGTCGGCCTCGATCGCCATCTCCTCGGCCATCGCCACCCAGCCGCGCACCGCCAGCCGCACCAGCGGGACGGGTTCCGGTTCGCCCAGCGCCGCCAGGACCCGCTCGGCCAGGGTGGCGCGGAGGTGCTCGAAGACCTCGAGCACCTTCTCGTCGCCGCCCGCCCCGGCGCGCACCAGGGCCACGTAGTTGGCGCGGCGGCGCCGGACGAAGCCGGTGAAGCCCGCCACGACGGCGCGCACCCGCTCCTTCGGGCTCCCCTCCGGCGGCAGCCGGGCATCCCTCAGCAGCCGCTGTCCGGCGGCCCGGACCACCGCGACGTAGTAGTCGCGCTTGGTCGGGAAGTAGTGGAACAGCAGCCCGCGCGAGATGCCCGCCTCGGCGGCCACCTCGTCGACCGACAGCTCGTGGATGGGGCGGGTGACCAGCAGACGCAGCCCGATGCCGATCAGCTGCCCGCGGCGGTCGGCGGCGCTCAGGCGCACCCGGGGGCGGACGGAGTCGGCGGACATGGGGCGACACTAACCCGCTCGCCGGAACCGGCCAACCGGCCGCCGGGCGCGTCCTTCGGGGGAAGGCGCGCCCGGCGGCCGGTCGGCGGTGCGGCGGGCGGCTCCCGTGGCCCGGTCGCGGGGCAGGAGGGCGCCGGGGCACGGGAGCCGTTGAATCAGTAGCCGTGGATCATCCTGTAGGCGACCTCGGGGAGGAACTGCCCGGCCGAGGAGCCGCCCCCGACACCGCAGTCGCCGTCGGACTCGCCCGGTACCTTGATCCACAGGAGCATCTCGGCGCCGCCGCCCAGTTGGGTGGGGGTGCCGATACGGCGGCCCGCGGGGTTGCACCACTGGCCGTTGGAGCCGTTGCCGTTGCGGCTGGTGTCCACGACGAACGGCTTGGTGTAGCCGTAGCGGGAGCTGAGCTCCCTGTTGACGGCCTCGCCGTAGGCGATGTTCTCGGCCGTGGTGAAGTAGTTGGAGACGTTGAGCGAGAAGCCGCGGGCCTGGCGGAGGCCGGCCTCGTGGAGGCGCCCGGCCATGGCCTGCGCACTGGCCCAGCCCGGGTTGCCGGCGTCGAGGTAGACCCAGGTGTTGGGGGCCTGGCGGCTGAACTGGGCGAGGGCGCCGGTGAGCATGCTCTCGCGCTCGTCGATCTGGGCCTGGTTCATGCAGCCGTAGTCCCCGAGGGAGTCCGGTTCGAGGACGACGACGGCCGGGCGGTCGCCGATCCCGCCGGCGAACCGGGAGATCCAGTTGGCGTAGTCGGACGGCGAGGAGGCCCCGCCGGCGGAGTGCCCGCCGCAGTAGTCGCGGTTGTACATGTTGTAGGCGACGAGGACGGGCAGTTTGTCCGCGCGGTCCGCCGCTCCCGCGTACGCGCCCACGGCGGTGTCGATGGCACCGCTCCAGGAGCCGAACCAGCGGGCCGTCGGGGTGTTGGCGATGGAGGCGTCGATCGCGGACGCCCGGCCGTCACCGGGGTTGGCGGCGACCCATCGCTTCGCGCTGGCGTCGGGGTCCACGTAGAACCCGTTGGTCATGGTGGTCGGATCGGCCGCGTGTGCGGAAGGCGCGAGGGTGAGCGCCAGAGGCAGCGCTGAGAGTGCTGCCACCAGGACGCGGAGTCTGCGGCGCATGGCTGTACCTCGATTTCCTGGCAGGGATGCGTCGCAGCTCTCGCCCCGAGCGTGCGACGCGCTGAGGAAGTGCGGTGGTACGACGCCCCCGTACGGCGGTGGCTCTCCGCCGGGAACGCCATTCCCGAAGGACCGCCAGCACCCCCCGGGAGCGCTCCCACTGGAAGCGGTCCCAAATCCCCTGGGGGCCCTGCGGGATGCTCGGTATCATGTGATGGGCTGGTAGAAGTGTCAAGGGTCGATGCACGAGCACCGTCCACATGACGAGAACACGGCCCTGCGGACGCCATGGACTGGAAGCGCTTCCAGTCCTCAGGTCCCCCAGGGCCCCGGAGCGGTCCGCCGTCGTCGGCCGAGCGGGTGGCAGCACGGAAGACCGGGTGAGATGCTTCTCGTCCGGTCGGGAGGGAAAGGCTCAAGGCTCCATGGCAATCGACGCGCCACGCCCGCAGCCGACCCTCGACGAGGTGGCCGAACTCGCCGGCGTCTCCCGCTCGGTGGCCTCCCGCGCCCTCAACAACGCACCCCACGTCAGCCGCGCCAAGCGCGAGGCGGTCGAGCGGGCCGTCCGGCAGCTCGGCTACGTGCCCAACCCGACCGCCCGCGCGCTGGCCACCCGCCACACGGGAGCGGCCGCCCTGGTCGTCGCGGGCGAGGACCCGTCGATCTTCGCGGACCCGTTCTTCGCCCAGGTGATCGTGGGGGCGTCGGCCGCCCTGGAGGAGGCCGACCTGCACCTGATGCTGTGCCTGGCCGCCTCCGACCGGGGCCGCGGGCGGGTGGAGCGGCTCCTTCGGGCCAAGGGCGCCGACGGCGTCATGCTGATGGCGCTGCGCGAGGGCGACCCGCTGGCCGCCATGGCCGAGCAGGCGAAGATGCCCGTCGTCTTCGGAGGACGCCCCGTCGGTCCGGCCCCCCGGTGGTACGTGGACGTCGACAACGTCGGCGGGGCGCGCGAGGCGACCGAGTACCTGATCGCGCGCGGCCGGACACGCGTGGCCATGATCTGCGGGCGGCTGGACACCGAGGCCGGACGCGCCCGCTACCGCGGTTACCGGGACGCCATGCTGGCGGCCGGCCTCGACCCGTTCCCGCCGCAGGAGGGGGACTTCACCGAGGCCAGCGGCGCCGCCGCCATGGCCGCGCTCCTGGAGGAGCATCCCGCCCTGGACGCGGTGTTCGCCGCCAACGACAACATGGGGGCAGGCGCGCTGCGCGCGCTGCGCGAGGCCGGACGGCGGGTCCCGGACGACGTCTGTGTGGTCGGCTTCGACGACCTGGCCGTCGCCGAGTTCGCCGATCCGCCGCTCACCACCGTCCACCAGCCCATCAACGCCTTCGGGCGGGAGATGGCGCGCATGCTCGTCTCGCTCGTGGGCGGCCAGGACCCCACCCCGCTGATTCTGCCCACCCGCCTGGTCGTCCGCTCCAGCGCCTGACGAGACCGCCCCGGCAGGGAGCGCGGGGGCGCCCTTCCGGCCGCCCGGAGCCGGGGGGGTGTTGACACGCCCGAAAGCCCCTCTACCATCCATAGCGGCCGATGATTCGAATAGCGTTCGACATCTCGGACAACTTTCCGCCGTCACTGTCCCCGGGGAAGCACCGTGCGCCGTTCCCCACCCGCGCCGGCCCGCGCCAGTGGCGCGTCCTCACACCTCACGCCCCTCGGCCCCCCGTCCGCACAGGGCGATGTCCCCCCACAGGAAGAGGAGAGCTTCGGAATGACAAGGGCAGGATCCCTCTTATGGTCCCCCGTGCTGGCGGTGCTGCTGGTGCTGGGCATCGGCGGCACGGCGCTGGGCAGCGGCCATGCCGCGAGCCCGCCGCTCACGGCCTCCGGCCCGGAGGCCTCGACCACCGGCACCGCCGCCGACACCCCCGGATGCGGCAGGAACCCCACCCTGCGGAGCGGCAACCACACGATCCAGAGCGGCGGCAAGAGCCGGAGCTTCATCCTGCGGATCCCGGACGGCTACGACCCGAACCACGCCTACCGGCTGGTCTTCGGGTTCCACTGGCTGGGCGCCACCTCCGCCGACGTCGACACGGGCCGCACCGTGGAGACGGGCACCTGGGCCTACTACGGGCTCCAGCGGCTGGCGAACAACAGCACCATCTTCGTCGCGCCCCAGGGCCTCAACAACGGCTGGGCCAACACCGGAGGGGAGGACATCACCTTCGTCGACGACATGATCAGGCTGCTCGACGCGGAGCTGTGCATCGACACCACCCAGCGTTTCGCGCTGGGATTCAGCTACGGCGCCGCCATGTCCTACTCGCTCGCGTGCTCCCGGGCGACGGTCTTCCGCGCGGTCGCGGTCCAGAACGGCGGACAGCTCAGCGGATGCAGCGGCGGCAACCAGCCCATCGCCTACCTCGGCGTGCACGGCATCAGGGACACCGTGCTCAACATCTCCGGCGGACGGACGATGCGGGACAGGTTCGTCAGGAACAACGGCTGCACCCCCCAGAACCCGCCCGAGCCGGCACAGGGCAGCCTGACGCACCGGGTCACCACCTACTCCGGGTGCGCGGAGGGGTACCCGGTCGCCTGGGCCGCGTTCGACGAGGGGCACATCGCCGCTCCGCAGGACGGGGCCCCCGGTGACAGCGGCTCCCGGACCTGGCTGCCGCAGGAGGTGTGGAAGTTCTTCACGCAGTTCGAGAGCTCCGAGCCGGGCCCCGACCCGGACCCGGACCCCGAGCCGGAGCCCGGGCCGTCGACCTGTGAGGTCAGCGCCTCCGTCAACGCCTGGAACAACGGCCTGACCGCGAACCTCACCATCACCAACACCGGCACCGCCCCGGTCGACGGCTGGTCCCTGGCCTTCACCCTGCCCGGCGGCCAGACCATCGTCTCCGGCTGGAACGCCGACTACTCACCCGCCTCCGGCCGGGTGACGGCCAGGAGCACCTCGCACAACGCCACCATCGCCCCCGGCGCGTCCGTCCGCATCGGCTTCCAGGCCACCCACACCGGCGACACCGCCGCGCCCGCCTCCTACGCGCTCGACGGCACCGCCTGCGACAGCGTCTGACCGGCCGGGGATCCGGGAACGCCGGAACCGGAGTCCCGGACGGCCCGCGGCGGAGGAGGCTCCGCCGCGGGCCGCTCCCCCGGCCGTCCGGCACGCCGCGGGACCGGCCGCCGCGAGACGGTGAGCGGCCCCGCGGTCACGCGGCTCCCGCCGGACGGCCGGAATCCGGCGGTCGGCGCCGGTCGCGTAGGATCGGCGATACGTCCCTTCTTGTCCGCAGATCGCCCCAGCCGCCCGGAGCCCAGCGTGCCGCATACCGCCGACGAGCCGGACGGCCTGTTCCCCGTGGCGGACCTGCTGCCGCCGCCCCCCGTGACCGCCTTCCGGGACTCCCCCGCGGCGGCCCGGCTGCTGGACATCCGGGAGATCCACGCGGAGCCGGAGGCCGCCGCCTCCGAGCGCGGCCGGGCGGTCATCGCGCGCTTCCCCCGCGCCCGGGTCACCGAGGTCCCCTCGCACTGGCGGATCCCCGGTCTGCACGGCGACGCGGACAACACCGCGCGCTGGGTGCGGGTGAAGACCGAGACGCTGGTCCTGGGGGTGAAGAAGACCCTCACCGTCCGCCCCAACGGCCGCTCGGCCGACTGGATCGCGCCGGGCGCCTCCAACGGCTGCGCCATGGCCTGCGCCTACTGCTACGTCCCCCGCCGCAAGGGCTACGCCAACCCGATCACCGTCTTCACCAACACCGACCGGATCGTCGAGCGCCTGGCCCGCCACATCGCCGCCCAGGGCGCCAAGCCCGCCCCCAACCAGTGCGATCCCGCCGCCTGGGTCTACGACATCGGCGAGAACGGCGACTGCTCGGTCGACGCCCTGGTCTGCGACAGCACCGCCGAGCTGGTCGCCGCCTTCCGGCGGTGGCCGACGGCGAAGGCGTCCTTCGCGACGAAGTTCGTCAACCCCGACCTGCTCGCGTACGACCCGCGCGGCCGCACCCGGATCCGCTTCTCCCTCATGCCGGCCGCCGACTCCCGGCTGCTGGACATCCGCACCAGCCCGGTCGCCGAGCGGATCGCCGCCGCGGGCGACTTCCTGGCGGCCGGATACGAGGTGCACTTCAACCTCTCGCCGGTCGTGGTGCGCCCGGGCTGGGAGGAGGCGTGGGCCGGGCTGCTGCGCGAGCTGGACGACGTCCTGCCGCACGCGGTGAAGAGACAGGCCGCGGCCGAGGTGATCATGCTCACCCACAACCGGGACCTGCACGAGGTGAACCTGGGCTGGCACCCGCGCGCCGAGGAGGCACTGTGGCGGCCGGAGGTCCAGGAGGCGAAGTACTCCGAGAACGGCAGCCGCAACGTGCGCTACCGGGCCGGGGTCAAACGGGCCGCCGTGGAGCGGCTGCGCGGCCTGATCGCCGCGCACGCGCCGTGGCTGCGCGTGCGGTACGCGTTCTGAGGGCGGCGGACATTCCGCACCGGACCCTCGACCGGGCAACGGGACCCGGCGTTGTCGGCCGTGTCGTGGTGGTGTGCTGCCTGCCGTGCGGCGGCCGGGAGCGTGCCGGGGTCTCCTGGTGCCGGTGGACGGCGTCACGTCTGACCGGCGGGGAGGTGGGCCGCGGCGCGTTCGGAGGGGTGGTCCGGGTCGGTGGGGCGGCGGGCGAGAGGAAGGATGAGGGCGATGAGGGCGGCGCACGCCAGGTAACCGCCGCTCACCCCCAACGGCCGGATCAGCAGCCCGAGGGCCACCGCTCCTGCGCCCGTGCCCGCGTCGTAGGCCATGTTCCAGGCCGTGCTGGCCATGCCGTTCCCGAGCGGGCCCGCCCGGCGGAACATGACGACGAGGGTGTCGTTCTGCAGGGCGCCGAAGCCGGTGCCGTAGACGGCCGCCGCCGCCACGGCCAGTGCGGCCGCGTACCCGGAGGAACCGGGGGAGAGCGCGAAACCGGCCACGCCCAGGACGCACGCCAGGAGGCCGGGCAGGAGCAGCCGCCCCGTGCCGAAGCGGTCGCTCCACACCCCGGCCGCCCAGCGTCCGGCGATGACGGTCGCCGAGAGGACGAACAAGGCGGTGGAGGCGACGAAGGTCCCGCTCGCGGTGAGCGGCAGGAACGAGGTCACCGCGCCGAACGCACAGGCGGAGGCGATCAGCATGGCCCACGGAGCGGCCAGCGGACGCAGTCGTCCGGCGGCGCGGAGGCCGGCCGGCGCATCCGCCGGGCTCGGACGCGGGGTGGCGGGAGGCACCCGCAGGGCGAGGGCCAGGGGCACCGCGAGGAGGCTGAGGAGCCCCGTCGCGATGAAGACGGGCGTGAAGCCCACGTGCGCGGCGCTCCAGACGCCCAGTGGCAGGCAGAACACCTGCGGGAGCCCGACGGCGATTCCGTACCGGCCGACGGCCCGGCCGCGCTGCCCGGCCGGGACGAGTTCGGCCACCAGGGCGCTGCCCGCGACGGCCACCATGCCGAAGCCGGCGCCGCGTACGGCGGAGACGGCAAGGACCCACTCCAGGCCGGAGGACAGCACGTAGGCGAAGGTGGGCAGCCCCAGCAGGGCGGCGCCCGCGGCCAGGAGCGTGCGCAGGCCGAACCGGCGCAGCAGCCCGGCCATGAACAACTGGACGCCCACGGTGGTGGCCATGGTCACCCCGGTGGCCGCTCCCACTCCGCCCAGGGCGGTACCGCCCCGGGCGGACCAGGCGGGGACGACCGACAGCAGGGGCGCGTAGTTCGAGAAGGTGCCCAGCGTGGCGGCGAGCAGCAGCAGGAAGTCCCGCCCGCCGATCCCCCGGGTGGGAGCGGGGGGCGGACCGGAGCGGCGGAAGGGGGAGAAGGCCATGCCTCCGGTGTACGCGCCCCTGCCCATCGCGTCCAACGAACCTCTTCGATCCGAAGGATCGGTGAATACGATGGGTGTATGGAGCTCAAGCACCTGGTCACGTTCCTGGCCGTCGCCCGGGAGCTCAGCTTCACCCGTGCCGCACGGGATCTGGGCTACGTGCAGTCCAGCGTCACCGCCCACGTCAAGGCGCTGGAGACGGACCTCGGCGTGCCCCTGTTCGAGCGCCTGGGCCGCCGGGTCGCGCTCACCGACGCGGGCCGGGAGCTGCGGCCGCGCGCCCGGCACCTGGTCGGCTACGCGGAGCAGACCAGGGAGGCCGTCGTGGGCGCCGCCGACCCGCACACGGTCCGGGGCACCTTGCGCATCGCCGCCCCCGAGAGCCTGTGCGCCTACCGGCTGCCCGCCGTGCTCGGCGCGCTGAAGGAGCGGTTCCCGCTGCTGCGGGTGGTCTTCGGCCCGGCCGGGCGGGCCTCGCTCGTCGCCGGGCTGGAGGACGGCACCCTGGACGCCGGCTTCCTCCTGGAGGAAGCCGTGGACCATCCCATGACGGTGGCCGAACGCATGGCGCAGGAGCCGCTGCGGCTGGTGGCACGCCCGGACCACCCGCTGGCCGCCCGGAAACAGCTGGACACCGGGGAACTGGCAGGAGAAACGCTGCTGGTCATCGAGCGGGGCTGCGCACAGCGCGACATCATCGACCGGGAACTGCGCCGAGCGGGCGCCCGGCCGGCGACGATGGAGTTCGTCAGCGTGGAAGCCCTCAAACGGTGCGCGGCCGCCGGCCTCGGCATAGCCCTCGTCCCCGGAGCGACGGTCGAGGACGAGACAAGGCGCGGAGAACTGACAGTCCTGCCCTGGACGGTGGAACCCGTACTGGGCGTCCACTACATCCGGCACAAGGACCGCCGCCCGACACTCGTCCTGCGCACCCTCGCCGACCTCGCCCGCACAGCCTGGCGCCCGCGTTCGCCTTGACGAAGTGGTCGGTCCTGCGCAGTCCGGCGAGGGGGCCGGCCAGGCACCGGACGGCGTACAAGCGCGCCGTCCGGTCCGGTTGAGCGGCATCGGCATCGGCCCCGGGTCCAACCGGCCATGGACGGTGGCCGTGCCGCTGGGCACGGCCGCCTCCGCCGGACTCCCCCGGCCACGTCCTGCTCGCCGGAGACGACGGCACGGGCCGCACCCACGTCCAGCGGGACTGCCGCTTGCCGCCGCCGGTCACGGTGACGAGGACGGCGTCCCACCACGCGCCGCGGCCGGACTCATCAGCTACTCACCGGAGTTCGCCTTCGCCGAGGCGTCCACCCGGGGGTACGGCGTCTCGCCGGGCCGCTGCCGGCGGGGAACGCCGGGCGGCGGGCTCCCGGCCGGGTGGCTAGGGTGGCACCACCAGGACGTACGGAAGATCGCCTCAGGACCGCCAGGAGAGAGCCCATGGGCCCGGGAAGTGCTGTGCGCAGTGTGTTCGTGACGGGCTCGGCGGACGGGATCGGGCGCGAGACCGCCCGGGTGCTCGCCGCGGCCGGCCATCGGGTCGTCCTGCACGCGCGGAACGCGGCCCGGGCCGAGCAGGCGCGGGCCGCGGTGCCGGACGCGGCGAAGGTGCTCACCGGTGATCTCGCGTCGCTGGCGCAGACCCGTGAGCTGGCGGATGCCGCCGCCGCGGCGGGCCCGTTCGACGTGGTGGTCCACAACGCGGGCGTCGGGGGCGGAGCGCCCGAACGCACCCTCACCGGGGACGGCCTGGAGCGGATCTTCCAGATCAACGTCCTGGCGCCCTATCTGCTCACCGCGCTGATGCCCAGGCCGCGCCGGCTGGTCCACCTGACCTCCGGCCTGGAGGCGCAGGGCACGTTCGTGCCGGACGACCTGCAGTACGAGCGGCGGCCCTGGGACGGCATGCAGGCGTACTCCGACTCCAAGCTCCACGACGTGGTCCTGGCGTTCGCCGTCGCCCGCCGCTGGGAGGGCACCCTGTCCAACGCCGTCGATCCGGGCTGGATCCGGACGAGGCTCGGCGGCCCGAACGCCACCGACGACCTCCCCGAGGGCGCGGAGACCCAGGTGTGGCTGGCCACGAGCGACGAGCCCGCGGCGACCGTCACCGGGCGGTACTTCAAGCGGCGGCGGGAGCTGGCGGCGAACCCGGCGGCGTACGACCGGGCCGTCCAGGACGGCCTGCTGGCCGCCTGCGCCGAGCTGACCGGGGTACGGCTGCCCGACTGACGCTGCCCGGCGGCCCGGCCGTCCCGGCGCAGGCGGCGGCTCTCAGTCCCCGGTGCGGCCCTCCCGGGCCACCGGGGCGAAGGTGTGGCCGGCCGGGTCGGCGTACCGGCGGACGTCGCGCGGCCCGCCCTTGTCCTTGGTGTCGACCGGGCGCGCGCCGAGGCTCACCGCCACCCGCTCCGCCTCGTCCATGTCGCGCTCGGCGACCAGGACGTGCAGATGCGCCTGGAGCGAGTCGTCCGGACGCGGCCAGCTCGGCGGGGCCAGGCCCCGGTCGCGCCGGATCTCCATACGGGTGCCCGGTCCCCCGACCACCTCGATGAGGTCCGGGTCGGTGCCCGGGCGCACCCGGGCACCCAGCAGTCCGGCGTGGAACTCAGCCAGCTCCTCCGGCTCGGCGCAGTCCGGTACGAGCACGCCTGTCCTCTCGGACGCCGTTCCCCGCCTCCGTGCCACCCGGGACTGCCCGGCGGCCGTGCGCCGCCCTCGGTCCGATGGTCCGTCTGCCCCGGCGGCACCGGGCGACGCCGCCCGTTCCCGTCCCGGGAGCGGGCGGCCCGGCCGCGCACCGCGGACGCGTCCGGCACACGTCCGGCATAGTGGTCGGCATGCTGCAGGTGTGTCCGAACGGGGCGCGGAGCCGCGCCGAGCACCCCTCCCTCCCCCTCTCCCCCGCCGAGCTGGCGGCCGAGGCCGCACGTGCGGTGGCCGCCGGGGCGGAGGACGTCCACCTCCATCCCAAGGACGCCGACGGCGCCGACAGCCTGGAACCGCGGGTGGTGGCGCGGGCGGTCGCGGCGGTGCGCGGCGCCGTGCCGGCCGGGGTGCGGGTCGGGGTCACCACCGGGGCGTGGGCCGTCCCGGATCCCGCCCGGCGCGCCGCGCTGGTCCGCTCCTGGACGGTGCTGCCCGACCACGCCTCGGTGAACTGGCACGAGGAGGGCGCCGAGGAGGTGGCCGGCGTGCTGCTGGAGCGCGGCGTCGGGGTGGAGGCGGGCATCTGGTCGGGGACGGACGCGGCCCGCCTCTTCCGTGCCTCGCCGCTGTCGGGCCGGGTGCTGCGGGTGCTCGCCGAGGTCACCGACACCGATCCGGCCACGGCGGCCGGAACGGCGTCGGCCCTGCTGGCGGAGCTGCCCGGGGACCTGCCCGTACCGGTCCTGCTGCACGGGGAGGACGGCGGCGCCTGGCCCGTGCTGCGCCTGGCCGTCCGGCTGGGTCTGGACACCAGGATCGGTCTGGAGGACGCCCTGGTCCTGCCGGACGGTTCTCCCGCCCCGGACAACGCCGCCCTGGTGCGGGCCGCGCGGACACCGCCGGAGGCGGAGGGCGCCGGCCGGCCGGCCTGACGCGCCCTCAGCGTCCCCCGGTGTGCGGCGCGCTCAGCGCGCGGGTCCACAGGTCGGCCACGGCCCGCACCCGGGCGGCCGTCTCCGCGGCGCCGGACGGGTCCAGGACCGCGCCGTGGAGCTGGGCCTCGACACCCTGCACGACCAGCAGCGCGGTCACCTCCGGATCGGGGCCGCCGACGTCCAGGCGGCGCAGATGGGGTGCCAGCGCGCCGGCGGCCCACCGCTCGAAACCGCGCAGCCGGGCGACGAGTTCCGGTGTGCGGGGTGCCTGGTCGAACAGCAGGCGGTGCAGCTCCGGCCGGTCGGTGTGCAGTGCCGTCACCCCGCTCACCAGCTCCTCCACCAGCGGCCCGAGGGGCAGTTCCCGCTCGGCCGCCCGGTCCAGGAGCCGTCGCACCTCGGCGGTGGCGTCCCGCAGGTGTTGCTGGGCGAGGGCGGTCAGCAGGGCGTCCTTGTTCGGGAAGTACTGGTAGAGGGAGCCGACGGACACCCCGGCGCGCTCGGCGACCTTGTTGGTGGTGGTCGCCTGGTAGCCGTGCCGCTGGAAAAGCTGAGCGGCGGCTTCCAGGATCGCCGCCACCGTCTCACGGGAGCGTTGCTGACGAGGGGTTTTGCGAGGAACGGCCACGGGGCTCCCATGCGAGTACAGAAAACCGATTTTTGCTCGCATTATGGCTGTGCGGGCCCGCTTCCACCCTTCCCTTCCGTCTCCTCCGGAGGCCACTTCGTGCTGCCCGAGCTGCCCGCCTACGCTGCCCGCGTGCTGCCGGGGCCGCTGCTGTTCACCGCCTGCCTCGCGCTGGTGCGCGCCGTTCGCGATCCGCTTCCGCGGATCGTGCTGCTGATCCTCGGTTTCCTCCTGGTCCGGGACGCGATGACACCAGCGGGTCTGTGGCGGCTGGGCACGGCCGGCCCGGTGCCGTGGCTGCGTTTCACCACCGACGGCCGGGTGCTGGTGATCCTCGGGGCGGTGACGGTGGCGGCCACCGCTCTGGTGCTGCGGGCCGACCGGGAGCTGTCGGCGCTGGTCCGCTGGGGGCGGCCCGACCCGGCCACGCTGGGCTGGGGGCTCGCGGGCGGACTGCTGGCCGCCGCCCCGGTCCTCGTCCTCGGCCTCTTCCAGCCCCTCTCCGAGCGCGGCGGGGCCGTCGCCCCGGCCGTGCTGCCGGCGCTGGCGTTCTTCGCCCTGGCCGGGAACCTCGCCGAGGAAGTGCTCTTCCGGGGGCTGTTCCAGGGGCACCTGGCGAAGTGGCACGGTCCCGCGCGCGGCGCTGCTGTCCGGTCTGTTCTTCGCCGCCTGTCACTCCTTCCTGGCCTCGACGGTGACCGGCGCCGGTTGGCCGCTGCTGCTCTTCGCCCTCCACGAGGGGCTGATCTGCGCCTTCCTGCGGAACGCGCGGGGTGTGACGGCCGCCGCGCTCGCCCACGGACTGGCCGTCTTCCTGCTCGGCAGCGGCCTGCCCTGAGCCGCCCCGGGTCCGCGCCCGCAGAGGCACCGGCCGGTCGCACCCGCCGCCGGGCGGCCCCGGCCCGGCGGCCGTACGCTGGCCGGTGTGCGCACCGTGGAGCTGCTTCCGGACGAGGCGGCCGACCGGGCCGTACGGGAGTCCTGGCACCGGCTGGCCGGAGCGGGACTGCCGAGCCAGGCGGCGCACACCCACCCCACCAACCGCCCCCACCTGACGCTGGCCACCGCCGGGACACTGCCGGAGGAGGTTCGGGGGCGACTGGCGGAAGCGCTGGAGGCGCTGCCGGTGCCCCTCGTCGTGGCGGGGCTGGTGCGGTTCCCGGGGCGGGTCCACGTGCTGGCCTGGGCCGTACGCCCCGATCCCGCCCTGCTGGCACTGCACACGGCGGTCTGGCGGGCGCTGGCGTCGGTTCCGGCCGCCGGCCGGCTGAATCCGCTGCACGCCCCCGGGCGCTGGGTCCCGCACCTCACCCTCGGCCGCAGCCGCCGACCGGTCTGGGACGACCGGCCGGACGAGGAGCTGCTGTCCGCCCTGCTGCCCGCCGCGCCGCACGAGGCGCCCCGGGGCCGGTTCACCGCCGCCCGCAGCTACGACTCCGCCACCCGGACCACCGTGCCCCTCGCGGGCTGAGGAACCCGTTGCCGTGCGGCCCCGGCGGCCCCGGAGCGATCAGCCCTCCTTGGGGATCTGGCAGGACTTGGTGCCCTGCGGGGGCCTGGGCGGCGGGGTGCCCTCGGGCCAGGCCAGGCCGAGGAAGGCCGGTTTCCTGGTCAGCGGGTCGAGACGGACCACCGCGACGGCCTTGTTGTACGGGTTGCCCGCGCCGTCCAGGCAGATCCATCCGCTGGCTCCCTCCACCTTGTAGACGCCCTGCAGGCCGTCCCAGTCGTTGCCGATGGTCTGCAGCGCGGGGACCTCGCCCTTCTGGGTGTGGATGCGGATACCGGTGATGGCCGTCCAGGCCGAGTCGTAGGCGGACACGGTGCGGGAGTCGGAGAGGTCGGTGCCGCCGACGGGGCCGACCGGCTCGTGGCGGGCCTTCGCCACGTACGCGCGCAGGGTGTCGAAGGCCTCCCGGGAACCGCCGGTGTCCGGGACCTTTTTCCTGGTCCAGGCCTCGGGATGGGAGAAGGAGGTGTAGACGACCTCCACCTCCTTCCGGCCGGGGCCGGGGTCGCCCCGCATCGCCTCCCAGTTCAGCTTCCCGTCCGAGTAGAGGGTGGAGGCCGCCGAACCGCTGACCACGGTGATCTCCCGGTCGATGCACGGCCGGTGTGCCGCCATGGCGTTGACGAACTGCCGCAGATGGACCTGCCGGCCGGCGAAGTACACGGTGTCCACGGCGGGCGAGAGCGTGCAGATGTTGACCACCATGTTCCGGAACTCGCTCGCCAGCACGCCCTCGGTGTTCGGACCCTCGGAGACGAAGGGGTACGACCGGTGCGGCGAGGCGTCCAGTTTGCGCTGGAAGACCTCGCGCAGCGAGTCGTTGTAGTCGTCCCCCTCCCGCCTGTCCTCGACCAGGACGGCCTGCCGCAGGTCGAGGTCCCTGTCGAAGGCGACCAGCGCGTCGGCCTGGTCGCTGTTGTTGGGCGCGATCCGGGCGAACCCCTTGAACTTCTTCTCGTCCTGGTCCGAGTTGCCGAAGTCGTCCCCGGTGAGCGAACCGGCGACGACGGGGATGCCCCTGTCGTTCGTCAGGTGCGCTATGGCGTCCTCGGTGTGCCGTTCACTGATGCCGAACCCGAAGACCACCCGCAGCCTGTCCCTGCCGGATCCGGCCATCTCGGCGAGCCGTTCCACCACCGGCTCCCAGTGGTCGCGCCTCTCGCCCGGGTTGGCCAGCACCAGGCGGATCCTGGGCGGGTGGTCGTGCTCCTTCTCGTCGTTGTTCGCCCGGTACTGCGCCAGGTAGGCGCCCTGCACCTGGTGCAGGATCTCCTCCCGGACGTCCTCGCTGTCCGAGGTCATGGAGATCATCAGTGCGATGGTGGCATACGGGTCCTTTCCCTGGGTGACCCGGTCGTTCTCGGCCTCGATCCGCGCCATGACCTGTTCCAGACCGGGCCACTTCCCGCTGCTGCCGTCGGTCACCCCGACGCACTCCCCGCCGACCTGCTCCAGTTCCGTCCCGCACGGGCCGGGGAGGATCCGCTGTCCCAGCGTGCCCCACAGCAGCGCTGCCAGGGCGAGGACGGCCGTCGCGGCCAGCATGACGGTGACCCGCCCCGGGCCGGAACGGATCTCGCCGCGGTCCTCCCCGGCCTCGTCCGCCTCCGTGCTCCCCGCGTCCGCCTCCGTGCTCCCCGGGTCCGTCGCGGCCACCCGGAGCACCCGGCGTTCCCGTACGCCGCCCTCCTCCGGCAGCCTCCATTTGTTGAGGTGGATCTCCAGGTCCTCCAGCGGTCCGGCCGCCCGCTCCCCGGGCACCTCGTCCGCCACGGCGACGACGACCGGCCTGGTCACCGTCCGCTTCCTCGACGCGCGCGGGGGCATGATGTCGTACGCCCGCAGCAGGGTGTCGAGGAACTCCCGGCCGCCGGGCCTGTACTCGGGCAGCAGGATGACCGGCGGCAGGTCCCTGTTGAACCGGCGGCGCGGCCCGTAGTACGCGTCGATGTCGGCCAGCAGGGCGGCCGCCAGAAGCTCCTCCCTGGAGGGCTTGTCCCTGGAGGGCTTCTGCCCGTCCCGGTCACCGCTGAAGGCGCGGAACAGTTCGGTGGCCACGGTCTCGCGCCGGGCGAACGTCCCCGGCGGTGTTCTCAGCACCGCTCCCCACCAGCGCAGCGCGACCCGGCTCGGCCGCTTCCTGGCCAGCAGGATCCGGGCCGCCGCCCGTCAGGCCCCCGACGGCCGCCATGGGGGGCTCCAGCTCGGCGAGCACCTGACCTGCCGGTGGCGGGTTCTTTTTGCTCTGCTTGCGCAGCTCGCGCTGCAGCCACTCGTGTAACCACTCGATCTGTTCCAGGTCGGGACGGCCGTTCTCCTTCACCCAGGCATGGGCCATCATCCCGAGGGCGAACCGGGGGAAGCGGATCGGCCGCCGCCGGGCGACCCGGCCGCCCAGGCCGTACACCCGCGTCGACAGGTACCAGAAGGAGTCGGTTACCGGCCCGGACCCGAGCGGCATCTCGGCGGGGTTGTTGACCGGCAGCAGCCGCCAGTAGCGCTGGTGCAGCCGCTCCAGCAGGTGGTTCCGCTCCGCTTCGCCGAGGCCGGTGATCTCGATGACCGGGGGTCCGCCCCGGGCGCGCAGCCGGCTTCCCGCACTGGGGCGGAGTTTTTTCAGCATCACCAGTTCTGACATGACACGTGTCAGGAGCGCCTCGTATCCCGGCACCGTCCCTCACCCAGTTCACCCTGTGTGCCCTGTCAGCCACGGATCCCACCCGGCCGGACGCCGAGCATACGGATGAAGCCCTCGTTCCGGGGCCGGAAAGCAGGAAACGGCCGTATCGGCACTGCCGACGGCCCGGTTTCGCCGCTGCCGGGAGCCCTACCGGGCGTCCGCCCCGCCGACGGCCCGGCGCACATGACCGGCGATCAGGTCGTACACACGCCCGGTCAGTTCGCGGTCACCGCCCGCCAGGTCGTACGCGTGGTCGGCCCCGGCCACCTCGTGGTGCTCCACCAGGGCGCCGGCCGCGTCCAGCGCCCTGGCGTACGCCTCGCCCTCGTCGCGGAGCAGGTCCAGCTCGCAGGTGACGACCAGGGCGGGGGCGATCCCGGCGATGCCCTCGGCGTTGGCACCCCAGGCGGGCGAGGCCAGGCGGTCGCGCCGGGCGGCGGGATCGGGGATGTAGGCGGTGTCGAACACCTCGGACATCCAGGGGCGGAGCATCGGCTTCGCGGCCCTGGCCCGCTTCTCCCCGCCGGGGGTGACCAGATCCAGGGGCGGGTAGTGCAGCACCTGGAGCGCAATCGCGGGCCCGCCGTTCTCCAGGGCGAGGCGGGCCGCCCCGGCGGCGAGGGCGCCGCCCGCGCTCTGGCCGCCCACGCACAGCCGCCGCCCGTCCCAGTCGTGCTCCGGCCGCGCCGCCCAGGTCACGACGTCGAAGACCTGCTCGACGGGGACGGGGAAGCGGTGCTCCGGGGCGACGGAGTAGTCCGTGTTGACCACGGTGACGCCGGCCCTGGCGGCCAGGTAGCGGCACCACGGGTCGTCCTGCTCGCGGTTGTCCATGACGTATCCGCCGCCGTGGGCGTTCACGTACACGCCCGGCCGCTCCCCACCGCCGGGCGGCGGGGAGTAGACGGTGCACTCCACCTCCCCGTGGCGGGTCGGCACCCGGACCGTGCGCGTCCTGCCCGGGATCTCCTCGAAGGCCGGGCGCGGTTTCATCAGGGACATCCCGCGTCTCAGGACGCGGGCCACGGTGTCGGCGACGATCGGGGTCGACAGGACGGACATGGTCCTCCTCGGCTGTTCGGGGGCGGCGGAGGAGCGGCGGCCGGCGGTTCAGACGGGGTCGACCGTGTAGAACCGCAGGTGGACGGCGGGCCGGTCGGCACTCCCGGCCAGGGCCAGGGAGCCGACCACCGGGGTGTCGTTGAGGTACGCCCAGGGGCTGTCCTCCGGCGCCTCGACCACGACGGCGGTGAGTCCGAGGAGCACGCCGTCGCGAGTGGTGACGGTGCCCCTGTTGGTGATGGTCAGAACGGTGCCGTCGGCCGTGCGGACGGGGTAGGTGGCGCTGACGGTCCCGGTGCCGTCCGCGCGCCGCAGGTTCCAGTCCGCGCCGACGGGCAGCACGGTGCCCTCGATGCGGCCGCCGACGGTTCCCCCGGTGATGGGGATGACGGTCCTGGTTCCGCCGGGAACCCGCCCGGCCGCCACGGGTTCCCCAGTCCCGACGTGGAGTTCGGCGAGGAGTTCCAGGCCCAGGTACGGGTGCGGATCTGCCATGGTGCTTCTTCCTTCCCGGTGCTCTCGGTGGCGTGCCGCCCACCCGCGGCGGGCGGCGGGACGCTCCCGCGGGGTGTCAGGCGTAGAAGCGGAGGATGCTCTGGAGCACCACTGCGGGCTTGGTGCCGCCCTCGATCTCGATCGTGCCGTCCACGGTGAGCTGCACGCCGCCGGGCACCTCGGTGACCTCGGCGATGCGGGCGGCGAGCCGCAGGCGCGAGCCGACGGGGACGGGTGCGGGGAAGCGGACCTTGTTGAGGCCGTAGTTGACCTTCGTGGTGACGCCCCGCACGTCGAGGAGGCCGGTGAACAGGGGGATGAACAGCGCCAGGGTCAGATGGCCGTGGGCGATGGTCCTACCGAACGGGCCGTCCCCGGCGCGCTCGGGGTCGACGTGGATCCACTGGTGGTCGCCGGTGGCGTCGGCGAAGGTGTCGATGCGCTCCTGGGTGACCTCGATCCAGTCGCTGGTGCCCAGATCGGTGCCGGACATGGTGCCGAGTTCGGCCAGGCCGGAGACGGTGACGGTCATGTGCCGCTTCTTTCCTTCGGTGTTCGGGCAGGAGGCGGGCAGGGGCGGGTCAGTCGCCGTAGCGGGCCCGGATGCGGTGCTTGAGGAGCTTCCCGGAGGCGGTACGGGGGAGTTCGGGCACCACCACGACCGATTTGGGGATCTTGTACCTGGCCAGGACGCCGGTCAGGGAGGCCAGGAGTTCGGCCGGGTCGGGCCGGGCGCCGGCCCGGGGGACGACCAGGGCACGCCCGGCCTCGCCCCACTTCTCGTCCGGCACCCCGATCACCGCGCACTCGGCGACGTCGGGATGGGCCAGCAGGGCGCTCTCCACCTCGGCGGGGTAGACGTTCTCGCCGCCGGAGATGTACATGTCCTTGATCCGGTCGGCGATGGTGATGTGGCCGTCGGCGTCCGCCCGCGCGGCGTCGCCGCTGCGCAGCCAGCCGTCGGTGAGGGCGGCGGCGGTCTCCTCGGGCAGCCCCCAGTAGCCGGGGCTGACGTTGGGGCCGCTCACCACGATCTCGCCGACCTCGCCCACCTCTGTCTCGGTGAGGTCGGGCCGGACCACCCGCACGTCGGTGAAGAAGTGCGGGACCCCGGCGGAGCCCGCCTTGCCGGTGGCGTGTTCGGCGTCGAGGAAGAGCGCTCCGGGACCGGCCTCGGTCATGCCGTAGCCCTGCTGGAAGGCCAGGCCCCGCCGCTGGTAGGTGCGGATGAGGGGTTCGGGCACGGGCGCGCCGCCGCAGGTGAGCAGGCGCAGTGAGGTCAGGTCGGCCCCGGGCCACTCGGGCCGGCGGCTCATCAGGTCGAACATGGTCGGCACGCCGAACATGAAGGTGATCCGGTGCCGGGCGATCGCCTCCAGCGCCCCGGCCGGGTCGAAGGACTCGGCCAGGACGCAGGTGCCGCCCTTGAGCAGGACCGGCAGGGTGATCATGCCGAGTCCGGCGGCGTGGAACAGCGGGGCGGCGACCAGGGCCCGTTCACCGGCGGTCAGGTCGTGGTCGACCAGGACGTTGACGGCGTTCCAGACGAGGTTGCCGTGGGTGAGCACGGCGCCCTTGGGGCGGCCGGTCGTGCCCGAGGTGTACATGATCAGGCACGGGTCGTCGTGGGTGACGGTCTCGTCGACGGGTTCGGCGGCGGCCTGCTCCAGCCATGCCTCGTACTGCCGGCCGACCGGCAGGACCGTCCCCGGAAGGCCGGTGTCCAGGTTCTCGACGAGCTCCCGGTGGGAGGACGCGTGCACCAGGACTCCGGCCCCGCAGTCCCGGAGCTGGTGGTCGATCTCCGCGGCGGCCAGCCGGGTGTTGAGCGGGACGAAGACGGCGCCGAGCACCCCGGCGGCGAACAGCGTCTCCAGGAAGGTGTGGTGGTTGGGGCCGAGGTAGGCGACGCGGTCGCCGCGCCGCACGCCCCGGTCGCGCAGCGCGTGGGCGAGGCGGGTGGTGCGCTCGTGCAGGCGCGCGTAGGTCAGTTCGGTGCCGCTCCCGCCCTGCACGAGCGCCGTGCGGCGCGGGGTCCGGCGGGCCCGCCGGGCGGGCCAGGAGCCCAGTCCTTGGTTGCGCATGAGGTGCTCTCCCGGAGGCGGCGGGGTCAGGGGGAGGGATCGGGAGGAGGGGTCAGGCCGAGCAGGCGGGCGGCGTTCTCCTTGAGGATCTTCGGCCGCACCTCGTCCCTGATCGGCAGCCCGGCGAAGTCGGCCAGCCAGCGGTCGGGGGTCAGGACGGGGTAGTCGGAGCCGAAGAGGACCTTGTCCTTCAGCAGCGAGTTGGCGTACCGCACCAGGGAGTCGGGGAAGTACTTCGGCGACCAGCCCGACAGGTCGATGTGCACGCCCGGTTTGTGCGTGGCCACCGCCAGCGCCTCGTCCTGCCAGGGGAAGGACGGGTGCGCCAGGATGATCTTCAGTCGGGGGAAGTCGGCGGCGACGTCGTCCACGTGCAGCGGGTTGGAGTACTTCAGCCGGATCCCGGCGCCGCCGGGGACGCCCGCGCCGATGCCGGTCTGGCCGGTGTGGAACAGGGCGATGGTCCCGGTCTCCTCGATGACCTCGTACAGCGGGTAGGCCATGCGGTCGTCGGGGAAGAAGCCCTGGATGCTCGGGTGGAACTTGAAGCCCCGCACGCCGTGCTCCGCCACCAGCCGCCGGGCCTCCCGGGCGGCGGCCCGCCCCTTCCAGGGGTCGACCGAGGCGAAGGGGATCAGCACGTCGGGGTGGGCCGCGCAGCTCTCGGCGATCTCCTCGTTGGAGATGCGCCGGTGCCCGGTGGCGTGTTCGGCGTCGACGGTGAAGACGACCGCGGCCATGGACCGCTCGCGGTAGTGGGCGGCGATCTCCTCGATGGTCGGCCTGCGGTGCCCGTGGGCCTTGAAGTAGTCCTCGGAGGCGGCGAACAGCTCGGGGCTCAGCGCCCCGTGGCCGTCCCTGGAGACCTCCGCGTGGGTGTGCACGTCGATGGCGGTCAGCGCCTCGACGTCCAGGTGTGCGGCCCGGTCGGTCATGGGCTCACTCCTCCGGGATCCGGGGCGCGGGGATGCCGACGCTTTCCTGGTGGCGGCCCAGCGCGGACTCCCACACGGTGGCGATGTCCTCGGGTGTCCAGCCGCCGTCGGCGTACGCGGTGGCGGTCTCCTGCGGGTGCGACCACAGGGCCAGCCGGTCGCCGCCGATGCCGACGCACTGCCCGGTGATGCCGCGGGCGGCGTCGGAGGCGAGGAAGGGCACCAGCGCGGCGCAGTCGTCCACGGTGCCGAAGCCCTCCCCCTTGCGGAGGAAGTCCGGCAGCGGCTTCCCCTGCCGCATGGCCTCGGCGTACGGGGCGAAGGCGGGGATGGTCTCGGTCATGGCGGTCGCGGCGACCGGGACGACCGCGTTGACGGTGATCGAGGACCGGGCCAGTTCCATGGACCAGGTGCGCACCATCGCGGCGATGCCGGCCTTGGCCGCGGCGTAGTTGGTCTGCCCGAAATTGCCGCGCTGCCCGGCCGGGGAGCCCACCGTGATCAGGCTGCCGCCCTCGCCCTGCTCGCGCATCCGCACCGCCGCGGCGCGGGCGCAGGTGAAGGTGCCGCGCAGGTGGGTGGTGAGCACGGCGTCGAAGTCCTCGTCCGTCATCTTCCACAGCACCCGGTCCCGCAGGATGCCCGCGTTGGTGACCATCACGTCCAGTCGGCCGAAGGCCGTCACCGCGCGTTCCACCAGGCGGTCCGCGGCCTGTGCGGTGCCGACGGCCACGGCTTCGGCGACGGCCCGGCCGCCGGCCTCGCCGATGGTCTTCGCGGCGTGCCCGGCCGCGTCGGCGTCGAGGTCGTTGACCACCACGGCCGCGCCCGCGCGGGCCAGCGCGGCGGCGTAGGCGTACCCCAGGCCGCGTCCGCTGCCGGTCACGACGGCGACCTTGCCGGTGAGATCGATGGACATACGGGTTCCGTCCCTTCGAGCGGGGATGCGAGAAACGAAGGTAAGAGCAATAGTTGTTGCCGTCAATGGTTGTTTCCCACCTGCGATTGCGGGATGATCGGCCCGCATCACACCGCCGAGAGCCGACGGAGCCTCCCATCGACGCCATGACCGACGAACCCTGGATGCGGGGGCTGCACACCGACACGGGCTACCTCCTCCACCGCATCGGCCTGCGCGCCGGCAGCCTGTTCAACTCCGCGCTCGAACAGCACGGGCTCCGGCTGCGCCACTACGCCCTGCTGCGCTATCTGGCCACCGCCGAGGGCGTCCGGCAGCGGGAGATCAGCGACCGGCTCGGCTACGACCCCAGCGCCGTCGTCGGCCTCGTCGACGACCTCCAGCGCCTCGGACTGGCCGAGCGGCGCCCCGATCCCGGCGACCGGCGCAACCGCATCGTCGTCCTCACCCGGGCCGGCCGGGACCTGCTGCGCGACAGCGACCACGACGCGGCACGCGTCACCGAGCAGTTGCTCGAGCCCCTCGGCGAGGAGGAGCGGCGGCAGTTGCAGCGACTCCTGCTGCGGGTCGCCGGACTGGACCCGGCCTGACCCGCCGCCGCGCGGAGGCCGCGGCCCGGACACCCGTCCGCCCGCCGGTGCGGCACCGGCGGGCGGGCGGGTCCGAGCGCGCCCCATGGCCGAAAACAGCGCCTCACGCAAGTACACATAGGAATTTCCCTACGCGCCGTTGGTGACACCGTGCGCTGTTGTGGTGATGTGCTCGTCTTTCTAGCGTGGTGTGCGGCTTCGAGGGATTTGCCACAACCGTCGGCGGGCCCGCCGGCGGACCGGGCATGTGCCCCCACCCGGGCTTCGGGCCGGTGTCCCACCGGGACTCCGGCGCCCCCCACCCTGTCCGCTCCCGGAGCCTTCGCGGGTGACCCGTGTCCGCGTCCGGATCCGTCCGGACCGCACATCCCACACATCGCAGAGAAGGGAAACAACCATGCGCACCTACGAGCGCCCCACCCTGTCCAAGGCCGGCGGCTTCCGCCGGACGACCGGCATCGGCAACAAGGGCCCGCGGGACCTGCTGGGCGGCAAGCAGCTGCTCTGACCGGACCGCCGGTGTTCCGCCGGTCCCACGGCTGACCGGGCCGTACGGCCGGGTGGCGCTCCCCGCCACCCGGCCCTCCCTTCCGTACCGCCGCCGTAGTGCCGCCGTACCGCTGTGCCTGTGCCTCACCGCTTCCGTACCACCGATCCCGTGTGCCGCCGCCCGGAGGTGTGCCCGTGTCCGCGAGCCGTTCCCTCTCCCCCGCCCGCGCCCCCGCCTGGTTCGTCGTCCTGCCGGACAGCGACGCGGCCTCCGACATCGGCGCGCGCGCCCGGACACACGCCTCCCGGGAGCTGGCGCACCCCTCCGGCCGCCCCTGGCTGCTGGGCCGCTGGCCGCGGGACACGCTGACGGTCGGGGACGGCCGCGGCGCGCGGGTGGCGGTGCTCGGCGAGCACCGCGTCACCGACGGGGAGGCCGCACGGGCCGCCGCGGCCGCGGCGGACTCCCCGGCCGCGTTCGACCGGCTCACCGCCGCCTGGCCGGGCAGCTTCCACCTGCTGGCCAGCGCCGCCGGGCGAACCCGCGTGCAGGGCGGCGTCACCGGGGTGCGGCGCGTCTTCCACGGCGCCACCACCGGCCCGGTGACGGTGGCCGGCGACCGGGCCGACGTGGTGGCCGACCTCCTGGGCGGCGAGCTGGACGAGACCCGGCTGGCCGTACAGCTGCTGACGGCGGGTCTGCTCCATCCGTTCTCCGGGCGCCCGCTGTGGCGCGGTGTGGAGCGCCTGCCCGGTGACCACTGCCTGCTGCTGGAACCGGACGGCCGGGCGCGCCGCCTTCGCCGGTGGTCCGCGCCGGAGCCGGCCGTCCCCCTGGCCGAGGGCGCGGCGGCCCTGGCCCGGGCGCTGACCGAGGCCGTCGAGGTGCGCACCCGGGGACGCACCCTGGTGACGGCCGACCTCGGCGGCCTGGACTCCACTGCCGTGTGCTGCACGGCCGCCCGCGGACCGGCCCGGGTGGTCGCGTACACCGCGGCGACCCACGACCCGCTCGGCGACGACGTGCACTGGGCACGCCGGACGGTGGCCGCCCTGGGGAGCGGCGTGGAGCACCACCTGGTCCCGGCCGAGCGGATCCCGCTGTCCTACGACGGCCTCGGCTCGCCGGGCGGCCTGCTCGACGCGCCCTGTCTGATGACCGTCGACCACGACCGGCGGATGAGCCTGCTGCGGCTGGCGGCCGAGCGGGGCTCGGCCCTGCACCTGACGGGGCTGGGCGGTGACGAACTGCTCGGCGGCTCGGCGGCTCACCTGCACGCGATGATCCGCACGCGTCCGCTCGCGGCCCTGCACCGGCTGCGGGGCTACGCCGCCAAGTACGGCTGGTCCCGGCGCCAGGCGCTGCGCCAGTTGGCCGACCGGCGGAGCTACCCGGCCTGGCTCAGGGGGGTCGCGGCGGATCTGCGGCGGCCGCAGCCGGCGGAGCGGCAGCCGCTGCTGGAGTGGTGCGCACCGCCCCGGCTGCCGCCGTGGGTGACGGCCGACGCCGCCGACGCGGTGCGCGATCTCCTCCGGGCCGAGGCGTCCGCCGTACGGCCGCTGGCCCCGGGCCACGGGGCGCACCGGGAGCTGGTCACCATGGACCTCCTCTCCCGCTTCACCCGGCACGTCAACCAGCTGTCCGTGCCGCTGGGCGTGGTCTGCTCGGCGCCGTACTACGACGACCGGGTCGTCGAGGCGGCCCTGGCGGTACGGCCGCAGGACCGGATCACGCCCTACCGGTACAAGCCGCTGATCGTGGAGGCCATGCGCGGCATCGTGCCCGAGGCGAGCCGGACCCGGGCCACCCGGGCCAACGCCACCCTGGAGGAGGTGGCCGGCCAGCGCCGCCACCGCGACCGGCTGCTGGCACTGTGCGAGGACTCCCGGCTGGGACGGCTGGGCCTGGTCGATCCGGCCGAGCTGCGCCGCTGGTGCGCCCGGCCGCTGTCCCCGGAGGGGGAGAGCGAGCTGCTGCATCCGACCGTGGCCTGCGAGGTGTGGCTGCGCTCCCGCGAGGCCGCCGCCGCCCCCTCCCCGGCGGACCGCTGATCCACCTCCCAGCCCCGTCCCACCCCGGCCCCACCCCACACTGCCCCGCCCCGGCGGGCGGGACGGCGGAAGACGACGAGAGCCGACGAGAAAGGCCGCCCATGGCACTCACCCTGCGGTCCGGTGTGCTGATGACCGACACCGAGTACGGAACGGCGCTGCTCGACGAGCGGAGCGGCGAGTACTGGACCCTCAACCCCACCGCGGCCGCCGTGCTGCGGGTGCTGCTGGAGGGGCGCTCCGCCGGGCAGGCGGTGACGGCCCTGACCGGCGAGTACGACGTGAGCCCCCGGGAGGCCGAGCAGGACGTGGCCCGGATCCTCGCCGAACTGCGCGAGGCCCGGCTCGTCTCGGACCCGGGACCGGACGCGGGGCGGTGACGGCGGAGGAGAAGCCACGGAAGGCCGAAAGGTCCGAGCGAGGAGGAGAGAACGACGATGTCCACACCGGAGGCGGTCCCGTACGAACCCCGCTCCGTCCCCCTGCCGCACCGTCTGGCGGCGCGGTTCGCCGTGGGGTGCGCCCATCTGCTGGCCGTCCTGCCCCCGGGCCGCATCCGTGCCGTGCTGGGGCCGCTGCGGCGCGGCGCCCGCCCGGCGACGGTCGCCGAGGCGGCGGCGGCCCGGGAGACGGTGGTCGCGGTGAGCCTGGTCTGCGGCGGGCGGTACGGCTGTCTGCCGCGTTCGCTGGCCACCGTGCTGCTGTGCCGTATGCGCGGCCGGTGGGCCACCTGGTGCGTGGGGGCGCGCGCCAGGCCGCCCTTCGCCGCGCACGCCTGGGTGGAGGCCGAGGGGGTGCCCGTGGGCGAGGGCTGCCCGGCCGACTACTACCGGCGCTTCTTCGCGGTGGATTGACGTCGTGACCGCAGAGGCCGCATCACCCGTCCCCACCGGTACCTCCGGCCCCGAGCACGGTCCGGGACACGGGGCGGGGCCGGGCGCCGGAGCACGGCCGGCGGACGCGAAGCGGCGGCGGCGCTCCGCGGGCCGTACCGGCGCGTCCCCGTCCGGCCGCCGCGCGCTCGCCCGCATGCTGCGCCCGCAACGTGCCGGCGTCCTCGCCGGCGTCTCGCTCGGCCTGCTCGGCAGCCTGCTCGGCCTGGCCCAGCCGATGGCCGCCAAGCGGCTGGTGGACGAACTCGACGGCGGCCGGGCGGCGACCGGCTGGATCCTGCTGCTCAGCGTGCTGGTGCTGGCCGGTGCGGGGCTGGCCGCCGCGGGGCAGTACGTCCTGGAGCGGACCGCGGAGGCCGTCGTCCACACCACCCGCAGGGAACTGACCGCGCGTCTGCTGCGGCTGCGGGTGCCGGCGGTGGAGCGCACCGAGCCCGGCGACCTCATCTCCCGGGTCACCTCCGACACCACCGTGCTGCGCCAGACCGCCACCCAGTCGGTGGCCTCGGCCGTCGTCTGCGTGCTGGTCCTGGCGGGAGCCGTCGTCATGATGGGGCTGCTGGACGTCGTGCTGCTCGGGGTGACCCTGGGCGCGCTCGCGCTGGTCGCCGCCGCGGTGACGCTGGCCGCGCCCCGGATCGGCCGTGCGGCCCGGGACGCGCAGGAGGCCGTGGGCGCCATGGGTGCCGCGCTCGAGCGCGCCCTGGGCGCCTTCCGCACCGTGAAGGCGGCCGGCGCGGAGCGGGCGGAGACCGTACGGCTGCACGGCGCGGCGGCGGACGCCCGGCGGGCCGGGGTCCGTGCCGCCGGCTGGGAGGCGGTCTCGGGCACCGCGGGGGCCGTGTCCGTGCAGGTGGCGTTCCTGCTGGTGCTGGGGGTGGGCGGAGCACGGGTGGCCGCGGGGCAGACCAGCGTCTCCGCACTCGTGGCCTTCCTGCTCTACCTGTTCTCCCTCGCTCCGCGCGTCCACCAGCTGATCGACGTGGTGAGCCAGCTCCAGTCCGGCGCCGCCGCCGCCCGGCGGGTGGCGGAGGTGGAGCGGATGCCCGTCGAGACGTCGGCAGGGCCGCCCGCGGAGGCACCTGCGGAGGCGCGCGGTGAGCCGCCCGGGGGACGGCCGGGGGCCCCGTCCGGCGGGCGCACCGGGTACACCGGCGCGAAGGGACCGGCCGCGGTGGTCTTCGACCGGGTCGGCTTCGCCTACCGCGCCGGACTGCCCCCCGCGCACCGCGAGGTGAGCTTCACCGTCCCGGCCCGGGGCATGACCGCCTTCGTCGGCCCCTCGGGCGCGGGCAAGACCACGGTCTTCTCCCTCATCGAGCGCTTCCACGACCCGGACCGCGGCCGTGTCCTGCTCGACGGCCGGGACGTACGGGAGTGGCCGCTGGCCGAACTGCGGGCGGCCATCGGGTACGTCGAGCAGGACTCCCCCGTACTGTCCGGGACCCTCCGGGACAACCTGCTGTTCGGCGCCCCGGCCGAGGCCGGGGCGCGCCTTCCCGGCGTGCTGCGCCGCGCCCGGCTGGAATCCCTGGTCGCCCGGCTGCCCCAGGGCCTGGACACTCCTGTCGGCCACCGGGGCGACCGGCTCTCGGGGGGCGAGCGGCAGCGCGTCGCCATCGCCCGCGCCCTGCTGCGGGAGCCCAGACTGCTGCTGCTGGACGAGGCCACCTCGCAGCTCGACGCGGCCAACGAGGCCGCGCTGCGGGAGACGGTCGCCGACGCCGCCCGGAGCACCACCGTGCTGGTGGTGGCCCACCGGCTGTCCACCGTGGCCTCGGCCGACCGGATCGTGGTCATGGAGGGCGGCAGGGTGCGGGCGGTGGGCACCCATGCCGAACTGCTCCGCCGCGACGCCCTGTACCGGCGGCTGGCGGCCACCCAGTTCCTGTCGGAGCGGCCGGGGCCGCCCCCGTGAGGCGGGCCCGTACGGCGACGGCGCTCACGGGGCCGGCGGCCGGGCTCACTTCTCGGGGTCGGCCTCGTCCACCCGGTAGGTCCTGGTCCAGGAGGCGCCGCAGCGGCAGCGGGACAGTTCGATCAGCTCCCCCTCCTCGGACACCTCCAGTCCGTGGTTGAGGCGTACGTGCACATGCTCTGCCATCGCGGTCCGGCTCCCGGTCGGTGCTCGTCCCGCGGGCCGTACGGTCCGCGGGGCACCCCCATCGTCCACGGCCGCGGTGCCGCGGCAAAGGGCGCGGATCACATCCGGGCGGCACAGGCCGGCGGGCGGCCCGGCAGGCCCGGTCGGCGGGCCGGGCCGGGGCCCTTCCTCGCCCCGGACGGACGGCGTACATTACCCGGGTCGCCCGCTCCCGGCGGGAGCCGTGACCGGCCACCCGAAGCCCCCGGGACCGGCGGACGGCGGTGGTACGCGGCAGTCGCCCCCGGGATACCCTGTAGTGACCACTACAGGAAAGGCATGGCCGCGGCGCGGTCCGCCGTGCCGTCAGCGACGACGAGGTGTCCCGTGTCAGCGAGGAAGACCGAACGGCGTACCCGGCAGAGCGCCGAGTCACGCCGCAGGATTCTGGAGGCGGCGGCCGAGATCGCCGCGGAGCGGGGCTACGAGGGCACCAGCATCGCCCTGGTCACCCAGCGCTCCGGGCTCCCGGCCAGTTCCCTGTACTGGCACTTCGGCAGCAAGGACGAGCTGCTGGCGGAGGTCATCGAGCACAGCTACCGCGAGTGGGCGGCCAAGATCCCCGCCTGGGAGCCGCCGGCCGACGGCGCGGGCGACCGGCGCGAGCGGCTGCGGTCGATACTGCGCCAGGCGGGTCGGACGATGGTCGACCGGCCGGAGTTCATGCGGCTCGGCCTGATGCTGATGCTGGAGCGCCGCGCGGTCGAGCCGGCGGCCCGGGCGCGGTTCCTGGCACTGCGCCAGGAGGTGCTGAAGGCCATGGGCGAGTGGTGGACGGCCGTCCTCCCGCCCGGGGTGTGCGCGGCCCGCCCCGCTCTGCCGTCCCAGCTGGCGCGGCTGACGATGGCGGCCGCGGACGGCCTGTACGCCGCCAACGGCACCGATGTCGACCCGGCGGACATCGACGGGCTGCACGAACTGCTGGCCCTGGCCCTGGACGGTGCCGCCGCCGCCGTCGAACGGCAGGAGTCCGGCGAGGGCTGAGCTGAACAGGCCTCCGGTCCCGGTCGCGGTTTCGGGAGTTACGCACGGCTCCCGGGCGCACTCCTTCCTCGGCCTTTTCCGTCCGCCGGCCCGCCCACGGCGTTCCTCCCGCCCCTGGTCCCGGGCCGGGTACCGGCCCGCGGCCGGTTGTCCGGGCATCCGGTGGGCAGCGGAGGGATCCGGCCGCACAGGGCGAGGAGGCACCACGGCGCGAACGTGTCGGGTCAGGACCTCGCGGTGGGCACGGTGAGGCACGGCCGGGGAAGCCGTCCGGGAGGCGGCCGACCGCGGGCGGGAACGGCGAAGTGGCCGTCCCGACCGCCCTCAGAACCGGTCGGCCGACGGGGCCCGGGAGGCCGGGGCGGAGCACTTCGGGCACCAGTAGCCCTCCCCGCCCTCGATGAAGACCCAGCCGCAGTCCCTGATGTAGGGCGCGGCCTTCCCCGCCTCGTGCAGCAGATACCCGAACAGATCCGTTCCGCGGTCCGGGGGCTCCTCGGCGATGACGAGATCGAAGCTGACCCTCTCCCGGCAGCCCATCCGGTCACAGGCCAGGTAGAACCGCACCGGGCCCGGCGCCTTTCCGGCGGTCGTCAGACTCATGCCGCGCATCGTGTCCCCGGCCGCGCCCGCCGCACAACGGCCGGTGGTCGCACAGCGGCCGTTGTGCGGTCGCTGTGCGACCACCGCACCGGGTGGAACGTCAGCGCGTGCGGACGTTCGGGGCGATGTCCTCACGGAGCGTCTTCGGGATGCGGTTGACGGCCGCGGCCCGGTCCGTACCGCAGAAGGCGGCCTCCAGGGTGCCGCCCAGAGTGGTGTTCACCGTGCCGTTGTTGGAGGTGTTGGCGGAGGAGGCGACGCTGCGGCTCCCGTCGCGGGTGGTGAACGCGTAGGTGTAGTAGCCCTGCACGGTGCCGGTGTGCCCGTACACCGAGACGCAGGACAGGTCGTAGCGGCGCAGGCCCAGACCGTAGAACCGCTTGCCGGTGCCGTCGCTGGGGGTCATGGCGAGCATCTCCGCCAGCTGCTCCGGTGCCAGCAGTTCCCCGCCGAGCAGGGCGGAGGTGAAGCGGTTCAGATCGGCCGCGTTCGAGATCATCGCGCCGGCCGTCTGCCCCCAGGAGACCGTCTGCTCGGTGGAGTCCACCAGCGGCTGCCCGGCCTCGTCCGGTCTGAGGTAGCCGCGGCTGTGCCGCCCGGGAACGGTCGTCCCGGGGTGGACGTAGTGGGTGTGCCGCAGTCCCAGCGGACCGATGATGCGCTTCCGGTACTCCTCGGCGGCCGGGTTGCCCGTGACCTTCTCGATGATCATGCCGACCACGACGAAGTTGGTGTTCGAGTACTGGTACGCCGCGCCCGGCTCGGCCGTGGGGCCGTGCGCCACGGAGCGCTTCACCAGTTCCTCCATGGTGAACACCTCGTCGCGCACCGCCTCGAAGCCGGGAACGGTCCGCGCGAACATGTCGTTGGTGTAGTCCCACAGACCGCTGCGGTGCCTCAGCAGATGGCGGACGGTGACCCGCTCGTCGGGCAGCAGTCCCGGCAGGTACTCGCCGACCGGGGCGTCCAGCTCCACCCCGCCCTCCGCCACCAGCTGCATGAGCACCACGGTGGAGAAGGTCTTGGTGACGCTGCCGACGCGGAAGCGGTTGCCGGTCCTCATGCGCTCTTCGGTGGCGGTGTCGCCGAGTCCGACGGCCTCGCCGTACACGGCGCCGTCGGACTCGACGCGGGTCAGACCGCCCGGCGCGCCCTGCTCCACGGCCTGCCGCAGCACCTCCCGCACCGCCCGCATGTCGGGCGGCGGCAGTTCGGCAGCGACGGAGCGCGGTGTGGCGGGACGGGGGGCGTCCGCCGCGGCGGCCGTCGCCACGGGGGTGGCCGTGAGGGCCAGTGCCACGGCACCCACGGCGGCCCGCCTGCTCAGTGGTCGTCTCAAGGTTCTCTCTCTTCGGGGGGTGACAGATTCTCCGAGAGGAGGACCACCACCCGCCCCGGAGAGGTTGCCCGTCCTCCGGTGCCGGTTTCCGCGCGCGTGCGCGCCGGTCCCGCCCGTACCGTGCCGGATCCCGGACCCGGTCGGGGCGGCCGTGCGCCGGAGGGCGGTGGCGCGGCTTCCGTCCCGCCCCGGGAGTGTGCGGCACCGTACGCGCCTCCGGCACAGGCCGGTCGGCCTCCCGTCCGGGGGCCGCGGACCCTGCCGCCCCGGCGCCGGGCGTGGTGTCCTGGAGACGGCACCGGAGGCGGCACCACGACCGCGCACCGCACGGGCGAGGCGGTCCTCCGGCGGCCCGGCGTCCGGCGGTGCCCCCGTCCGCGGGACGCGCGCGCGTGCGGGCCGGACGACAGGAGTCCGGCCCGCACCGGCGCCGCGCCGTACGGGCGGCGGGCCCGCGCTACGGCCGGCCGCCCGCCTCCTCCGCCCCCGGCAGGCCGGCGGCGTGGTCCGGGACACAGGTCTGCGTCTCCCGCGGCGGGCGCGTGTAGCCGGTGGACGGCGGGCGGGGCGGCAGGGCCAGTTCCGGCCCCGCGACCTCGTGGTACGGCACGCTGGACAGCAGGTGGGCGATCATGTTCACCCGCGCCCGGCGCTTGTCGTCCGCGTCGACGACGTACCAGGGCGACTCGGGGATGTCGGTGTGGGCGAACATCTCGTCCTTGGCCCGTGAGTACGCCTCCCAGCGGATGCGGGACTCCAGGTCCATCGGGGAGAGCTTCCAGCGCTTCATCGGGTCGGCCAGCCTGGCCCGGAACCGCCGCTCCTGCTCCTCGTCGCCGACGGAGAACCAGTACTTGCGCAGCAGGATGCCGTCCTCGATGAGCAGCCGCTCGAAGACCGGGCACTGGCGCAGGAAGCGGGCGTGCTCCTCCTCGGTGCAGAACCCCATGACGCGCTCGACTCCGGCGCGGTTGTACCAGCTGCGGTCGAACAGCACCATCTCGCCCGCGGCGGGCAGGTGTTCCGTGTAGCGCTGGAAGTACCACTGGGTGCGCTCGCGCTCGGTGGGCGCGGGCAGGGCGGCGATCCGGGCGACCCGGGGGTTGAGGTACTCGGTGACGCGCTTGATCGCACCGCCCTTGCCCGCGGCGTCGCGCCCCTCGAAGACGACCACCAGCCGGGCGCCGGTCTCGCGCACCCACTCCTGCATGATCACCAGCTGTTCCTGGAGCCGGAACAGTTCCTTCTCGTACACGCGGCGGGGCAGCCGGGCGGGCCGGTCCGCCTGTTCCCGCCGTGGTTCCTGTCGTGGCATGGGTCTCCTCCCGGAGCGGAGCGGTGGTACGGCGCGGGGCGGTCCGGGCCTCCCGGCCCGGACCGCCCATCCTGCTCCCCTACCCGGCCCCCACGGCCGTACGACGAGCCCGCCGCCCGGGCCGGGGCCGGACACAGGGCCGAACGGGGCAGTGGCCCGGGAACCACCGGGCCCTTCTTCCCACTCTTCCTTCCGGCCTCCTCCTCCCGGCCGTCCCGTACCGGTGGGCGGAAGGCCGTTTCCCCGCGCCGTCGCGGGAAACCCCGTTCCTCTCCAGTCCCCGACCCCGGAGAGGATGACCATGGCAACCGGAGAGACCGGCTTCAGCGATGTCGCCTACGACCTGATCTCGGTGCAGTACCACGCGCTGAAGGCCGGGCACGACTACGGACAGTACGTCCGCGACGCCGAGAACGCCGGACACCAGGAGATCGCCGAGTTCTTCCGCAAGGTCATGGCGGAGGACTCGGAGCGCGCCGCCGAGTGCCACAGGTACCTGACGGAGCTGTCCAAGGCGGACGACGCGGGCCCGGCCGCCCGGTAGGCCGGCGGGCCCCGGCCGCGGGCGGCGGTCGCCGCGGGGCACCATGGAGGGGTGTCCCGACGCCGATCCCGCTCGCGGCCGGCCGCCTCCCCGGCCGCCTCCCCGGCCGTGTCCCCCGCCGTGTCCCCGGCCGCACCCTGCCCGTGCGGGCTGCCCGCCTCCTACGCCGACTGCTGCGCCCGGTTCCACCGGGGGCTCCTGGCCGCGCCCACCGCGGAGGTCCTGATGCGTTCGCGCTACAGCGCCTTCGCCGTGCGCGACCGGGCCTATCTGCTGCGCACCTGGCATCCGGACACCCGGCCGCGGGATCCGGTGCCCGCCCCCGGGGTCCGCTGGCTGCGGCTGGAGATCCTCGCCACCACCGGCGGCAGCCCGTTCCACTCGGAGGGCACCGTCGCCTTCCGGGCCCACTACGCGGAGCGGGGACACGAGGAGTCCCTGTACGAGCACAGCCGTTTCGTGCGCCTTGCCGGTGCCTGGGTGTATCTGGACGCCTCCGGCGGGAAGTGACCACCGCCGGTCCGCCGCCGACGCCTCCCCCGCGGGAACGGCCCGCCGGGATGGCGACGGGACGGGTTCCGGAACGGGGCCGACCGAGTATCGTCGTCGGGTGAACCATCCGTGCACGGCCGCGCACTCTCGGGTGCGGCCCTGCCGATCGGCCTCCGGTCCCCGCGCCTGCGCGGGAGACGGGCGTCCGGCGTTTTCCCCGGCCCCCTCCGTACCGTACGACGGGGGTGAGGAGAGACAGGAGGTGGAGGTGTGACGGCCCGTCCGGACCCGGCATCGCCGTTCCGCCCTCCGGCCACCGGCCCGGTCCGGGCCTTCGGCCTCCGGTCCCGCACCCGTCCGTTCCGCCCGGCCCCGCCCCCCTGGGACGGCAACGATGCCGGATCCGCCCCCGCGGAGGACGGCGGGTCCTCCGCCGCCGAGGCGGACGCGCCTTCGCACACGGGTTTCCTGACCGGCCGGCGCGGACCGCGCACCACCGCCCTGCTTCTGACGACCGGGGCGATCGGCTCCGCGCTGGCCGCCCTGCTGCTCGCCTCCGGCGTGCTGACGCCCACCGATCCCGGCGGCCCCTCCGGCCTGCCTCCCGCACCGCCCGCGGAGACCTCCGCGGCGCCCGCCCCCTCCGCGTCCCGCTCGGCGGCTCCCGCACCGCCGCCCCCGGCCACCGCCTCGCCGGTGCCCGCTCCGACCTCCGCCCCGGAGGGACCGGTCACCGACGCGCCCCCCTCGCGGCCGGCCGCCCCGGCCGCCTCCGGACCGCGGTCCGGAGCGCCGGACGAGCTCCGGCCGGGGGACAGCGGCCCCGCGGTGTCGGATCTGCAGGCGCGGCTGCGGCAGGTCCCGGAGGTCTACCCCGGCGGGGACGTCGACGGCCGCTACGACGACGAGGTCGCCCGGGCCGTCGCCCGGTTCCAGCAGTGGTACGGGATACGGGGCGACGAGGAGGGTGTGTACGGCGACGACACCCGGCGGGACCTGGAGTCCCGCACCTGAGGCACGGCCGGGGCAGCCGGAAGGTCCGGAGATGTCTTGACGGTCTGTCACCGAACTGGTGGTATCGATTCCGGAAATCGAAAGGATTTCCGGATGACACCACTGGAGGTTCCATGGCATTCCAGAAGTTCCGCGCCGCCCTGGCCCTGGGCGCGACCGCCGCGCTGACCGCCGGGCTCCTCACCGCGGGCACCGGCGGCGCGACGGCCTCCGGACAGGAACGGTCCGGCTCCGGCTTACCGGGCGTGCTGAGCGTCCCCACCGGCATATCGGTGCTCTCCGAGGGCTGGACCGTCCCCTGGGGCCTGGCCTGGCTGCCGGACGGCTCGGCACTGCTCACCGAACGCGACAGCCACCAGGTCTTCCGTCTCACGGCCGACGGACGGCGCACCCCGGTGGGCACCGTGCCCAACGCGCAGAGCACCGGCGGAGAGGGCGGGGTGCTGGGCATCGCCGTCTCCCCCGACTTCGCGGAGGACCGCTCCGTCTACGTCTTCCACACCTCCCCGACGGACAACCGCATCGCGCGGATGACTTTCGACGGCACCTCGGTCAGCGGCTACCAGCCCATCCTGACCGGCATCGCGCGGGCCACCTACCACAACGGCGGGCGGCTGAAGTTCGGCCCCGACGGCTATCTGTACGCCACCACCGGGGACGCCCAGCAGCCGCAGCGCTCCCAGGACCGCGACGCGCTGGAGGGCAAGATCCTGCGGATGACCACGGACGGGCGGCCCGCCCCCGGCAACCCGTACGGCACGGTGGTCTACAGCGTCGGCCACCGCAACCCGCAGGGGCTGACCTGGGACGAGCAGGGCCGGCTGTGGTCGGCGGAGTTCGGCCAGAACCGGTTCGACGAGCTCAATCTGATCGAGCCCGGCAACAACTACGGCTGGCCGCAGTGCGAGGGCGCCTGCAACACCGCCGGGATGACGGACCCCGAGGAGCAGTGGGCCACCGGCGAGGCCTCACCCAGCGGGGTGACCTACGCCGACGGCGCCCTCTACATGGCCGCCCAGCGCGGCGAGCGGCTGTGGCGCATCCCGGTGGACGGTGAGAACACCGGGACCCCCGAGGCGTTCTACGTACGCGACTACGGGCGGCTGCGCACCGTCGAGACGGTGCCCGGCCGTGACGCCCTGTGGCTGACCACCACCAACGGCGACTGGTCCGGCGGACAGCCGGCCGGTTCCGACCGGGTCCTGGAGATCACCCTGGGCTGACGTCCCCCGCCGCCTGAAGGGACGGCGGTCTCCGCCCGCGGAGCTCCGCGGGCGGAGACCGCCGGTCCGGCCGTCCCGGCGACGCCGACCGCCGCGTCGAGGTCCCGGCCGAGGACGGACCTGCGGGCTCCGCGGGTCCGGACCCGGACGTGCGCCGTCCTCGACGCCGCAGACCGAGCACATCCGGCCGCTCGGCCGTGAAGGCGCGCCCGTATGCCGGACGTCACGGGGCGGAACTCGCGGCGGCGTCCGCAACCCCGGCAGGCGCCCGTGCCACCCGGAGCCCGGCCCTGCCCCGGCTCCC
>NZ_JAZDCX010000037.1:0-41858 GCF_036323805.1 Streptomyces rubellus
ACCGTCCCCGTGGCCGTTACGGCGATGAGCCGGGCGGGCGGCGCCCGTACGGCGGACGGGGACGTGACGAACGCGGCGGTTACCGGGAGCGCCGGGACGAGGGACGCGGGGGCTACCGGCGTGACGACCGCCCGCGTGATCGCGGTCAGGACCGTGACGCCCCCAGGCGACTGCCGATTCCCGAGGACGTCACCGGTTATGAGCTGGACAAGGAAGTGCGGCAGGAGCTCATGAGCCTGCCCAAGACGCTCGCCGAGGATGTCGCCAAGAACCTCGTGATGGTGGCGAAGCTTCTGGACGAGGAGCCGGAGAGGGCCTACGGCCACGCGAGGATCGCGCTGCGGCTGGCCTCCCGCGTCGCGGCGGTGCGTGAGGCGGCCGGCTTCGCCGCCTACGGAGTGGGGAAGTACGCCGAGGCGCTGGCCGAGTTCAGGGCGGCCCGGCGGATGACCGGTTCCTCCCACCTGTGGCCCGTGATGGCCGACTGCGAGCGCGGTCTGGGCCGGCCGGAGAAGGCCCTCGCCATGGCGGGCGAGTCCGAGGTGCAGAGGCTCGACAAGGCCGGACAGGTGGAGATGCGGCTGGTGGCAGCGGGCGCGCGGCGTGACATGGGTCAGGCCGAGGCCGCTGTGGTCACGCTCCAGAGTCCCGAGCTGGCGTCGCACTCCGTACAGCCGTGGACGGCACGGCTGCGCTACGCGTACGCCGACGCGCTGCTGGCCGTGGGGCGGGAGGAAGAGGCCCGTGAGTGGTTCGCCAGGGCCATCGAGGCCGACCAGGGCGGGGCGACCGACGCCTCGGACCGGCTGGCCGAGCTGGACGGGGTGGAGTTCGTGGACGCGCTCGACCCGGACGCCGACCAGGAGGACGAGCCGGACCGGGGAAGCGGACCGGAGCCGGTGGGCCTCCGGACAGAAGAGCCGCGGGATGACCGGGATGACGAGGGCGGCGCGAGCGGACGCTGACCGCGCGGAAGAACGACACGCCGAGGGCGGGGCACCGGGACCACAGGGACCGGTGCCCCGCCCTCGGCGGTTATCGCTGTCCGTCGTGTTCGAGGGTGCGCAGCACCAGACCGGTGGCGGGCTTGGGTCCGAAGGAGGTGGACTTGCGGGGCATGGTGACGCCCTGCCGGGCCAGTTCGCGGACCGTGTCCTCGTCGACCGGGCGCATCAGGACCGCGGAGCCCCCCAGGCGCTCCGCCTGCGCCACGGCGTCCGCCGCGTCGTGGAGGTAACCGATCTCACCGGAGTGGTCCGGGATCCGCCAGACGGCGTCCAGCAGGACCGAGTGCAGCACCGTGGCGTCCAGCCTTCGCCAACGCTCCGGGCGGTCGCCGCGGATCGCGCGGGCGAGCAGTGCGGGGTCCGGGTCGTGGAGCAGGTGGAAGGCGCCGCTCCCGGTGAGCAGGAAGGCGTTGCCGGGGGTGTCCGCCAGGACGCGCAGGGCGTGCGGCAGGGGTCCGTCGACGGGGCGGGTGCGGAAGGTGCCGTCCAGCCGCGCGAGGGCCTCGGCGGCCGGCAGCCTGGGGAGCACCCGGTGGATGGCCTGTACCCGCAGTGGATGACGGGCGGTGTCGACCAGCAGCACCAGGCCGCGGTCCCAGAACCCGGCGGGTCCGGTGCCGGCTGTGTGCCCGGCGTGCTGCTCGGCCCGGAGACGCAGATAGGTGGCCCAGCGGTGATGGCCGTCGGCGATGAGGGCCTGGTGCCGGGCGAGGCCGCGGTCGATCTCGGCGAGTTCGCCGGGATCGGTGACCGACCACAGCCGGTGTGCGAAGCCGTCCTCGGTGACCGTGGCGAGCAGCGGGGTACCGGTGACGGTGCGTTCGACGACGGCGGCGGCGCCTCCCGTGTCACCCTCCTCGGTGTCGCCGCGGTACGACAGCAGCAGCGGCTCCAGATTGGCGCCGGTGGCGCGCATCAGGGCCGCGCGTTCCTCGACGATCTCCGGCATCACGTCCTCATGAGGCAGCACGACACCGTCACCGGGCGGGGACAGGCGCAGGGCGCCGATCAGGCCGCGCTGGAGGAGGTCCCCCCGGCGCTGCTCGTAGACGTAGACGGCCGGGCGGGCATCGCGGGCCAGGACGCCGTCGGCCGTCCAGCGGCGCAGGGTGTCCGCGGCCTGCCGGTGGCGGGCGGCGGGGTCGGCGGCCTCCGGCAGGATCAGCCGGACGATGTTGTGGGGGTCGGCGGTCTGGAGGTGGTGCAGTCCGTCGGGGCGGACCACGACGTCGTACGGCGGGGAGGTCACGGCGGCCAGGCTGCCGACCCGGTCGGGGGCGTAGCGCAGGCCGCGGAAGGGGGCGAGGCGGAGGCCGCCCGAGGGGTGTTCGGGGCCCGTGGAACGCAGCATTGGTGCATGTTATGCCGCGCTGCGGGGTGCGGGATGATCGGGGAGTACGGCCCGTGAGCGCGAGGAGCGAGAAGACGATGACCGGTTCCGACCGTCCGACACGTACCAGGCCCGAGAGCTGCGCGGAGCCGCTTGCCGCGGTGTACGACACGGCGCTGCTCGACCTGGACGGTGTGGTCTACGCGGGCGGTGAGGCGGTCCGGTACGCGGTCGAGGCGCTCGCCGCCGCCCGGGAGGCCGGGATGCGGCTGGCGTATGTGACGAACAACGCGGCGCGCACCCCCGCGACCGTCGCCGAGCATCTGACCGAGCTGGGGGTGCCCGCGGAGCCGGCGGAGGTGGTCACCTCGGCGCAGGCGGTGGCGCGGATGATCGCCGAGGAGCTGCCCGCCGGTTCGCGGGTGCTATGCGTGGGCGGCGAGGGTCTGGTGGTGGCGCTGCGCGAGCGCGGGCTGGAGCCGGTGGAGTCGGCGGACGACGCGCCGGTGGCGGTCGTCCAGGGCTACGGCGGTCCGCAGCTGCCGTGGGGACGGCTGGCGGAGGCGGCGATCGCGGTGGGTCGTGGGCTGTCGTGGTTCGCGTCCAACACCGATCTGACGATTCCCAGCGGGCGGGGCATCGCCCCGGGCAACGGGGCGGCCGTGGAGGTGGTGCGGATCGCGACGCGGTGGATGCGTCCGGCGCCGGAGCCGAGGGTGGCGGGCAAGCCGCTGCCGCCGATGCACCGCGAGACGATCCTGCGCACGGGCGCGAAGCGGCCGCTGGTGGTCGGGGACCGGCTGGACACCGACATCGAGGGTGCCCACGCGGGCGGGGTGGACTCGCTGCTGGTGCTGACCGGGGTGACGGACGCGGCGCAGCTGCTGGCCGCGCCGCCCGCGCACCGGCCGACGTATGTGGCGGCCGACCTGCGGGATCTGCACCGGGCACAGCCGGCGGTGGCGGTGACGAGGCCGGGTGACGGCGGCCGGGACGGTTTCGAGTGCGGCGGCTGGACCGCCTCGGTGACGGGCGGCGAGCTGCGGCTGACGGGCGGGGGCGGTGACTCGCCGGATCCGCTGGACGGGCTGCGGGCGCTGTGCGCCGCCGCCTGGACGGACGCGGGGGAGGGCGTCTTCGACCGGCCGGGGGCCGAGAGGGAGCTGGCCGTCCTCGGTCTGCTGTGAGCCGGGGGCGACGTGAGGCGGGCGGGATGCCGTCGGGCCGGTGCGGGTGCCGGTCGGCCGCGGCGGAGATCCGCCTCGGCCGACCGGCACCCGCCGCTCAGACGGTCTTCCTGGCGCCTTCCAGCGCCTCGGCCAGGGCGTCGACGAGGGGCGCGCACCCGGCGTGGGAGAAGCGGGGCTCGCTGGCCCAGGGCACGACCTGGCCTGCCTTGACGGCGGGCAGCCGGGCCCAGGTGGGCTTGCCGGTGAGGTCCTTGGGCTGGAGCGCGGAGGTGCGGTTGTCCAGCAGGACGAGGTCGGCCCGGTACTTGTCGGCGTTCTCCCAGCTGAGGTTCTCGAAGAAGCCGCCCTCGGTCTTGCCGGGGGTGATCAGCTCGACGCCGAGCTCCTTGAAGTACGTCAGGTCGGCGTAGGCGGCCGGGTCGGAGACGTAGAGCAGGTCCGCGGAGGCGGAGGCGGCCAGGACCTTCAGACCGCGCTTGGCCTTGGCGGCCCGGCGCAGCCGCTCGGAGGCGTCCTCGAAGCTCTTCTTCGCGTCGGTGACCTTCTTCGCCTTCAGATCGGCGCCCAGGGAGGACGCCAGGGCGGTGTAGCGGCCGAGGACGTCGTTCAGGGAGGTGCGGGCCACCATGATGCCGACGCTGGGGGCGAGGGAGAGGATCTTGTCCTTGCTCTCGTCGGGGACGTACCACAGGGCGTCCTGCTCGTACATGTTGGTGACCAGCAGCTCGGGGCCGAGCGCGGCGTACTTCTCGACGTTGAACTCCCCCCAGACGTTGCCGAGGACGGTCACCTTGTCGACGTCGAGCTCGCCGGCCTGCGGGTCGGGCTCGCCGTTCTCCAGCCTGGTGGGGCCGAAGACGCCCGAGCACTCGACGCCGTAGTCGTACAGGGCGGCGGCGGTGCCGGTGAAGGCGACGATCTTCTTCGGGACGCTGTCGGCCTTGACGGTCTCCCCCCGGTCGTCCTCGAACGACCAGGAGCCGGAGCCCTGCCTCGAGGCGCCGCCTTCCGGGGAGCCGGACGAGCCGCCCTCGTCGCCGCAGGCGGTGAGGAAGGCGCCCAGACCGAGGGCGCCGCCCGCGGCGAGGAGGCCGCGGCGGGACAACCGGCGGGACGGACGGGCGGCGGGGACGGCGGAGGACAGGGGACCGGGGTCGTTCATGGTGATCTCCGTGCTGGCTGGAATTGAGGTTAGGCTAACCTAACGCTCGTGTTGAACGACAGTGCCCCCCGACAACGGCGGAACGCGGTCCGCACGGCCGGGCTGCTGGCCGCCTGCGGCGTGCTGCTGCTGGTGACGGCCGCGAGCATCGCGGTCGGGGCCAAACAGATCCCCCTGGAACAGGTCTGGCACGGGCTGTTCCACTACACCGGCAGCGACACCGACGTGGTCGTCCGGGACCTGCGGCTGCCGCGCACCCTGCTCGGGCTGCTCGTCGGCGCCGGGCTCGGGCTGGCGGGCGCCGTGATGCAGGCGCTCACCCGCAATCCGCTCGCGGACCCCGGGCTGCTCGGCGTCAACGCCGGGGCCTCCGCCGCCGTCGTCACCGCCATCGGCTTCCTGGGGATCACCTCGCTCACCGGCTATGTGTGGTTCGCCTTCGCGGGGGCCGCCGCCGTCTCGGCGCTGGTGTACGCGCTCGGCGGCAGCCGCAGCGCCACCCCGGTGCGGCTGGTGCTCGCCGGTACGGCCGTGTCCGCCGCGCTGTACGGCTATGTGCAGGCGATCGAGCTGCTGGACACCGCGGCGCTGGACCGGATGCGCTTCTGGACGGTCGGTTCGCTGGCGGCCGCCGACGGCTCGGTGGTCCGGCAGGTGCTGCCGTTCATCGGTACCGGGATCCTGCTGGCGCTGCTGCTGGCCCGGCCGCTCAACGCCGTGGCCCTCGGCGACGACACCGCCCGGGCGCTCGGCGCCGACCTCGGCCGCACCCGGGTGGGCGCGATGGTCGCCATCACCCTGCTGTGCGGCGCCGCGACCGCGGCCTGCGGGCCGATCGTGTTCGTCGGGCTGCTGGTGCCGCATCTGGTGCGTGCCCTCACCGGTCCCGATCTGCGCTGGCTGCTGCCGTACGCCACGGTGCTCTCGCCGGTGCTGCTGCTGGGCTCCGACGTCCTCGGCCGGGTGGTGGCCCGGCCGTCCGAACTGCAGGTGGGGATCGTGACCGTGCTCGTGGGCGGTCCGGTCTTCCTCCACCTGGTACGCCGTCGAAGGGTGGCCCAGCCGTGACGCCCGTGACGAGTCCCGAGCGGCCGGCGCGCCGGCCGCGTCCGCAGCACCCGCCGCGCCCGGAGGGGATCGTGCTGCGCACCCGCGGCGGTCTGTCGGTGCGGATCCTCCCGCGCGCCGTGCTGGTCGGCCTGCTGCTGGCCCTGGCCGCCCTGGCGATGGGCGTGGTGCTCATCGGCACCGGCGACTTCACGATCCCGCCCGGCGAGGTGCTGCGCGTCCTGGCCGGACGGGGCGCTGCCGCCCACACCTTCATCGTCAACGAGCTGCGGCTGCCGCGGGTGCTGGTCGCGCTGTGCGTCGGAGTGGGGCTGGGCCTGGCGGGTGCGGTCTTCCAGTCCGTCTCCCGCAACCCGCTGGGCAGCCCGGACATCCTCGGCTTCGGCCAGGGCTCGGCGGCCGGCGCGCTCACCGTCATCGTGCTGTTCGACGGCGGCACCCACGCGGTGGCGGGCGGCGCGATCGCCGGCGGGCTGGCCACCGGGGCGGCCGTCTACCTGCTGGCCTGGCGGCGCGGCAGCCACGGCTACCGCCTGGTCCTGGTCGGCATCGGCGCCGCCGCGATGCTCAGCGCCGCCAACGGCTACCTGCTCACCCGGGCCGACATCGTCGACGCCACCCGCGCCACCCTGTGGATCACCGGCTCCCTGGAGGGACGCGGCTGGGCGCAGGCCTGGCCGCTGCTGGGGGTCTGCGCGGTGCTGGTGCCGGCCGTGCTCGTCATGGGACGCCCGCTGCGGACACTGGAGACGGGTGACGACAGCGCGTGCGCGCTGGGGGTGCGGGTGGAGCGGACCCGGCTGCTGGCGGTTCTCACCGCCGTCCTGCTGACCGCCGCCGCCACCGCCGCGGCCGGGCCGATCGCCTTCGTCGCCCTCACCGCGCCCCAGCTCGCCCGCCGCCTGACCCGGGCGTCCGGCCCGAACCTGCTGCCCTCGGCGTGCATGGGCGCTCTGCTGCTGGTCACCGCCGACTGGGCGGCGCAGAACGCCTTCGGCGCCGACCGGCTGCCGGTCGGAGTGCTCACGGCGGTGCTCGGCGGCGGCTATCTGCTGTGGCTGCTGGTCGCCGAGCGCCGGGCGGGCCGGCTGTGACGCGCCCGGCCGGCGGAGGACCGTCCAGGAGGGAACCGGAGGAGAGAACGTGTTCACGAAGCAGGCCGACCAGGCAGCCCGCCGGGCAACCGCCCGGTATTCCGCCGGGGCCGCCGACGGACCACGCGGCGAGGATGCCGCGCGGCCCGCGTCCCGGCTGGCCGCCGAGGACGTCACCCTCGCCTACGACCAGCGGGTCATCGCCGAGCGGTTGTCGGTGCGGATCCCCGACCGGTCCTTCACCGTGGTCGTCGGACCGAACGCCTGCGGCAAGTCCACCCTGCTGCGGGCGCTGGCCCGGATGCTGAAACCGGCCGCCGGGGCGGTGCTGCTGGACGGCCGGAGCATCGGGACGCTGCCCGCCAAGCAGGCGGCCCGCACCCTCGGGCTGCTGCCGCAGTCCTCCATCGCCCCCGACGGCATCACCGTCGCCGAACTGGTGGCCCGCGGCCGCTACCCGCACCAGGGGCTGCTGCGGCAGTGGTCGGAGAAGGACGAGCGGATCGTGGCCGAATCGATGGCCGCCACCGGCGTCGACACCCTGGCCGAGCGGTACGTGGACGAGCTGTCGGGCGGACAGCGGCAGCGGGTGTGGATCGCCATGGCCATCGCCCAGCAGACCCCGCTGCTGCTGCTGGACGAGCCGACGACGTACCTCGACATCCAGCACCAGATCGACGTCCTGGACCTGTGCGCGCGGCTGCACGAGGAGGAGGGCCGCACCCTGGTGGCCGTCCTGCACGACCTCAACCACGCGGCCCGCTACGCCACCCATCTGATCGCGATGCGCGACGGCGAGGTGGTCGCCGAGGGCCCGCCGGGCGAGGTCGTCACGGCCGGGCTGGTGGAGCGGGTCTTCGGGCTGCGCTGCCAGGTCATCGACGATCCCGAGACCGGTACGCCGCTGGTGGTCCCCGCGGCGCGGCGCCCGCGCCCGGCCCGGTAGAGGGTGAGGCGGACCGCTGCCGGGACCACCCCGGTGCCGCCCGCGGCCGCCGCACGAGCTCCGCGGCGGCCGCCTCCCCGCCCCGGGGAGCCGTCGGCCATTCGCCGACCCGTGTCCACCGGTACTCGCGGGGGTGCCCGGGTACCGCGGCAGCAGGTGGACGTGCAGGTGGGGACGCCGTCACCGATCACGGCCGCGTAGACGTGCTCGGCACCCGCCGCCTCGCGCAGCGCCCGCGCGGCCCGGGAGCTCCAGCGGCCCACTCCTGCGGTCTCCTCCGCCGTGAGGCCGCCGAGGCCGGGAGCGTGCCGGCGCGGTTCCACCGGCAGATGGCCGAGGTGGACGGTGCCCGGCTGCCCCGGTGCGCGCGGGGACGGATGCGACACGACCACGAGGCCGTCGGCGTACACCGGCCCGCCGGGCGGCGGCGAGGCGTCGCGGTGCTTGGCACAGACGAAGCAGTCCGTCGTCGGTGAGGTCTCGTCCGTCATGGAAGCGGTCGTCGCCGGAGGCGGGGCGCCACCGCCACGTCCGAACCCTCAGCGGACGGCGACGCTCGCGGAGGCGAGGTAGACCTCCTCGACCGTCCCGCCGGGGAAGAGCGCGCCCAGCCGCTCGCGCTCCCGGGCGAGGAAGGCTCCGGTGCGCTCCGGGCCGAGGACGAGGAAGTCGGAGAAGGTGGCCAGATTGGCCAGATGCGTCTCCAACGGCACCCGCCGGGACCACGGAACCCGCCGGGTGGTGAAGCCCGGCCGTCCGGCGGGCAGAGAACGGGCGGTGGCCGCCTCGGCGGTCTCCTCCGCGGCGGTCCCGGCGCCGAAGAAGCGGCGCAGCCGGGCGGTCTGCTCGGCGATCCAGGGGACGGATTCGTCGGAGTCGTTGCGCACGACGGCCAGGGCGCCGCCGGGACGCAGGACGCGGAACGCCTCGGGGAGCGACCGGTCCGGGTCCGTCCAGTGCCAGGACTGGGCGTAGGCGACCAGGCCGAGGGAGCCGGCGGCCAGCGGAAGGCGATTGCCGTCGCCGCGTACGACCGGGACACCGGGCAGGAAACGGCGGAACTCGGCGGTCATGCCGTCACCGGGCTCCACGGCGACCACCCGGGCGCCCCGGTCATGGAGCAGGACGGTGAGGATCCCGGTGCCGGCGCCGATGTCGGCGGCCCGGGCGCCGGCCAGGGGGCGGCCCGCGAGCTCCTCGACGGCGTCGAGCAGGGCGGGCGGGTAGGAGGGGCGGTTCGCGGCGTAGGAAGCGGCGGCGGCGTCGAAGGACCGGGCGTGCGGGGTGGTCGTCATGCGGTCGTCGTCGTCCTTCCGGCGCGTCGCTCACACGGTTCTTTCCGCCGGGCCACCGCACCCGTCCGGCGCCGACCCGCCCCGTACCCGGGACGGCTCCGGCCGCTCCGCCGGGACGGGAAGGCGGTGCAGACGCGGCACCCCGGTGGGGGAGACCGCCGGCCCGGTGCGGGACGCGGTGAGGAAGACGACGGCCGTCCGGCAGTACGGGCGGTCGTCCAGGACGCATCCCTCGAAGGTGACCGCCTCCCCGGCCGCGAAGGCCCGGGCCTGCCTCCTGGAACTGCGGGAGCCACCGGGGACGAACAGGTCCGCCAGGACGCCGGCCAGTCCTCCAGTGCCCCGCTCAGCACCTTGCCGCCCTCGTACCCACCGCTCCGGGCCCGGCGCTCACAGCAGCGAGCGCAGCCGCAGCAGGTCCCGCAGGCCCGCCTCCAGCTTGACCCGGCCCCGCGCCCAGGCCCGGGCGAAGTTCAGCCTGCCCTCCACCAGGGAGACCAGGTCGTCGCTGGTCATGGCCAGCCTGATCTGGGCGCGCCCGGCGGGCGGCCCGGCCGAGGCGGTCACGTCCTCGATGCGGCCGTGGACGAGCCGGCCGGTGAGGGTGGTGTCCAGATCGGTGAGATGGCAGCTGACCGAACGCTCCAGGGCGGTGGCGCCGCGGACGTCGTCGTCGGCCTCCGCCAGGTTCTCCGCCAGCCGGTCCAACGCCGCGCGGCACTGCTCCAGGGTCGCCATTTCCCCGACCGTACCGCAGGGGAGCGCTCGCCGCGGGGGGTGCCGGGCGCGATAGCGTCGGGGCCATGGAAGAACCGATGTCCGGCACGGAGCCGGAGACACCGGAGGCGGGCACGGAACCGGACGCGGGACCGGAGCCGGACGGCGGGCCCAGGCCCCTGGGGGTCGGGGTGACCCCCACCGGGCACGCGGCGGTGGACGCCGGGCTGCGCCGCCTGGCGGACGCCGACCGCCTCGCCGTCTTCGAGCACCTGGGGGTGTACGAGGACGTGCACCGCGGGCTGCGCGACACGCTGACCGCGCTCGACCAGCGCCCCGGGCCGCCCGCGCCCGGTGCACCGCACACCCCGCCGCACGACCCCGGGAGCTGAACCGCAGGTGGCAGCGTCACGAAACCAGCGCGGCCGTCTCGGTCGGCTCGACGCCGAGCTGGTGCGCCGCAGACTGGCCCGCTCGCGCGAGCACGCCAGTACGCTCATCGCCGCCGGCCGGGTCACCGTCGGCGGCACCGTCGCCACCAAGCCCGCCACCCAGGTGGCGGCCGGCGCGGCGATCGTGGTGGCCGAGGACGCCGGTGACCCCGGTTACGTCTCGCGCGGCGGGCACAAGCTGGCCGGCGCCCTGGCGGCGTTCACCCCGAAGGGACTGGCGGTGGCCGGGCGGCGGGCCCTGGACGCCGGTGCCTCCACCGGCGGCTTCACCGACGTCCTGTTGCGCGCCGGTGCCGCGCGGGTGATCGCCGTGGACGTCGGCTACGGGCAGCTCGCCTGGTCGCTGCGCAACGACGAGCGGGTCGTGGTGAGGGACCGCACCAACGTCCGGGAGCTGACCCCGGAGCTGATCGGCGGCGAGCCGGTGGACCTCGTCGTCGGGGACCTGTCCTTCATCCCGCTCGGCCTGGTGCTGCCCGCCCTGGCACGCTGCGCCGCCCCGGAGGCCGATCTGGTGCTGATGGTCAAGCCGCAGTTCGAGGTCGGCCGGGAGCGGCTGGGCAGCGGGGGAGTGGTCCGCAGTCCGGCACTGCGCGCCGAGGCGGTCCGTACCGTGGCCGGGCAGGCCGCCGGGCTGGGTTTTGGCGTACTCGGAGTGATCGCGAGCCCGCTTCCGGGACCCTCCGGTAACGTCGAGTACTTCCTGTGGCTGCGTGCCGGGGCGCCCGAACTGGACCCGGCCGACGTCGACCGAGCCGTGGCGGAGGGCCCCCAGTGACCACGCGGAACGCCGAACACCCCGAGTACCTCGAATACGCCGGGCACGCCCCGGACGCCTCCGGCGGCGGACGGACCGTCTTCCTGCTCACCCACACCGGCCGTCCGGCCGCGCTCCGCAGCGCCGAGCTCGTCGTCCAGGGACTGCTGCGCAACGGCATCGGGGTGCGCGTCCTGGCCGAGGAGGCCGCCGACCTGACCCTGCCGCCGTCGGTGCGCACCGTCGAGGCCGGGGAGTGCGCCGTCGACGGCTGCGAGCTGCTGGTCGTCCTGGGCGGGGACGGGACGCTGCTGCGCGGCGCGGAGTTCGCCCGCGCGTCGGGGGTGCCGCTGCTGGGCGTCAACCTCGGCCGGGTCGGCTTCCTCGCCGAGGCCGAGCGCGACGACCTGGACAAGGTCGTGCGCCGGGTCGTCGACCGCTCCTACGAGGTCGAGGAGCGGATGACCATCGACGTGCTCGTCCGTACCGACGGCCGGATCGTGCACCGCGACTGGGCGCTGAACGAGGCGGCGGTGGAGAAGGCGGCCCGGGAGCGCATGCTGGAGGTCGTCATGGAGATCGACGGCCGCCCGGTCTCCCGGTTCGGTTGCGACGGAGTGGTGTGCGCCACACCCACCGGTTCCACCGCCTACGCCTTCTCCGCCGGCGGTCCCGTGGTCTGGCCCGAGGTCGAGGCACTGCTGATGGTGCCCATCAGCGCCCATGCGCTGTTCACCAAGCCCCTGATCACCACGCCCGAGGCGGTGCTCGCCGTCGAGGTGCAGCCGCAGACCCCGAACGGGGTGCTGTGGTGCGACGGGCGGCGCACCGTGGAGCTTCCGGCGGGCGCCCGGGTGGAGGTACGGCGCGGCGCGGTGCCGGTGCGGCTGGCGCGGCTGCACCACGCCTCCTTCGCCGACCGGCTGGTGGCCAAGTTCGCGCTCCCGGTGGCCGGGTGGCGCGGGGCGCCGCACTGAGGACCGGCCGTGCCGGAACGCCCGGCCGCCCGCGGGGAAGCACACCGGTGGCGACCGCGGGTGGGGATCCGGCCGGGGAACCTCGTATGGTCGTATCCGTGTTGGAGGAAATGCGGATTCGGGCCCTGGGCGTGATCGATGACGCCGTCGTCGAGCTGTCCCCCGGCTTCACCGCGGTGACCGGCGAGACCGGCGCGGGCAAGACCATGGTCGTCACCAGTCTGGGGCTGCTGCTCGGCGGCCGCGCCGACGCGGCGCTGGTGCGCGCGGGCGCGCGGGCCGCCGTGGTGGAGGGCCGGATCGCGCTGCCGCCAGGCGCCTCCGCCGCGCACCGGGCACAGGAGGCGGGCGCGGAACTGGACGACGGCGAGCTGCTGGTCAGCCGGACCGTCTCGGCGGAGGGCCGGTCGCGTGCCCATGTCGGCGGCCGTACGGTGCCCGTCGGGCTGCTGGCGGAGCTCGGCGAGGACCTGATAGCGGTGCACGGGCAGAGCGACCAGCAGGGGCTGCTGCGCCCGGCCCGGCAGCGCGGGGCGCTGGACCGGTACGCGGGTGAGGCGGTCTCGGAGCCGCTGGCCGGGTACACCGAGGCGTACCGGCGGCTGCGGGCGGTCTCGGCCGAGCTGGCCGAACTGACCGAGCAGGCCCGCGAGCGCGCCCAGGAGGCCGATCTGCTGCGCTTCGGTCTGGAGGAGATCGCCGCCGCCGGGCCGCGGCCAGGCGAGGACGCCGAACTGGCCGCCGAGGCCGAACGGCTGGGCCACGCCGAGGCCCTGGCCTCGGCCGCCGCCACCGCCCACGGGGCGCTGATCGGGGACCCGGCCGATCCCGAGTCGGTGGACGCCACCGCCCTGGTCGCCGGCGCCCAGCGGGCGCTGGAGGCCGTACGGGCGCACGACCCGGCGCTGGCGGTACTGGCCGACCGGCTGGGCGAGGTGGGCATCCTGCTGGCGGACGTGGCCGGCGAGCTGGCGGGCTACGCCGACGACCTGGACGCCGACCCGCTGCGGCTGGCCGCGGTGGAGGAGCGGCGGGCCGTGCTCGCCCATCTCACCCGCAAGTACGGCGAGGACACCGCCGCCGTGCTGGCCTGGGCGGAGGAGAGCGCCGCCCGGCTCGCCGAACTCGAGGGCGACGACGACCGGATCGGCGGGCTGACCGCCGAACGCGACGCCCTCCGTGCCGAACTGGCCGCCCTCGCCCAGCGGCTGACGGACGCCCGGCGGGAGGCGGCCAAGCGGTTCGCCGACGCGGTCACCGCGGAACTGGCCGAACTGGCCATGCCGCACGCCCGTATCACCGTCGAGGTGCGGCAGCAGGAGAGCGCCGACCCGGAGTCGGGCGTCGAGGTGGACGGACGGCCCGTCACCTTCGGCCCGCACGGCGCGGACGAGGTCGAGCTGCTGCTCGCCCCGCACCCCGGTGCGCCGCCGCGCCCGATCGCCAAGGGAGCCTCCGGCGGTGAGCTGTCCCGGGTGATGCTCGCCATCGAGGTCGTCTTCGCGGGCGCCGCCCCGGTGCCGACCTACCTCTTCGACGAGGTGGACGCCGGCATCGGCGGGAAGGCGGCGGTGGAGGTGGGCCGGCGGCTGGCCCGGCTGGCGAGGTCCGCGCAGGTCGTGGTGGTCACCCATCTGCCGCAGGTGGCGGCGTTCGCCGACCGGCACCTGCTGGTGGAGAAGACCTCCGACGGCTCGGTGACGCGCAGCGGGGTGAAGACCCTCGAAGGCGAGGAGCGGGTGCGCGAGCTGTCCCGGATGCTGGCCGGGCAGGAGGACTCCAGGCTCGCCCGCGCCCATGCCGAGGAGTTGCTGGAGGCGGCCCGCACCAGCATCTGACCCGGTGCCCGTACCGGCCGTGCCGCCCCGCGGCGGTACGGCCGGCCTTCTTTTGTCATCACCTGATCGCTCTGCGTGCGGCGGGGGTGAAAGCTGGCATCCTGGAGGCGGCACACCGTCCGGGTGCCGGGTGCCGCGGTACGCCGCCGTACGCCGGGGCGCGCCCGCGGCCCCGCCCGGACGGTCGCCCGGTTCCCCGCCGGGGAGCCGACAGAGCCGTCAGAACCAGGAGTTCCGAGCCCGTGGTCCCCTCGTGAGCAGCACATCGGCCGTTCCGTACGGCCGGGCGCCGGTGCATGTCGTGCAGGTGCTCGGCGGCGGTGCCCGGGCCCGTGCGCAGGTGCGGGCACTGGCCGCCGGACTCGTGGCACGCGGGCTGCGGGTGACGGTCTGCGCGCCGGGTGGTGCCGGGCCGGACGGTCCCGGCGGCGGTTCCACCGGTGCCCCCGCCGTCCCGCTGCCCCGCCGTACGGACGCCGCGGCGGCCGCGGTGCTGCGCGCGGTGTGCGCGGACGCCGACGTGGTGCACGCCCACGGGCTGCGGGCCGGTGCGCTGGCCGCACTGGCGCTGTGCGGGCGCCGCCACCCGCCCCTGGTGGTCACCTGGCACGGCCGTACCCGGGCCGCGGGGCTGCGGGCCCGGCTGCTGCCGCTGCTGGAGCGGCGGGTGGTGCGGGCCGCGCGGGTGGTGCTCGGCACGGCACCGGAACTGGTGGAGCGGGCCCGCCGCCACGGCGCCCGCGACGTCCGGCTCGCGCCCGCCGTCCCGCCTCCGGCGCCCGGTGCCGCGGACGGGGCGGACGGGGCGCGGGAGAAGACCCGCGCCGAACTCGGCGTCACCGGGCGCCCGCTGGTCCTCGCGCTCGGCGGGCTCACTCCCCACCGGGGGCTCACCGCCCTGCTGACCGCCTCCCGCGCCTGGGGGTGCCTCGACCCCGTTCCGCTGCTGGCCGTCGTCGGGGAGGGGTCGGGACGAGGCGCGCTCCAGCGCCGTGTCGACGCCGAGGGCCTGCCGGTACGGCTGCTGGGGCGGCGGGAGGACGTCCCGGAGCTGCTCGCCGCGGCCGATGTCGTGGTGCTGCCCGGGCACCGGGCGGAGCGGTCGCCGGAGGCCGTGGAGGCGCTGCGGGCACAGGCGCCGCTGGTGGTGGCCGGACCGCCCGGTGCCGCCGGCGGCGGCGCACTGCCGGTGCCCTACGGCGACGCGGACGCGCTGGCGGCGGTGGTGACGGGACTGCTGGCCGGTCCCGGCCGCCGGCGCACGCCGTTCGGCGGGGAGGCGTCCGGTGCCGGGGACGACGCGGTGGCCAGGGTGCTGAACGTGTACGACGAGCTGACCCGGGTGTGAAACCGCCTCCGGGACCCGTCCCGCCGGTGGGCGCCGGCCGTCAGCTGGAGTCGCGGACGACCAGCCTGGCGGGGGTGACGACCGGGGCCAGGGGCCCGGCGGGCGGGACGCCGTCCGCGGCCAGCCCCAGCCGCCGCAGCAGCAGGCCGGCCATCATCCGCCCCATCTCCTGGACGTCCTGGCGGACGGTGGTCAGCGCCGGATCGGCCCAGGCCGCCTCCAGGTCGTCGTAGCCGACCACCGCGACGTCCTCGGGCACCCGCCGGCCCCGGGCGCGCAGTGTCCGCAGCGCTCCGGAGGCCATCAGGTCGTTGCAGGCGAACACCGCGTCCAGGTCGGGGCGGCGGTCCAGCAGTTCGGCCATGGCGTGCTCGCCGCCCTCGGCCGTGAAGTGGCCGTGGGCGACCAGCGCCGGATCGGTCCCGGCCGCCCCGAGGGCGTCGTGGTAGCCGTCGAGCCGGTCCTGGGCGGAGGTCTGGTCCAGCGGGCCGGTGATCACGGCGATCCGCCGCCGTCCCCGCTCCAGCAGGTGTGCCACCGCCTGCCGGGCGCCGCCGCGGTTGTCGGTGTCCACGTAGAGCAGATCCGGGTCGTCCTCGGCGCCGGGCCAGCCCGGCCGTCCGCCGAAGACCGTGGGCAGGCCGGTGGCGCCGGCCATCGACGGCAGCGGGTCGTCGCGGTGCAGCGAGAACATCAGCGCGCCGTCCACGTGTCCGCCCGCCAGATAGCGTCCGATGCGGTCGTGGTTGGTGCGCCCCTCCAGCAGGAGCAGGACGAGCTGCAGGTCGCACGCGGACAGTTCCCGGCTGATGCCGCGCAGCTGCTGGGCGAAGAAGGGGTCGGAGAACACCCTGGTCTCCGGCTCGGCGATCACCACGGCCACGGCGCCTGTACGGCGGGTGACCAGGCTGCGGGCCGCGCGGTTGGGGACGTAGCCGAGCGCGGCCACCGACGCCTGGACCCGCTCGCGGAGCGCCTTGCGTACGCCCTCGCCCCCGTTGACCACCCGCGACACGGTGGCGCGGGAGACACCGGCGTGGGCGGCGACCGCTTCGAGGGTGGGCCGGGAACCGTGCACGGGGACACTCCTTAACTCTTCTGGGAGTCACGACGCTACCGCCAACGGCCGACAGCGTGCAGAACACCCGCTGAGAGCGCTCTCACCCAGGTGTGGCCGGGTGCGGCCCCGCCCGGAGCGGGGCCGCACCCGGCACGGTCAGCCGCCGTACGCGCCCGAGGCCGTCAGCCGCAGGGCCGTGTCGATCAGGGGCACGTGGCTGAACGCCTGCGGGAAGTTGCCCACCTGGCGCTGGAGCCGGGAGTCCCACTCCTCGGCGAGCAGCCCCAGGTCGTTCCGCAGGGAGAGCAGCTTCTCGAACAGCTTGCGCGCCTCCTCGACCCGGCCGATCATCGCCAGGTCGTCGGCCAGCCAGAACGAGCAGGCCAGGAACGCGCCCTCGTCGCCCTCCAGCCCGTCCAGGCCCTCCTGCTCGCCCGCCGTCGGGTAGCGCATCACGAAGCCGTCCGGGGTGGACAGCTCGCGCTGGATGGCCTCGATGGTGCCGATGACCCGCTTGTCGTCCGGGGGCAGGAAGCCCACCTGCGGGATGAGCAGCAGCGCGGCGTCCAGCTCCGTCGACCCGTAGGACTGGGTGAAGGTGTTGCGCTCGGGGTCGTAACCCTTCTCGCAGACGTCCCGGTGGATCGTGTCGCGCAGCTCGCGCCACCGCTCCAGGGGACCGTGGGCCTCGCCGGACTCGATCAGGCGGATCGTGCGGTCCACCGCGACCCACGCCATGACCTTGGAGTGCACGAAGTGCCGGCGCGGCCCGCGCACCTCCCATATGCCCTCGTCCGGGTCCGTCCAGTGGTCCTCCAGATAGCTGATCAGCTTGATCTGGAGCAGGCTGGCGTAGTCGTTGCGGGCCAGCCCGGTCATGTGGGCCAGGTGCAGCGCCTCGATGGTCTCGCCGTAGACGTCGAGCTGGAGCTGGCCGGCGGCGCCGTTGCCGACCCGTACCGGCTGGGAGTCCTCGTAGCCGGGCAGCCAGGACAGCTCCGTCTCGCCCAGCTCGCGCTCGCCCGCGATGCCGTACATGATCTGGAGGTTCTCCGGGTCCCCGGCGACCGCGCGCAGCAGCCACTCCCGCCAGGCCAGCGCCTCCTCGCGGTAGCCGGTGCGCAGCAGCGAGGAGAGGGTGATCGCCGCGTCGCGCAGCCAGGTGAAGCGGTAGTCCCAGTTGCGGACCCCGCCGATGTGCTCGGGCAGCGAGGTGGTGGGGGCGGCGACGATGCCGCCGGTCGGGCCGTAGGTGAGCGCCTTCAGCGTGATCAGGGAGCGGACGACCGCCTCCCGGTACGGGCCGTGGTACGTGCAGTGCGCCACCCAGTCGCGCCAGAAGTCCTCGGTCGCGGCCAGCGACATCTCCGGGTCCGCGAGTGGCGGGGGACCGTTGTGGGAGGGCTGCCAGCTGATGGTCATGGCGACCCGGTCGCCCGGGGCGACGGTGAAGTCGGCGTAGGTGGTCAGGTTCTCGCCGTAGGTGTCGACCTCGCTGTCCACCCAGACGGAGTCGGGTCCGGCGACGGCGACGGTGCGGCCGTCCACCTTGTGCACCCACGGGACGATCTGGCCGTAGGAGAACCGCATCCGCAGTGCCGAGCGCATCGGCACCCGGCCGCTGACGCCCTCCACGACGCGCACCAGCTGCGGGGCGTGGTGCTCGCGCGGCGGCATGAAGTCGATCACCCGCACCGTGCCCCGGGGGGTGTCCCACTCCGACTCCAGGACCAGGGAGTCGCCCCGGTAACGGCGCCGGGTGGCGTGCGGCGGCTGCTGGCCGGCGGCATGCGCGGGGCCCAGCCGCCAGAAGCCGTGCTCCTCGGTGCCCAGGAGCCCGGCGAAGACGGCGTGGGAGTCGAACCGGGGCAGGCAGAGCCAGTCCACCGACCCGTCCCGGCAGACCAGGGCGGCGGTCTGCATGTCCCCGATGAGTGCGTAATCCTCGATGCGCCCGGCCACGAGCATCTCCAGTCGAACAGTGGCTACGCCCCGTGGGACGCGCGGTTTTCCATGCTGCCGCGCGGGGAAGACCCGCGCGGACAGTCTGAGCAGGATACGACGCCGCCGAAGGGCCGCGCCGAGGTCACCCTAGGGCCGACGGACCCGTCCGGGTGACCACTATCGCCTATCGGCCGGGGAGGCGCCGGGGCACGGCCGCGCCCTGCCCGTACGCCCTGCCCGGACACGGTGTCCGCACACGGTGCCCGTACCCGGGGACCGGCGGTCCACGGCCCGCTCCCGCGCGCGTCCGCACACTGTGCCACGTTCCGGGCCGGGAGGGCGCCGCATCGGCGCCTCCGGTCCGCCGCTGATACCCTGGTAGCCCGTGGAGCGGAGGGCACAACAACCCCCGAACCGCAGCGACGGCACCCCTCCCACCGGCCGGGGCGCCGGAGCGCACGTCACCACGCGACCACGGGAGCCCCCTCTTGGCCATGCCGCCCAAATCCATGACGACCAAGCACCTCTTCGTCACGGGGGGTGTCGCCTCCTCGCTCGGCAAGGGGCTCACCGCCTCCAGCCTCGGCGCGCTGCTCAAGGCCCGGGGGCTGCGGGTCACGATGCAGAAGCTGGACCCGTACCTCAACGTCGACCCCGGCACGATGAACCCCTTCCAGCACGGCGAGGTGTTCGTCACCAACGACGGCGCCGAGACGGACCTGGACATCGGCCACTACGAGCGCTTCCTCGACGTCGACCTCGACGGCTCGGCGAACGTCACCACCGGCCAGGTGTACTCCACGGTGATCGCCAAGGAGCGGCGCGGCGAGTACCTGGGCGACACCGTGCAGGTCATCCCGCACATCACCAACGAGATCAAGCACCGCATCCGCCGGATGGCCACCGATGACGTGGACGTGGTGATCACCGAGGTCGGCGGCACCGTCGGCGACATCGAGTCGCTGCCGTTCCTGGAGGCGGTGCGCCAGGTGCGGCACGAGGTCGGCCGCGACAACGTCTTCGTCGTCCACATCTCGCTGCTGCCCTACATCGGCCCCTCCGGGGAGCTGAAGACCAAGCCCACCCAGCACTCGGTGGCCGCCCTGCGCAACATCGGCATCCAGCCCGACGCGATCGTGCTGCGCGCCGACCGCGACGTGCCCGTCTCCATCAAGCGCAAGGTCTCGCTGATGTGCGACGTGGACGAGGAGGCGGTGGTGGCCTGCAAGGACGCCCCCTCCATCTACGACATCCCCCGGGTGCTGCACGGCGAGGGCCTGGACGCCTACGTGGTGCGCCGGATGGGCCTGCCCTTCCGGGACGTGGACTGGACCCGCTGGGACGACCTGCTGCGCCGTGTCCACCAGCCCGAGCACGAGGTGACCGTCGCGCTGGTCGGCAAGTACATCGACCTGCCCGACGCCTATCTGTCGGTCACCGAGGCACTGCGCGCGGGCGGCTTCGCCAACAACGCCCGGGTGCGGATCAAGTGGGTCACCTCCGACGACTGCCGGGTCCCGGGCGGGGCGCGCAAGCAGCTCGGCGACGTGGACGCGGTCTGCATCCCCGGCGGCTTCGGCGAGCGCGGGGTGGAGGGCAAGGTGGCGGCGATCACCTACGCCCGCGAGAACGGCGTCCCGCTGCTGGGCCTGTGTCTGGGACTGCAGTGCATCGTCATCGAGGCGGCCCGGAACCTGGCGGGCATCGAGGGTGCCAACTCCACCGAGTTCGACCGGGCCGCGCCCCATCCGGTGATCTCCACGATGGAGGAACAGCTGGAGATCGTCGCCGGTGAGGGCGACATGGGCGGCACCATGCGGCTGGGCATGTACCCGGCCAAGCTCGCCGAGGGGTCGATCGTGCGCGAGGTGTACGGCGGCGAGCCGTACGTCGAGGAGCGCCACCGCCACCGGTACGAGGTCAACAACCGCTACCGCACCGAGCTGGAGAAGACCGGGCTGGTCTTCTCCGGCACCTCCCCGGACAACAAGCTGGTGGAGTACGTGGAGTACCCGCGCGAGGTCCACCCGTACCTGGTGGCCACCCAGGCCCACCCCGAGCTGCGCTCCCGGCCCACCCGCCCGCATCCGCTCTTCGCCGGCCTGGTGAAGGCGGCGGTCGAGCGCCGGCAGGGCGTCGGCGCCGGCGCGGACACCACGGCGGACGCCGCCGTGACCGAGGGGGTCTGAGCCGTGGCGGAGAACGACGGGCGGCTGCGGGACACCCCGCTCCAGTGGCGGGTCGTCTCCAGCGAGACGCCCTTCACCGGCAACAAGACCGGTGTGCGCACCGACCGCGTGGTGATGCCGGACGGCTCCGTCGCGGCCCGCGACTACCAGGTGCATCCCGGCTCGGTGGCCGTCCTCGCGCTGGACGAGCGGGACCGGGTGCTGGTCCTCAACCAGTACCGGCACCCGGTGCGCCACAAGCTGTGGGAGATCCCCGCCGGGCTGCTCGACGTCCCGGGCGAGAACCCGCTGGCCGCCGCCCGCCGCGAGCTGTACGAGGAGGCGCACGCCAAGGCCGAGGACTGGCGGGTGCTGGTCGACCTGTACTCCTCGCCGGGCGGCAGCGACGAGGCGATCCGGATCTTCCTGGCCCGCGGGCTGTCCGAGGCCGACGGCGAGCGCTTCGCCGCCGAGGAGGAGGAGGCCGACATGGAGGTGGCCCGGGTTCCGCTGGCGGACCTGGTCCGCGGCGTGCTGGCCGGCGACCTGCACAACAACTGCCTGGTGTCCGGTGTGCTGGCACTGAGCGCCGCCCGGGCCGACGGCCCGGCGGGCCTGGACGCCCTCCGGCCGGCCGAGGCCCCCTGGCCCGCCCGGCCGTTCCGGGCCTGAGACCGCCGCGCCCCGTCCCGGTGCCGGGCCGGGGCGGGTGAACTACCCTCGTTCTGTGGTGGATCAGGCGGTGCACACCGGTGGTCCGGTCCCGGCCGCCGGCTCCGGACCGGGGGCCGGCGCGGACGGCTTCGCCGCGGACGGCTTCACCGGACGGCGGCGCGAGCTGGACCGGCTGCGCGCCGACGCCGGCCGCGGGCCGGACGCCCTCTCCGGCCGCCCCGTGCCCCGCGGCCGGGTGCTGCTCGTCGCGGGCCGTCCCGGCTCGGGCCGCACCGCGCTGGCGGAGGAGTTCGTGCGGCGGGTGGCCGCCGACCACCCCGGCGGGGTGCTGCGCGCCCGGCTCACCGGCCCGGACGGCACCCCCGTGCCCGCCGAGGACACCGCCCGGGATCTGCTCGGCGCGCTCCGCCGCCCGGTACCGGCCGGAGCGGGGGAGGAGGAGCTCACCGGGGAGCTGCGCGCCGTACTCGGCGACGGCCGCCGCGTCCTGCTGCTGGACGGGGTGACCGGACCCGGGCAGCTGGCGGGCCTGCTCCCGGACAACCCGGACTGCCTCGTCCTGGCGGTCTCCGGGGGGCCGCTGACCGGTGTCCGGGGCGTGCGGCCCTGCACGCTCGGCGGGCTCGACACCGGCTCGGCCGTCGCCCTGCTGGCCCGGTGCGCCGGGGACGACCTCCGCTTCACCGTCGATCCGCGTGCCGCCGAGGAGCTGGCCGAGGCGTGCGGCGGGCTGCCCGCCGCGCTCGTCCTGGCGGGCGGCTGGCTGGCGGCCCATCCCATGGCGTCCGTCGCCGAGGCGCTCCGGCGGCTGGCGGAGCTTCCCGACGGGCTTCTCCCGGGCGCGGTCCCCGGCGGGGAGACCGGCGCGGGTGTTCCCGGCGGGAGCGGCGGAAGCCCGGCGCGCACCGCGGACGGACCGGTCCCCGCCCGCGTTCCGCGCCCCGGGAGGCGCCGTACCGTGCCCGCCCACCCGCTGGTCCGTGCCTTCCGGCTGGTGTACGACTCGCTGCCGCCGTCCGCGGCCCGCCTCCTGCGGCTGCTGGCCCTCGCCCCGGCCGGGCTGGTCGACGCCCATGTCGCGGCCGCCCTGGCGGGCTGTCCGCCGCGGACGGCCGGGGCGGCGCTGGAGCACCTCGCCCGGCTCGGCCTGCTGCGTCCCGCCACCGGGCCCGGACCGGCCGCCGTCTTCCGGCACTACACGGTCCCGGACTGCCTGCATCCTCTGCTGGCCGCCCTGCTGGCGGCGGGGGAGTGTGCCGCCGAGGCACGGCTGGCGCGAGCGAGACTGCTGGAACGGACGGTGCGGCTGCTGGGGTCCTGCCGGGCCGCCGCCGAACCGCCCGGCTCGCCGGCCCGGGCCAGGGCGGCCGGGCTGCCGCGCGCCCTGCGTTTCGACACCCGCGCCGAGGCCGCCGCCTGGCTCGACTCCCGGCTGCCCGCCCTGCGTGCCGCCGCCCGGCTCGCGGCGGCCGACGGGGAGCTGGACGCCCTCGCCCGGCGGCCGGCCGTCGCCCTGGCCGCGGCGCTGCGGGCGCACCGCGGGGCCGAGGGGTCCGCAGCCGAGCGGTACCGCCTGCACGAGCTGCTGCTGCCGGTCACCGGGCGGCGGGGCCTGCACGGCGAACGTGCCGCCGCCCTGCTGGATCTCGGCGACCTCGACTCGGGAGCCGGCCGCCCCCGGCGGGCGCTGGAGCGCTACCGGGCCGCGCTGGACGCCGCCCGGGCCCTCGGCGGGCAGGACGGCGGCGCGTTCGCCGTGCGGGCCATGGAGTCCCTCGGGGACGTGCACGCGGTCCTGGGGGACCGGCAGCGGGCGGCGGACTGGTACGGCCGGGCGCTGGCCCTGTGCCAGACCGGCGGCGACCTGGCGGACGAGGCCCGGCTGTACGCCCGGATCGGGGACGGGCACCGCCGCGCGGAGCGCTGGGAGGAGGCGCTGCGCGCCTGGCGGGCCGCGGCCGCGGTGTGCCGCAGGCTGGGCGACGAGGAGGGGTGCGCCCGTGCGCTGGCGGAGGCCGAGCGGGCGCGGAAGCGTGCGGACGGCGGCGGAGGGTAGCGGGGGCCGGTGGCGGCCGGCTGCCCCGCTCCAGCAGCTCCCCCTGGGAAACGTTGGCGTTTCGCAAAAAAACTGAAACATCCTAAGGGTGGACAGGGGTAAATCCTTCAATAGACTGCCTGGGCTGCGGCCGCTCCGCCGTGGCCGGATGTCCACCCGACGTCCGGGCGCCGCGGAGTGCGTCCCGGTCCATCCCACAACCCCCGATACGAGGACCGTGATCGACATGAAGGTCGGCATCCCCCGTGAAGTCAAGAACAACGAGTTCCGCGTGGCCATCACCCCGGCCGGTGTGCACGAACTCGTACGCGGCGGCCACCGGGTCTACGTGGAGCGGGACGCCGGGGCGGGCTCCGCCATCGGCGACCGGGAGTACGCCGAGGCCGGCGCCACCGTCTTGGACGACGCCGACGAGGTGTGGGCCACCGCCGAGCTGGTACTGAAGGTCAAGGAGCCGGTCGCCGAGGAGTACCACCGGCTGCGCAAGGACCAGGTCCTGTTCACCTATCTCCATCTGGCCGCGTCCCGCGAGTGCACCGAGGCGCTGCTGCGCTCCGGCACCACCGCGATCGCCTACGAGACGGTACGGACCGCCGACGGGGCGCTCCCGCTGCTGGCGCCGATGTCCGAGGTCGCCGGCCGGATCGCCCCCCAGGTCGGCGCGTACCACCTGATGCGGTCGGCGGGCGGGCGCGGCGTGCTGCCCGGTGGTGTGCCGGGTGCCCCGGCGGGCCGCGCCGCCGTCATCGGCGGCGGGGTGGCGGGCTGGAACGCCACCCAGATCGCCGTCGGCATGGGCTTCCAGGTCACCCTGCTCGACAAGGACGTGCGCAAGCTGCGCGAGGCCGACCGGATCTTCGGGAACCGGGTGCGGACGGTCACCTCCAACGCCTACGAGCTGGAGCGGGCCGTACTGGACGCCGATCTGGTCATCGGCGCCGTGCTGATCCCGGGGGCCCGGGCGCCGAAGCTGGTCACCAATGAGCTGGTGGCGCGGATGAGGCCGGGAAGCGTCCTGGTCGACATCGCCATCGACCAGGGCGGCTGCTTCGAGGACTCGCGCCCCACCACCCACGCGGAGCCGACCTTCACCGTCCACGGCTCGGTCTTCTACTGCGTGGCCAACATGCCCGGCGCGGTGCCCAGCACCTCCACGTACGCGCTCACCAACGCCACGCTGCCGTACGTGGTGGAGCTGGCCGACCACGGCTGGCGTGAGGCGCTGCGCCGTGATCCGGCGCTCGCCGGGGGGCTCACCGTCCACGACGGCGAGGTCACCCACGGGCCGGTCGCCGAGGCGCACGGCCTGTCGGCGCGCGAGCCGGAGACGCTGCTCGGCTGACGGCCGGAACGGCGGGTCCGCCGGTGGCCGGTGGGGTCACCGGCGGACCCGCCGACGGGGTGTCAGGTGAAAAGTCGGTAAAGCGTCAACATCGTGCGTCAACAAAGTGATTGCCGTGTCACCCTCCTGGCTTGGAAGCAGCCGGCCCGGTCCGCCGGCCCGGCGCGCATGTCGACATCCCTGGTCATCGCATGGTCAACTGGTCGGGATCGTCGCTCTTCTGCCGTTTCGCGCTCCTCCGGGCCCCGCGTGCGCGGTTGTTACGCCCTTGACAGATGGGTATGCGGTTGCCGACACATCGCGCCGTCTACGGCGGATTGTGTTGCTGCGGACCACCGACACGCCATAGAGTCGCCAATCATCGGCATGGTGCCACGCTGATCTGTCTAGAAGTTTCCTGGTCACCAAGGAGGTAGGACGACTTGTGAATGAGTCGACATTTACTCCCGGGGGTGCCCAACCAGGAACGCCTTCGCGGGGCCAGGGCCCCGCGGGACTCGGCGCCGTCGGCTCCGTCGCTGTCCAGACTTTCGCAGCCCACCAGAACCAGGCGAGCATGACAGCCCACCAGAGCACGGACGGTCACCGCGCGAGCGCCATGGCCGCCGACCACTCGGGCGGCGAGTCCGCCGGCCGACTGCCCGACCACCAGGACCCCCACTACGGGGAACTCCCCGAGGGGCACTTCTACGACCCCGACGCGGAGTACGAGCCCGATCCCGAGTACGCCGCCACCCTCGCGCCCGACGCCGCCCGGCAGCGCCGCGAGCGCATCGGTCCCACCGGCCGCCCGCTGCCGTACTTCCCGATCCCCGGCCCGGTCAGCGAACACGGCCCGGCGAAGATCATCGCGATGTGCAACCAGAAGGGCGGGGTCGGCAAGACCACCTCCACCATCAACCTGGGCGCCGCGCTGGCCGAGTACGGCCGCCGGGTGCTGCTCGTGGACTTCGACCCCCAGGGCGCGCTCTCGGTCGGCCTCGGCGTCAACCCGATGGAGCTGGACCTGACCGTCTACAACCTCCTCATGGAGCGCGGCATGTCGCCCGACGAGGTGCTGCTGAAGACGGCGGTGGCGGGCATGGACCTGCTGCCCAGCAACATCGACCTGTCCGCCGCCGAGGTGCAGCTCGTCAGCGAGGTCGCCCGGGAGTCGACGCTGCAGCGGGCACTGACGCCGCTGCTGCCCGACTACGACTTCATCGTGATCGACTGCCAGCCGTCCCTCGGTCTGCTGACCGTCAACGCGCTGACCGCCGCGCACAAGGTGATCGTGCCGCTGGAGTGCGAGTTCTTCGCGCTGCGCGGTGTGGCGCTGCTGACCGAGACCATCGAGAAGGTCCAGGAGCGGCTCAACCCCGAGCTGCGGCTCGACGGCATCCTGGCGACGATGTACGACTCGCGCACCGTGCACAGCCGCGAGGTGCTCGCACGTGTCGTCGAGGCGTTCGACGACAACGTGTACCACACCGTCATCGGGCGCACCGTGCGCTTCCCGGAGACCACGGTCGCCGGGGAGCCGATCACCACCTACGCCTCCAACTCCGTCGGTGCCGCCGCCTACCGCCAGCTCGCCAGGGAGGTGCTCGCCCGGTGCCACGCCGAGTGAGTCTCCCGGCAGCCGACGAACTGTTCCGCTCCACCGGGGGGTCCCCGGTCCAGCCGTCGACCCCCCAGCAGCACTCCGGCGGTGACGCCCCCGCCGCCCGGCTCCCCGCTCCTTCGGGGGAGCCGGTCCCGGCCGACGGGCACGCCCCGGCCGCGGACGACGGTCCGGACCGCGGGGCGGAGGCGGCTGGTTCCCCGATTTCCCCGGGCTCCCCGGGGGCCGACGCCGACGGCCACAGCGGCCGCGGCTCCCGGCAGAGCCCGCAGGGCCAGTCGCCCGGCCCGGCGGCACCGGCCCGGAACGGCCAGGCCACCGCGGAGGGGCGCCGGGCGGCGCCCCAGCCGGTCGGCGGCGCCCGGGGCCAGTCCAGAAGCCGGGCCGGCGCTGCGGCCCCGGCCCGGCGAGGCCGTGTCACCGCCCGGCGCCCCAGCGGGCGCGAGCGCCACGACGAGAAGATCACGGTCTATGTCTCCGCCGAGGAGCTGATGGACCTCGAGCACGCCCGGCTGGTGCTCCGCGGTGAGCACGGCCTGGCGGTGGACCGCGGCCGGATCGTCCGCGAGGCGGTCGCCGTGGTCCTGGCGGACCTGGAGTCGCGCGGCGACGCGAGCATCCTGGTGCGCCGCCTGCGCGGCAGCTGACCTGCGGGGCGGTAACCTGCCCCGCGATGCCGACCGCCGACGAACCCGCGCCGGACCCCCGGCCGTCCCGCCGCCCGCTGGGCCGGGGGCCGGGGGCGGCACCGGCCGCCCCGGCGGCGCCGCCCGGACCGGTCCCGGCCGGCGCGGAACCCGGCGCGGACGCGGAGCCAGCCGCCCGGGCCGGTGCGGAAGAACCCGTAGCGGAGGACCCCGGGCCGGCCGGAGCTCCCGCGCCGCGACCGGAGACGGCCGCTCCCGCCTCCCCGCCCGGACCCGCCGCCGGACCGGAGGGGCCGGAGGAACCCGGGGGACCGGAGAAGGAGGACCCCGGTCCCGGACCGGGCCCCGGGACGGAGGGCGAGCCGGACGACGGCCGCTTCAAGGTCGTGCTGGACAACTTCGAAGGCCCCTTCGACCTGCTCCTCCAGCTGATCGCCAGGCACAAGCTGGACGTCACGGAGGTGGCGCTGTCCCGGGTCACCGACGAGTTCATGGCCCACATCCGTGCCATGGGGCCGGACTGGGACCTCGACCAGGCCACCGAGTTCCTGGTCGTCGCCGCCACCCTCCTCGACCTCAAGGCCGCCCGGCTGCTGCCCTCCGCCGAGGTGGAGGACGAGGCCGACCTCGCCCTGCTGGAGGCGCGCGACCTGCTCTTCGCCCGGCTGCTGCAGTACCGCGCCTACAAGCAGGTCGCCGAGATCCTCGGCGGACGGCTGGCCGCGGAGGCCCGCCGCCACCCCCGTACGGTGGGCCTGGAGCCGCACCACGCCGAGCTGCTGCCCGAGGTGGTCATCCGGATCGGCCCCGAGGGCTTCGCCAGGCTGGCCGTCAAGGCGATGCAGCCCCGGCCGGAGCCGCAGGTGTACGTCGACCACATCCACGCCCCGCTGGTCAGCGTCCGCGAACAGGCCGGGATCGTGGTGGCCCGGCTCCGGGAGAGGGGCGAGGCGAGCTTCGCGGAACTCGTCGAGGACGCGCCGGACACCCTCACCGTCGTCGCCCGCTTCCTGGCGCTGCTGGAGCTGTACCGCGAGCGCGCGGTCCTCCTCGACCAGCCCGAGGCACTGGGCGTCCTCACCGTGCGCTGGAGCGGCGGGGCGGCGGCTGCGGAGGCGCTGTCACTGGTCACCGACGAGTTCGACGCCCAGGACGGCACCGGCGGCGCGACGGGCGGCGGAGACGACAAGGGGAAGGACGGCCGGAAGTGAGCACAGGACCGGACACGAACGCGACCACCGGTGCGGGCCCGGGCCCGCACCCGCCGGCCGGCGCCTCCGCCGTCGCCGAACTGGATCTCAAGCCCGCCCTGGAGGCGGTGCTGATGGTCGTCGACGAGCCCGCCACCGAGGAGCGGCTGGCGAAGATCCTCCGGCGTCCCCGCCGCGCGGTCGCCGTGGCGCTGCGCGAGCTGTCCGAGGAGTACACCCGGCAGGGCCGCGGCTTCGACCTGCGCCCGGTCGCGGGCGGCTGGCGGTTCTACACCCGCCCCGAGTACGCCGACGCGGTCGAGGGCTTCGTCCTGGACGGCCAGCAGGCCCGGCTCACCCAGGCCGCCCTGGAGACCCTGGCGGTGGTCGCGTACCGCCAGCCGGTCAGCCGCTCCCGGGTCTCGGCGGTGCGCGGCGTCAACTGCGACGGCGTCATGCGCACCCTCCTCCAGCGCGGACTGGTCGAGGAGGCGGGCACGGAACCCGAGACAGGTGCGATCCTGTACAGGACGACGAACTACTTCCTGGAGCGGATGGGCCTGCGGAGCCTGGCGGAGCTTCCGGACCTCGCGCCCTTCCTCCCCGAGGCGGACGCGGTCGAGGCGGAGAGCCAGGAGGGGGTGCCGTCGTTCGACGTGGACGACAGCGGCGATTCCCACGCCGGGACCGGACCTAGAGACAGTTAGACGGAAACCTTGATGCGAAGCAGCGGCAGGAACAGCAACCGGAACTACCGGGGCGCGGGCAACAGCCGCGACGACAGGCAGAAGCGCACGGGGCGGCCCCGTCCCGAGGAGCGCCGTTACGACGCGGGCAGCCCGGACCGGTCCGGCGGATCCGGGACCGCCAAGGGGGCGCCCAGGGGCAAGGGCGGCGGCACCGGGGCGGGCGGCAGGGCAGGCGGGCGGACGGGCGGCAGGACCGGCGGACGGTCCGCCCCGGCCCGCCCCCGTGAGTACGAGGCCCAGCTGGAGGAGCGCAACCGCGCCCGGCACAGCAAGCCGCCGCTGAAGCTGCCCAAGACCTTCGGCGAGCCGGAGGGCGAGCGGCTGCAGAAGGTCCTGGCCCGGGCCGGCATGGGCTCGCGCCGCGCCTGCGAGGAGCTGATCGACCAGCGCCGGGTGGAGGTCAACGGCAGGATCGTCACCGAGCAGGGCCTGCGGGTGGACCCGGAGCAGGACGAGATCAAGGTCGACGGCCTGACGATCGCCACCCAGTCGTTCCTGTTCTTCGCGCTCAACAAGCCGGCCGGGGTGGTCTCCTCCATGGAGGACCCGGAGGGCCGCCAGTGCCTGGGCGACTACGTGACCAACCGCGAGACCCGGCTGTTCCACGTGGGCCGGCTGGACACCGAGACCGAGGGGCTGATCCTGCTCACCAACCACGGCGAGCTCGCCCACCGGCTCACCCACCCCCGCTACGGCGTCCGCAAGACCTACCTCGCCGCGATACAGGGCCCGATCCCGCGCGACCTGGGCAAGCGGCTCAAGGAGGGCGTGAAGCTGGAGGACGGCTACGCGCGCGCGGACCACTTCAAGGTCGTGGAGAACACCGGGAAGAACTACCTGGTCGAGGTCTCCCTGCACGAGGGCCGCAAGCACATCGTCCGCCGGATGCTCGCCGAGTCCGGCTTCCCGGTCGACCGGCTGGTCCGCACCCGCTTCGGCCCCATCGCGCTGGGCGACCAGAAGTCCGGCTGGCTGCGGCGGCTGACCAACACCGAGGTCGGCATGCTGATGAACGAGGTCGGCCTCTAGCCCGGGGACGGCGGGGCCGCGGCCGGCGTGCCGCGCCCCCGCCCGCCACTCGTCCGCGGCGGCCCCGTGGCGGGTCCCGGCACACCGGGCCACAGCCCGGGAAACCCCCTGGCAGCCGCCGCCGTCCGGCCGCCAGGATGGGCGGCATGACCGCTCCGAGTACCACCGGCCTGCCCGGCCTGTCCGACCTGCGTCCTGTCCTGGCCGGACAGCGTCACCCGCTGATCTTCGCGACCGTCTCCGGCGCGCACCTGTACGGCTTCCCCTCCCGCGACTCGGACATCGACCTGCGCGGGGTCCATCTGCTGCCGGTGGACGACCTGATCGGACTGCGGGAGGGCGAGGAGACCTTCTCCCGCATGTGGGACCGCGGCGCTTTCGGGCCGGCCGCGGAGACGGACCTGGTCACCCACGACCTGCGCAAGTTCGCCCGGCTGATGCTCCGTCGCAACGGCTACGTCCTGGAGCAGCTGCTCTCTCCGCTGGTGGTGCACACCACCGCCGCGCACGCCGAGCTGACCGCCCTCGCGCCCTTGGTGCTCACCCGCCACCACGCCCACCACTACCGGGGCTTCGCCGGCACCCAGTGGCGGCTGCACGAGCGGACGGGGGAGCTCAAGCCACTGCTGTACACCTTCCGCGCGCTGCTCACCGGCATCCACCTGATGCGCACCGGTGAGGTCTGCGCCCATCTGCCCACCCTGCTCGGCCGGGTGGCCGAGGCGCCCGGCTACCTCGCCGAACTGGTCGAGGCCAAGGCCGCGGCCGAGCACGGCCCGGTCCCCGCCTCGGGGGCACCGGACGCCGACCGCCTGCGCGCCGACACCGAGGTCCTGCACGCCGTCCTGGCCCATGCCCGGGACGCCTCCGCCCTCCCGGACCGGCCGGGAGGCCACGACGCCCTCCACGACCTGGTCGTACGGGTGCGGAAGGCGGCTGACCGGCCGACGGCTCAGACGTAGGCACGGCGGACGCGGACCAGGAAGTCCTCCACCCGTGCCCGGTCCGGTTCGGCGGGCAGCGGGGTGCGGGCGGCGGCCGCCTCCGTCTCCTCGTGCAGCCGGGCGATCCAGGCGGCCACCTCGTCCCAGGGCACCTCGCCGCGCCGGACGGCCAGCAGCCGCTCCCGGTGGGCGCCGGCGTCGACGGACAGCTCTCCGGTGCGCAGCAGGTCGCGGCAGGACAGCAGCAGCCGCACCAGGTGCATCGCCTGCTTCCAGCGCACCTCGCCCCGCTCGCGCCGGTGCGCGGCCAGCCTGCGGTACTGGCCCTCGGCGTACTTGGCGAAGGTGCGGTGCGCGTGCCGGGACAGGAAGGCCCCGCGCAGTGCCAGCAGCTCCCGGCCGACCTCGTCGGCACGCTCGACGAGCGGGGAGTGCAGGCACTCCAGCACGGTGGGGTTGGCCCGCAGCGCCAGCTCGCACAGCCGCTCCAGCTCCCAGGAGAACTGCTCCGGTGCCGGGCCGTCCACATGGGCCGGGGGCTTGTCGAGCCGCCAGAACAGCGGCGTCGGGGCCACGTACACACCGCGCCGGTCGGTGTCGCTGCTCCGGGTGGCCAGCCCGAAGGCCCGCGAGCCCATCACACACGAGTAGACGGTGTGGTCGCGCACCAGGGCGTGCGGACCGGGCACGGCGGGGGCCGGGGGTATCGGCGCGGGTGAGGACACGGCCGTGATTGTGGCACGCGCCCCCGGTGGCCCCCACGTCTCACGGGACGGGCGGCGCACCCGGACCGGCGGGCCGGCGCCTACGCTGGTCCGGACACGAGGACGGCGGCAGCACGGCAGCGGCGCGCCGCGGAGGCAGGGGAGCGAACAGGTGAGGTCGGCACTCGTCATCGGAACCGGACTCATCGGCACCTCCGTCGCGCTGGCCCTGGCCGGCCGCGGCGTGCGGGTGCACCTGGCGGACCGCGACACCGACCGGGTCCGCACCGCCGCCTCGCTGGGCGCCGGGACGGACCGCCCGCCCGAGGGACCGGTTGACCTCGCCGTGGTGGCCGTACCGCCCGCGCACATCCCCGCCGCCGTCGCCGAGGTGCAGCGGCGGGGCGCGGCCCGCGGCTGCATCGACGTCGGCAGCGTCAAGGGCGGCCCGCGCCGGGAGGCCGAGGCGCTGGGCTGCGACCTGACCACCTACCTGGGCACGCATCCGATGGCCGGCAAGGAGACCACCGGCCCGCTGGCCGCCGGCGCCGACCTCTTCGAGGGACGGCCCTGGGTGCTCACCCCGACCGCCGGGACCGACACCGAGGTGCTCAACCTCGCCCTGGAACTGGTCGCGCTCTGCCGGGCCGTCCCCGTGGTGATGGACGCCGACGCCCACGACCGGGCCGTCGCCCTGGTCTCGCACACCCCGCAGCTGGTGTCCAGCCTGGTGGCGGCCCGGCTGGAGACCGCCGACGAGACGGCGGTGCGGCTGTGCGGGCAGGGCATCCGCGACGTGACGCGGATCGCCGCCTCCGACCCGGCCATGTGGATCGACATCCTCTCCGCCAACCCCGGCCCGGTGGCCGACGTCCTCGCCGCCGTGGCCGAAGACCTGGCGGAGACGGTGCGGGCGCTGCGCGCGCTGCAGTCCGCCGACGAGGCCAAGCGCACCGACGGCGCGGCCGGCATCGAGGACGTGCTGCGCCGCGGCAACAGCGGCCGGGCCCGGGTCCCGGGCAAGCACGGCCAGGCCCCCGCCGCCTACGAGACCGTGGCCGTGCTCATCAGCGACCGCCCCGGCGAGCTGGCCCGGATCTTCGCCGACGCCGGGCGGGCCGGGGTCAACATCGAGGACGTGCGGATCGAGCACGCCACCGGCCAGCAGGCGGGCCATGTCCAGCTCATGGTCGAGCCGGACGCGGCTCCCGTCCTGGCCGCGGCACTGCGCGAGCGGGGCTGGGCCATCCGGCAGCAGTAGGCGGGCCGCGCCCCCGGTAGCCTGGTGCCGGGCGGCATGCCCGGCGGAGGACCGCGCCCGGCGGATCCGCCCGTCCCCCGTGCCCCGGCGGGCCTGTGCCCGGCGCAGCCCGAGAAACCCGTGCAGTTCGAGAAAGGTGCCCGACACCGTGGCAGCAACATCCCGGCAGGCGGCCTCCGAGTCCCAGGACGCCCCGGTCCCCGTCATCGTCGCCGTCGACGGCCCCTCCGGCACGGGCAAGTCCAGCACCTCCAGGGCCGTCGCGGTGAAGCTCGGCCTGAGCTACCTGGACACCGGCGCCCAGTACCGCGCGATCACCTGGTGGATGCTGACGCACGGCGTCGACGTCCGGGACGCCTCGGCCGTGGCGTCCGCCGCGGACCGGCCCGAGATCGTCTCCGGCACCGACCCGGTCGACCCGACCATCACCGTGGACGGCGCGGACGCCGCCGGTCCGATCCGCACCCAGGAGGTCACCGACGCGGTCAGCGCGGTCAGCGCGGTGCCCGAGGTCCGCGCCCGGATCACCGAGCTGCAGCGCGCCATCGCCGCCGGCGCCCCGACCGGCATCGTCGTCGAGGGCCGGGACATCGGCACCACCGTCCTGCCCGACGCCGATGTGAAGATCTTCCTCACCGCCTCGCCCGAGGCCCGCGCGGCCCGCCGGGGCGGCGAGCTGAAGGCGGCGGGCGGCGGACAGAGCGTCGATCTGGACGCCACCCGCGAGGCGCTGCTCAGGCGGGACGCCGCCGACTCCGGCCGCAGGACCTCCCCGCTGCGCAAGGCGGGCGACGCCGTCGAGGTGGACACCACCGAGCTGACCCTGGACCAGGTCGTCGAGTGCGTCATCACCCTGATCGAAGAGAAGCAGCAGGCCGGATGAGCGGCGCGAGGACCACACCCGGCCCGGGTACCGCCCCCCGGGCCGGGGACGTGCCCAGCGCGCGCGGCGCCGCGGTGGGGCGGCGTATCGGCATCGCGCTGGTACACGGCCTGTGGCGCCCCCGGGTGCTCGGCGCCTGGCGGGTCCCGGCCACCGGGCCGGTCATCCTCGCCGGCAACCACACGCACAACGTGGACGGGCCGGTGCTGATGGGCACCGCGCCGCGGCCGGTGCACTTCCTGGTCAAGCAGGAGGCGTTCACCGGCCCGCTCGACCCCTTCCTGCGCGGCGTAGGCCAGATAGGGGTGGACCGGACGACGGCCGACCGCGGCGCGGTCCTCCGGGGGCTGAGCGTGCTGGCCAACGGCGGGGTGCTGGGGATCTTCCCGGAGGGCACCCGGAGCGAGGGCGACTTCGCCGAGCTGCGCTCGGGGCTCGCCTACTTCGCCGTGCGCTCCGGCGCGCCCGTCGTACCCGTGGCGGTGCTGGGCACCGCCGAGGCGCGGGGGCGGGCGATACCCGCGCTGCCCCCGCTGCGCGGCCGTGTCGACATCGTGTTCGGCGAACCGTTCCAGGCGGGCGACGGCAGCGGCAGACGGACCAGGGCGGCACTGGACGAGGCGACGCTGCGCATCCGGGAGCGGCTGACCGCCCACCTGGCCGAGGCCCGGCGCGGCACCGGGCGCGGCTAGGCGACACTGGACCTGCCACACACCGGGTCCCGTCCGGCCCCGGGGGCGCCGCGGACGGGGCGGGCGGCGGCCGTACACCACGACAGCACACGGACACGAGGACAGGACTTCATGGACGAGCAGGGCCACATCGGCGACGGGCACGGGCACGGTGAGCTCGGCGACGCCGAGTACGCGGAGTTCATGGAGCTCGCCGCGCAGGAGGGATTCGAGGCCGAGGAGGTCGAGGGAGCGCTCGGCGCGGCCGGACACGGCCCGCTGCCCGTGCTGGCCGTCGTCGGCCGCCCGAACGTCGGCAAGTCGACCCTGGTCAACCGCATCATCGGCCGCCGCGAGGCCGTCGTGGAGGACCGCCCGGGCGTCACCCGGGACCGGGTCACCTACGAGGCGGAGTGGGCGGGGCGCCGCTTCAAGGTGGTGGACACCGGCGGCTGGGAGCAGGACGTCCTCGGCATCGACGCCTCCGTGGCGGCCCAGGCCGAGTTCGCGATCGAGGCCGCCGACGCGGTGGTCCTCGTCGTGGACGCCACGGTCGGCGCGACCGACACCGACGAGGCCGTGGTCAAGCTGCTGCGCAGGACGGGCAAGCCCGTGGTGCTGTGCGCCAACAAGGTGGACGGGCCCTCCGGGGAGGCCGACTCCGCGATGCTGTGGTCGCTCGGCCTCGGCGAGCCCCACCCGGTCTCCGCGCTGCACGGCCGGGGCACCGGTGACCTGCTGGACGAGGTGCTGAAGGCGCTGCCCGAGGCCCCGCCGCAGACCTTCGGCGGCGCAGTCGGCGGCCCGCGCCGGGTGGCGCTCATCGGCCGGCCCAACGTCGGCAAGTCGTCCCTGCTGAACAAGATCGCGGGGGAGGAGCGGGTGGTCGTCGACGCGCTGGCGGGCACCACCCGCGACCCGGTGGACGAGCTGGTCGAGCTCGGCGGGAAGACGTGGAAGTTCGTCGACACCGCCGGCATCCGGCGCCGGGTCCACCTTACGGAGGGCGCCGACTACTACGCCTCGCTGCGCACCGCCGCCGCGCTGGAGAAGGCCGAGGTCGCGGTCGTCCTCATCGACGTCAGCGAGCCGATCAGCGTGCAGGACACCCGCATCATCACGATGGCGGTCGACGCCGGGCGCGCGCTGGTCATCGCCTACAACAAGTGGGACACCCTGGACGAGGAGCGCCGCTACTACCTGGAGCGCGAGATCGAGACGGACCTGGTCCAGGTGCAGTGGGCGCCGCGGGTCAACGTCTCGGCGCGCACCGGGCGCCACATGGAGAAACTGGTCCCGGCGATCGAGACCGCCCTGGCCGGCTGGGAGACCCGGGTGCCCACCGGCCGGCTGAACGCCTTCCTCGGCGAACTGGTGGCCGCCCACCCCCACCCCATCCGGGGCGGCAAGCAGCCGAGGATCCTCTTCGGCACCCAGGCGGGCACCCGCCCGCCGCGCTTCGTGCTGTTCGCCTCCGGCTTCCTGGAGGCGGGCTACCGCCGCTTCATCGAGCGGCGGCTGCGCGAGGAGTTCGGTTTCGAGGGGACACCGATCCACCTCTCGGTGCGGGTGCGCGAGAAGCGCGGCCGGAAGAAGAAGTAGCGGGGGAGCGGGCCGGCCGGGGCGGCGGCGGACGACCGGGCCGGCCGCCCGGGCCCGCGGCCCGCGGGGCACCGGCCGGGGTCACCGGCCGGGGCGGCGGCCGTCCCGCGGTGCGGGCGGCAGGGCGGGGAGGCGGTCACCGCCGTGCCGCCCGCCGTCCCAGCGGGCCGTACCGGTGCCGAAACCCGTGAACCGCAGCTCCTCCTCGCCGGTCCGGTCCCCGGGCAGGGCCCGGAACAGCCGCCGGTACTCGGCGTACAGCGAGTCGTAGATCGGAGTGGCCGACCAGTGGCCCGACATGGGCTCGTGCGGGGGGCGCATCGCCGGGATCCGTCCGCGGTCGAGATGCGGGCGGTGGGCGCCGGAAGGTTCGTAAGGCTGCACATCACTGCCAACGACCGCGCGGCCCGGCGGATGCGGGGCCGCGCGGGGGAAACAGCCGGCGGTCAGGAGCCCGTCACCGGCATGGCGGCGGCCACCAGCACGCCCTGTGCCGCCGCCTTCTCCAGCGCCTCGCGCAGCAGGTCCTCGCGCGGCTGCTGGCCGATGGCGCCCACCGGGGCGGCGTAGACGAGGACGGTACGGGTCCGGTGGGCCGCCGCCCGCCACTCGTCGGTGACCGGCAGCGGCTGGTGCGCCTGCCACCAGGAGGTGGGCCGCCCGCCGGCGACACCGGGCTGGAGGATGGCATGCAGCCGCCCCACGGCGAGCAGGACGGACCAGCCGGTGACCGGGAGCGGCGCCCGGGCGACGTCCTCGACGGGCAGGAAGCCCTGTTCGGCCAGCAGCGGCAGGAAATCGTCTCCGGAGCCCTCGGAGCCGGGCCGGGCGATCGGCGCGGTGGGCTCGATGACGAGTGCCGGGTGGAGCTGGTCGTCGATGAGCACCTGACCGCAGGTGACACCCAGGACGGCCGGCCGGGGCGCGGACTCGTCGCGGCCCGCCGTGTTCTCGGCCGGCCGGCCGGCCGTGGAGTCGGGCGCGGCGGCCGGGGAGGGGATGCCCGGGGCGCCGCTCCCCCGCCGCCCCCCGGCGAAGGTGCGCACCGCGTCCCGGAGCTGCTCCTCGGAGACGGTGACGACCTGGGACGGGATGCAGCTCGCGTGGGCGAAGGCGAGCACGGCCGTCTCCCCGCCCACGAAGAGCACGGTGCTGGTGCGTTCCTGCTCGATGTCGCCCGGGGCGCGGCAGGAGGTGCAGTCGTAGGTGTCGGGGGCGCTGTCGCCGGCGAGCAGCCGGGCGGCCTCCTCGTCGCCGATCTCGGCGCGGACGTCGTCGCTGACATCGAGCATGGGGGACACGGGTGGACTCCTGGCGTTCGGTTCTGGTTCCCGTGAACAACGGTTGACCGGGGGCGGTGGTCACGTACCGGGGGGAGCGGGGGCGGCCCGGTGGATGCGCGTGGCGAGACGTGCGCCGGTTCGTTCGCGCCCCGTCAGGACACGCGCGAGGAAGGGGAATCGACGGGGTGCCCGTCGCCGTGAGGGGGGGACCGGGTGACGGGGGCGATTTCCGGACGGGAGCCGCCCCCGGAACAGCCGGCGGGCCCCGGCCGGTGCCACCGTCCGTGCCGTCGGCCGCGCGACCGGTCCCCGCTGCCGCCGTCCCGCCGGGCTCCGAGCGGTGGCGGCGGCCCGGGACGGTATGCGTTCCGGCGGAAAAGTCGGGGGACACGCCCCGGTCATCGGCTGCGGAGCCAGACGTTCCGGGGCATTCTGGGGTGGCCGGATCGGCCGCCGCGTTCCCCGGCCCTGCCCACAATGGCCGGGACACCCGGGAACGGAGCGACCGCTGAGTCAACCTCCGGTGAACGCCGGGTGTCCTCCCGGGTGGGACACGACCACCATCAGCAGGGGCGGCCTGCCGCCGCGACTTCCGTGGGACACGGAGACGAATGCATATCTCTTTTCTACTGCACCACGGGTACGGCATCGGCGGAACGATCCGTACCACGTTCAACCTCGCGGGTGCGCTCGCCGAGCAGCACGACGTGGAGATCGTCTCGGTGTTCCGGCACCGGGACCGGCCCGTCTTCGACCTCGGGCCCGGGGTGCGTCTGCGGCATCTGGTCGACATGCGCAAACACAGCCCCGACTACGTCGGCGCCGACCCCGAGCACGCCCGGCCGAGCCGGCTGTTCCCGGACACCGACGGCAACCACGACAAGTACAGCGCGCTCACCGACCGCCGGATCACCCGGCATCTGGCCACCACCGGCGCGGACGTGGTCGTCGGCACCCGGCCGGGCCTCAACACGATGATCGCGCTGCGCACCCCCCGGGGGCCGGTGCGCGTCGGCCAGGAGCACCTGACGCTGGCCACCCACTCGCGCGGTCTGCGGGCCACCCTGCGCGGTGCCTATCCGCGGCTGGACGCCCTCACCACCGTCACCGAGGCCGACGCCCGCGACTACCGGCGCATGATGCGCCTGCCCGGCGTACGGGTGCAGTCGGTGCCGAACGGGGTGCCCGCGCCGCGTGTGAAGCCCGCCGACGGTACCGGCAAGTGGGTGATCGCCGCCGGGCGGCTGGCCCCGGCCAAGCGGTACGACGTGCTGCTGAGGGCCTTCGCCAAGGTCGTCGCCCAGCGTCCCGACTGGCGGCTGCGGCTCTACGGCGGCGGCCGCGAGGAGGCGAAGCTGCGTGCCCTGGTGGAGAAGCTGGGCCTGTACAACCACGCGTTCCTGATGGGACCGGCCCACCCGATCGAGTCCGAGTGGATCAAGGGCTCGGTCGCGGCCGTCACCTCCAGCCTGGAGTCCTTCGGCATGACGATCGTCGAGGCCATGGGCTGCGGGCTGCCGGTCGTGGCCACGGCCTGTCCGCACGGACCCGGCGAGATCATCACCGACGGGGTGGACGGCCGCCTGGTGCCCACCGGGGACGTCGACGCCATCGCCGGGGCCCTGCTGGAACTGATCGGCGACGACGAACTGCGGCGGCGGATGGCGGGCGCCGCGACCGAGTCCGCCGCGCGCTACGACCCGGCGCGGATCGGCGAGATCTACTCCTCGCTCTTCGCCGACCTGGTCGCGCGCGGCGGACGGAGCCGCCGGGGCAGGCTGCGCGTCTCCCTGCACCGCACCCGGGGGGCCCTGCTCGGCGGGGCGTACACCACCACGTACACCGCCGCCCGCGTCTGCCGGACCGCCCTGAGAAGAGGAGGGACCGCATGACCGCGACCACCCGCAGCCCCGCCGGCACGCCCGGCGCCCCCGGCAGCACCGGAGCGACGGCACCGCGGGCCGACTGCACGGCGGACGGCGAGGGCGGCATCGGCTTCGACATCACCCTGCCCGGCACCGCGGAGCGGTGGGACGCCGCCCTGCTGCTGCGGCTGCGCAAGTCCGACCCGGAGGAGACGGTGCGGCTTCCGCTGGTGCCGCTCCCCGGCGGCTCCGGGGATCCGGCCGGTTCCGCGGGACCCGGGGGTTCCGCGTGTTCCGGCGCCCCCGGCGCCACGGTGCTGCGCGCCACCCTGTCCGACGCGGTACGGCTGGCCGAGGGGCGCTGGGACGTCTTCCTGGTGCTCGACGGGGGCGCACCGCGGCGGCTGCTGCCCGGCTGCTACGACCTGCGCGCGCTGGTCGACCAGGCCCCGCCCCCCGGCCGGGCCCGGCCGGGGGTGCGCGTCCCGTACACCACCAAGTACGGCAACCTCTCGCTGCGCACCTGGCTGCGCGAGCCGCACGCCGAGGCGGGCGAGGTCTGGCCCGCGGACGGCGGCGTGACCCTGCACGGACGGCTGTACGGCGCCGAACTCACCTCCGGGGCACGGCTGGAGGCCCGCCCCCGGGGCGCCGCCGGACCACTCGTCACCGCACCGGTCGACCGGGAGGGCACGGCGGACTTCACGGCGCGGCTGGCCTACGGCGATCTGCTCCGGGAGCCCGGCGCGGGGGACGAGTGGGAGCTGTGGCTGCGGCCCGGCGGGGACGCCGGACCGGTGCGCATCGCCCGGATCCTCGACGACATCATCGACAAGCACAGGGTCATCCGCTATCCGGCCCGGCCCGTGCCCGTCCCCCGGGCCGGTGCGGACGGGGAGGAGGACGGAAGCGGGACGGTACGGGCCCGCCCGTACTACACCGGTGCCAACGACCTGTCGGTGCGGCTGGAACGGGCGGCTCGGAAAGCCTCCTGACCGCTCCGGGACCACGGCCCCCGGGGCGGGGAGGCGGCCCGTGTGGGACAGCCGTTCCCGGGCACCAGTACGGACGGAGGTGTGAGGCATGGCTCCCTGGCTGCTCGTACTGCTGCTGGTCCTGCTGCTCTTCGGAGCGGGGTTCGCCCTCGAAGTGCTGTGGTGGATCGCCGTCGTGGTGCTCGTGGTGTGGCTGCTCGGATTCCTGTTCCGTTCCACGGGAACCGGCGGCACGAGGTCCCGCTGGTACCGCTGGTAGGAGGCGACCGTCCCAAGATGTCCGCGGGGCGCCCTCCGGGGCGCCTCGCGGACCACCGCTGTCCGCGAGCGGTGGCAGACTCGCCGCCATGATGGAGACCTCGGCGCGTCTGCTGCGCCTGCTGTCCCTGCTCCAGGCCCACCGCGAGTGGTCCGGCACCGAGTTGGCCGACCGGCTGGCGGTGACCCCGCGGACCGTGCGCCGCGACATCGGCCGGCTGCGGGAGCTGGGTTACCCCGTGCACTCCACCACCGGCACGGCCGGCGGTTACCGGCTCGGGGCCGGCGCCCAGCTGCCGCCCCTGCTGCTGGACGACGACGAGGCCGTGGCCGTCGCCGTCGGTCTGCGCACGGCCGCGGGCAACGCGGTGGAGGGCATCGAGGAGTCCTCGGTAGGTGCCCTGGCCAAACTGGAGCAGGTGCTCCCGCACCGGCTGCGCCGCCGGGTGGCCGCGCTCACCGCCTTCACCGACCCGCTCGGCGGCCGCCGGGGGCCGACCGTCGACGTGGACACCATCACCGAGCTGGCGCACGCCTGCCGTGACCACCAGGAGGTGCGTTTCACCTACCGGGGACACGACGGCGCGGACTCCCGGCGCGGCGTCGAGCCGTACCGCCTGGTGTGCAGCAGCCACCGCTGGTACCTGGTGGCCTGGGACACCGGCCGTGCCGACTGGCGCACCTTCCGCGCCGACCGCATCACCCTGACCCCGCCGCACGGCCCGCGCTTCACCCCGCGCGAGCCGCCCGCCGAGGACTGGGCGGCGTACGTCTCCGAGGGCATCTCCACGGCGGCGTACGCGCACCGGGCCACCGTGCTGCTGCATGCCCCGGCCGACCGGGCGGCCGAGCGGATCCCGCCCACGGTGGGAGTGCTGGAGCCGGTCGGCGCGGACCGCTGTCTGCTGCGCACCGGCGCGCACGGCCTGGAGGAACTGGCCTTCCACATCGTGACGCTGGGCTTCGACTTCGAGGTGCGTGCCCCCGCCGAACTGAACGACCACATCAGCTCGCTCGGAGAACGCCTCGTCCGGGCCGCGGCGGCGGCCCGGGAGGGCGGGGGCGCGGGCTGAGGGACGGGCGGGAGGCCCGGGGCACCGGAGGGCAGGGGGCGCGCCGGCCGCTCTCCACCGCTTCCTCTCCGTCGTCGCTCTTCGTCTCCGTCATGAGTCCCGTCTGGACCCGGACAACCGTGGAGCCGGGGCTGAACAGGTGTCTGCCGAAGGGAAACTGAGAGGCCGTGGAAACTTCCGCTGCCATGGCCGGCGTATGGGTTCCGAATGCTTTTCCCGTTCCCTCTCCGGGAAAAGCGAGAAACATTCGCCGCCGGTTTCCCCGCGCCCCTGAGGGCGTTCCCGGAGGGCCGCCGGGAACGGGGAAAGGACTCCGGAGGGTTGTGACACAGGTGTGACGGCGCCACGACCTGGCCGGGACTTCCGGCTGCCGGGGCCTGGCCGTACGGTGGCTGCCATGGCACCGGTACCCACATCCCCGCGCACCCCGGACGACGACCCCGAGACCTATGTCGGGCTCGACGTACGGGCCGCCGAACAGCAGGCCCGCGACCGCGGCTGGACCACCGTGCGGACCCTCCCGCCGGACGCGGTCATCACCATGGAGTACGTGGCCGGACGGCTGAACTTCACCGTCCGGGACGGCAGCGTCGTCCGCAGCTGGAAGGGCTGAGGCCGGCCGGCACGGCTCGTCCGGGGGCGAAGGAGGCCGGGGCCCCACCCGCGCGGGTGGGG
>NZ_JAZDCX010000038.1:0-38473 GCF_036323805.1 Streptomyces rubellus
GAGCCTGTCTCGTTGAAGGGCTAGGGCGCCATTTCCGGCGGTAGGTCCAGGTCCTCGGTCAACGGGCCCAGGCGCGTTTCGCGTCGGCACTCACTGCGGAGGTCGCCCAGAAATCGAGCTTCTTCCCCACGCCCGGAGCGGGACGGCCTGGTCGACACCGAAGCCGTCGGCATAGGCGTGGTTGGGGATGCGGGCGGCGTCGACGCCCTGTTCGTGGAGGCGGCCCATGGTGGCAGCGATGTCGGGCCAGGCCTGGGAGGCGAGGATCGCATTCCGGCGGGCGGTCAGCGCGCCCCGACCCGGATCCGGGCCAGGACCAGGGCCGGGGCGCGGTCCGGTTTTCGGGCGGGGCGGTACACCGGTAACGGGCCGGGGCGCGGCGGGGCCTCGCCCCGGCGCGGGCGTCACCCGTACGGTGCGCGGCACGGTCCGGGACGGCGTCGGCGCTCCGGTCAGGGCAGTTGCCTCGCGGAGCAGGACGGTGGCCTGGGCGGCGGCCTCGTCTGGGCCCGGTGCTCCTGCGTCCGGTGCCAGGCCATGGCCGCCTCGACGGCTTCGCCGAGGGCGGCCAGGAGGTTCAGGACGGCGGGGGCGCCGTCGCCCCGCGCCGCCCTCGGCGCGTAGTCCCTGCCTCAGCCGCGGTGGGCGGCCGCGTGAATGTCGGCGTGATCGCAGATCTCGCCTTCCGCGCCTTCAGTCATCGAAGCTCCCTACGCTGGTGCCTGGTTCGGGTCGTTGTGCTGGTCCGCCGAGGATCAGTCGAGCGCTCCCTCGCCGAGCTGGTCGCGGATCAGGTTGATCAGCTCGTCGTCGTCGGCGGCCTGGATGCGGTCGGTCGCGGTGCTCTCCGCGGCGGCCGGTTGGTCGGCGGTCCACTTGTCGAGGAAGGCCTGCAAGCGGACGGTGACCCGTGCCTTGGACAGTCCGTCCGGCGGTGAGTCGGCCATCGCCGCCTCCAGCGTGTCCAGTGCCCCGATCAGTGGCTCGACGTCGGTGACCGGATCGGCTCCGGGCAGCGTGCCGTGCAGGTGGTCGGCGAGGGCGGCCGGCGTCGGGTAGTCGAAGACGATCGTCGACGGGAGCGGCGTGCCGCACTCGCGTGCCAGCAGGTCCCGGAACTCGACGGCGGTCAGCGAGTCGAAGCCGAGGTCCTGGAAGGGGCGGGTGCTGTCGATCTGCTCGTGCGCGGCGTAGCGGAGTACGACGACCAGAGCACCTCTGATCAGCTCCGTCAGTTCGGTCAGTCGCTCAGCGGTGCTCAGCGTGGCGAGCCGGGCCCGTAGCCCGGTGTCGACTTCCTCCTCGGTGGGTGTCTCGGTCAGCGCTACGGCGCTGGTCGCCTCGGGCAGTTCGCGCAGTAGCGGACTCGGCCTGCCGGAGGTGTACGCCGGGGTGAACCGGGTCCAGTCCACATCGGCGACGGTCAGGTTCGTCTCGCCACCGTCGACCGCCTGTGCCAGCGCGGCGACGGCCAGAGCCGGGTCGAGCGGTGCGAGGCCGCGGCGGCGCAGGAACTCCTCCGCCTCCCCGGAGACCGCCATACCGGTGCCGGCCCACGGGCCCCAGGCCACCGAGGTGGCGGCCAGTTCGTGGGCCGCGCGGCGCTGGGCGAGCGCGTCCAGATACGCGTTGCCGGCCGCGTAGAGTGCCTGACCGCCGCTGCCCCAGGTGGCGGCGATGGAGGAGAACACCACGAACAGCTCCAGATCGGCGTCCCTGGTGAGCTGGTCCAGATGGGCCGCGCCGAGCACCTTGCCCTCGGTGATCTCTGCGATGTCCGTGAGCTGGGTGGTCGCCACCGGGCTGGACTGGGCGACGCCGGCGGCGTGGACGACGCCGAGCAGGGGACGATCGGCCGGTACGGCGGCGAGCAGTTCGGCTACCGCGTCCCGGTCGGCGACGTCACAGCGGGCGACCGTGGCGTCCGCACCCAGGGCCCTCAGCTCGGCGAGCAGCTCGTCAGCTCCCGGTGCCTGCGCACCGTGACGGCTGGTGAGGAGCAGATGTGACACCCCGCGTTCGGCGAGCCACCGCGCGACCGAGGCGCCCAGTGCGCCGGTGCCGCCGGTGACCAGTACCGTGCCCGGTCGAGAGGGCGTCCAGGCCGGTGCGGCGGGGTCCGGTCGGTCCGCCCGGACGAGGCGGCGGGCGAGGAACCGGCCTCCGCGCAGGGCGAGTTGGTCCTCGCGAGTGTCACCGTGTAGTACGGCGGCCAGCTGGGTCAGGTCCTGGTCGCCGTCCGAGGACAGGTCGACCAGACCGCCCCAGCGGTGCGGGTGTTCCAGCGCCACGGCCTGCCCGAAGCCCCACAGTCGCGCGTGCTCGGCCCGGGTGACCCGGTCCGTCGCGTCGACCGCGACGGCGCCGCGGGTCAGGGTCCACAGCGGGGCGGTCCACTCTGCGTCGCCGAGGGCCTGGACGAGTGTGAGGGCCACCGCCAGGTCGGCCTGGTGGCCTGCCGGGTGAACGACTCCCTGGAGGTCGTCCGGCGCCGCCCTGAGTTGGGTGGCCAGCTCGTGCCGGTCGGGGTGGGTCGGGTCGATCGTCAGGGGTATGACGTGGGCGCCGGCCGCGCGTAGTGCGTCGCCGACGCCGGCGCCGTCCTCGTCGCCCGCCTCGGTGACCAGCAGCCAGGTGCCGTCCAGGGTGGCGTCGGGTGTAGCGACCGGTGTCCACTCCACCCGGTAGCGCCAGCCGTCCACCGCCGCGTGCTGCCGTGACTGCCGTCGCCACGACGCCAGTGCCGGCAGAACCTCCGCCAGCGCCTCCGGCCGTGCGTCCCATCGCAGGGTGCTCGCGACCTCGGTCACATCCTCGCGTTCCACTGCCTCCCAGAACCGGAACTCGCCCGGGCCCTCGGCCGGTGCCGGTGCCGCGGCCGCCTGCTCCGGCCAGTACCGGTCGCGCTGGAACGCGTACGTGGGCAGTGCGATCCGCTGGCCGTGTGCGGGTACCGCAGCCGACCAGTCGACGTCGACGCCCACCGCCCATATCCGGCCAAGCGCCGCCCACGCCGTGCGCACCTCGTCGCGGTCCCGTCGTAGGACCGGGGCGAAGGCGCCGGTCACGCCGGACTGGCGCGCCATCGCGCACAGCACGCCGTCCGGGCCGAGTTCCACGAAGCGGGTGACGCCGTGTTCGGTCAGCTGTCGTACTCCGTCGGCGAATCGGACGGTCTCGCGCACCTGCCGCACCCAGTAGTCGGGTGTGGTCAGGTCCGCGCCGGCCATCGCGGGGATCACGGGGATACGGGGCTCGACGAAGGTCATGGACTCCACGACCTCCGCGAACTCGGCCAGCATCGGCTCCATCAGGGCCGAGTGGAAGGCGTGCGACACCGTGAGCCGGCTGGTCTTACGGCCCTGCGCCGACCACTTCACGGCGAACTCCTCGATGGTCTCGGCCACACCGGAGACCACGAGTGACGACGGACCGTTCACCGCGGCGATGTCCAGCCGGCCCTGCACGGCGTCGAGGATCTCGGCCTCGGTCGCCTCGACCGCGAGCATCGCGCCGCCGGCGGGCAGTGCCTGCATCAACTGGCCCCGCTTGGAGACGAGTTCGCAGGCGTCCGTGAGTGAGAGGACTCCCGCGCAGTGAGCGGCGGCGATCTCCCCGATCGAGTGGCCGAGCAGAACGTCGGGGACCACGCCGAAGGACTCCAGTAGCCGGAAGACCGCCACCTCGACGGCGAACAGGCCGGCTTGGGTCCACACAGTCTGGTCGAGCCCGTCGCCGTCGAACACGACGTCCCGCACGGGGCGTTCGTGCTTCAGGTCCAGCTCGGCACAGACCGCGTCGAAGGCGTCGGCGTACGCCGGGAAGGCCTCGTACAGCTGCCTTCCCATACCGGCTCGTTGCGCGCCCTGCCCGGTGAACAGGAACGCCGTGCGCCCCTCGCTGGTCGTCTCCGAGATCAGGTCGGCGGCCGGTTCGCCGGTGGCCAGTGCGGAAAGGCCGGCCAGCAGGTCGTCGTAGCCGTCGCCCATGATCACCGCGCGGTGCTGGAGGTCGGCTCGGGACAGCAGAGACCTGGCGACGTCCGTCGGTGCCGACTCCGGCTGTGCGGACAGGGCTTCGTGCAACCGCCTCGCCTGCGCGGCGAGTGCGGTGGCGGAGCGGCCGGACACCAGCCAGGGCGGTGTCGTCCCGTCGGTCAGGCGATCGGTCGGGGCCGCCTCGTCCGCCGGGACCGGTTCGGCCTCCAGGATGATGTGGGCGTTGGTGCCGCTGATGCCGAAGGAGGAGACGCCCGCCCGGCGCGGACGGCCCGCCTCGGGCCACGGTCGCTCCTGGGTCAGCAATTCCACCGCGCCGGCCGACCAGTCCACCTGCGCAGTGGGCTCATCGGCGTGCAGCGTCGGCGGTAGCGTGCCGTGTCGTAGCGCCAGCACCATCTTGATCACGCCCGCGACACCGGCGGCCGCCTGGGTGTGGCCCAGGTTCGACTTGACCGAGCCGAGCCACAACGGCCGGTCGGTGTCCCGGTCCTGGCCGTACGTCGCCAGCAGCGCCTGCGCCTCGATCGGGTCGCCGAGCTTGGTGCCCGTACCGTGCGCCTCGACCGCGTCGACCTCCGACGGCGACAGTCGCGCGTCCGCCAACGCCTGCCGGATGACGCGCTGTTGGGACGGTCCGTTGGGCGCCGTCAGACCATTGGAGGCGCCGTCCTGGTTGACAGCGCTCCCCCGTACCAGCGCGAGGATCTGGTGCCCGTTGCGGCGAGCGTCCGACAGCCGCTCCACCAGCAGTACGCCGACACCCTCGCCCCAGCCCGTACCGTCCGCGTCGGCCGAGAAGGCCTTGCAGCGGCCGTCGTCCGCGAGGCCGCCCTGCCGGGCGAACTCGGTGAACGCCGCCTCGGTGGACATCACCGACACACCGCCGGCGAGTGCCAGATCGCACTCGCCGCGCCGTAGCGCCTGCGCGGCCAGATGGAGCGCCACCAGCGACGACGAACACGCCGTGTCGACGGTGAGCGCCGGCCCTTCCAGGCCGAAGGCGTACGACACCCGGCCGGACAGCACCGCCGCCGCGTTGCCGGTGGCCGCGTGGGCGTCCAGGCCCTCGTCGTCGGATCCGGCCAACACCACCGGGTAGTCCTGTCCGTTGGTGCCGACGAACATCCCGACGGAACGTCCGCGTACCGCGCGCGGGTCCATCCCGGCGGACTCGAAGGTCTCCCACACCGTCTCAAGGAGCAGCCGCTGCTGGGGGTCCATCGCCAACGCCTCACGCGGGCTGATCCCGAACAGTCCCGCGTCGAACTCCGCGACTCCGTCGACGAAACCGCCGTGCAGCTTGGAGGAGTTGGGCAGCGCGGTGAGATCCCAGCCTCGGTCGGTGGGGAACGTCGTCATGGCGTCCACCCCGCCGATGAGCAGGTCCCACAGTTCGTCGGGGGAACCGACGCCGCCGGGCAGTCGGCACGCCATGCCGACCAGCGCCAACGGCTCGTCCACCTCGGTGGCGGCTCCCGTCGGGGGTACGACGGCCGGTGTCAGCACCTGTTCGTTGCCGAACAGTTCCTCGCCCAGGAACCGTGCCAACTCCGCCGGGGTCGGCCGGTCGAAGACCAGGGAGGCGGGCAACCGCAGTCCGGTCCGTACGCCGGCCAGGTTCCGGAACTCCACGGCCGCCAGCGAGTCGAAGCCGAGGTCCCGGAACGCCTGGTCGGCACCGACCGCCTCCGCCGAATCATGCCCCAGTACCGTCGCCGCCCATGAGCGGACCGCCGCCAGCAGCAGCGCGCCGCGCTGGCCCGCCGGTGCCTCAGTGAGCTCCGCCCGGAACTCCGTGGCCGGCCCGACCTCGGTGGCCGGGGTACGGGCGGACGCCGCTTCGGGCAGTTCGGTCAGCAACGCGCTGGGACGCGTGCCGGTCAGCCCGGCCGCGAACAGCGACCAGTCGATATCGGCGATCACCGGGTCCTGGTCACCGGTCGCCAGGGCCCCCGCCAACGCCGTGACGGCCAGTTCCGGGTCCAGTGGGGACAGGCCACCGCGCCGTAGCCGGTCGGTGACCGCCTGGTCGTCGGCCGCCATACCGTCCTGGGCCCAGGGCCCCCAGGCGACCGAGACCCCGGGCAGCCCGCGGGCTCGGCGGCCGTGCATCCACGCGTCGACGAAGGCGTTGGCGGCGGCGTAGTTGCCCTGTCCCGCACTGCCGACCGTTCCGGCCAGCGAGGAGAACGCCACGAAGAACTCCAGCTCCGCTCCCCCGGTCGCCTCGTCCAGTGCGACCAGTCCGGATGCCTTCGCGGCCAGTACCGTCTCGAAGCGTTCCGGGGTGAGCGCGTCGAGCGTGCCGTCGTCCAGTACCCCGGCGGCGTGCACCACACCGATCAGCGGGTGTTCGGCCGGGAGCCGCTCCAGTGCGCCGGCCAGCGCCGCACGGTCGGTGACATCGCCGGTCTCGACCGTGACCTGGGTGCCCAGGTCGGCGAGTTCGGCGACCAGTTCGGTCACGCCCGGAGCCCGCGTACCGCGTCGGCCCATCAGCACCACGTGGGGTACGCCCCGGTCAGCGAGCCAGCGGGCGGTCACCGCGCCGAGCGCTCCGGTACCACCGGTCACCAGCACGGCACCCGGCCGCGACGGCGACCACGGGGTGCTGCCGGCGGACTCGGCGCGCACCAGGCGACGGCCGTACACACCGGCCGCGCGTACCGCCACCTGGTCCTCACCGGTGCCGCCACCGAGGACGGCGGCGAGGCGTGCTCCGGCTCTGGCGTCCAGCACGGACGGGATGTCGAGGAGGCCGCCCCATCGGTCCGGCTGTTCCAGTGCCGCGACCCGGCCGAGTCCCCAGATCTGCGCCGGTACCGCGGCGGGCGCGGCGTCCGACCGTCCGACCGAGACGGCGCCGCTGGTCAGCGCCCACAGGGGGGCGTCGATTCCGGCGTCGCCGAGTGCCTGGATCAGGCACAGGGTCAGCTGAAGGCCGGCGGGCAGCTCGGGGCGAGGGGTCGCGTCGTCCGCCCAGGCGGCGAGTGAGACCACCCCGCTCACCGGGCCGGCCGCGGCGAGTTGGGCGGCGAGGGCCACCCGATCCGTGCTGGTGGGTACGAAGTGGACGGCCTCGGCGCCCGCGCCGGCGAGCGCGGAGGACACCTCGTGGGCGGGGGCGGGGGTCGGCTGGTGCTCGGGGACGACCACCAGCCAGCGGCCGGTCAGTACCGGGGTCGCGGGCAGGTCGGGGACCGGGCGCCAGGTCGCGAGGTAGCGCCAGGAGTCGATCGCGGACTCCTTCCGCCGCTGCCGCCGCCACGAGGAGAGCATCGGCAGCGCCGCGCCGAGCAGGTCCGGAGTGCCGGGGTCGTCCAGGATGTCGGCGAGCGCGTCGATGTCCTCGTGCTCGACCGCGTCCCAGAAGCGGGAGTCCGTCGCGTGGGCGGCTGGTTGCGCGGCCGCGGTGGTGGCACGCGGCCAGTACCTGTCCCGCTGGAACGGGTAGGTGGGCAGGGCGATCCGGCGGCCGGCGGGTGCCAGCGTCGACCAGTCGACGTCCGCGCCGTCGGTCCACAGCCGGGCCAGGGCCAGTAGCGCGGTGGCGGTGTCGTCCCGCTCGGCTCGTAGGACCGGGGCGAACACGGCTTCGACATCGGCCTGCTGGGCCATCCCGCACAGCACTCCGTCCGGGCCCAGCTCCACCAGGCGGGTCACGCCCTCGAGCCGCAACCACTCGACCCCGTCGGCGAACCGGACCGTGTCGCGGACCTGTCGTACCCAGTAGTCCGGGCTGGACAGGAGTCCGGGCTCGGCCAGCCGGCCGGTTAGGTTGGACACGACGGGGATACGGGGATCGGCGAAGCCCGTCTTGTCCAGCACGGCGGCGAACTCGGCCAGCATGGGCTCCATCAGCGCCGAGTGGAACGCGTGCGACACCGTCAACCGGCTCGTGCGACGCCCCTGGTCGCGCCAGAGCGCGGCGAACTCCTCGACCGTCTCGGCCGGGCCGGACACCACCACCGACGACGGGCCGTTCACCGCCGCGACGTCCAGCCGGCCTTCGATCACCTCGACGACCTCGGCCTCGGTGGCCTCCACTGCGAGCATCGCCCCACCGACGGGCAGCGCCTGCATCAGCCGCCCACGCACCGCGACGAGTTGACATGCGTCCGGCAGCGAGAACACCCCGGCGCAGTGCGCGGCGGCTATCTCGCCGATCGAGTGGCCGAGCAGGACGTCCGGGACCACGCCCCAGGACTCCAGCAGCCGGAACACCGCGACCTCGACCGCGAACAACCCGGCCTGCGCCCACACCGTCTGGTCCAGGCCGGTGCCGTCGAACACCACGTCGCGTACCGGGTGTTCCAGGTGCGGTTCCAGTTCGGCGCAGACCGCGTCGAACGCGTCCGCGTACACCGGGAACGTCTCGTACAGTCCACGTCCCATGCCCGCGCGCTGCGCGCCCTGGCCGGTGAACAGGAACGCGGTGCGCCCCCGCGTCGCCTCCGCCGACAGTGTGTGCGCGGCGGTCCCGCCGTCGGCCAACGCGGCCAGCCCGGCGAGGAGTTCGTCCCGTTCGGTGCCGACGACCACCGCGCGGTGGTCCAGGGCCGCCCGGGTGGTGGCCAGCGACCAGGCCACGTCGTACGGATCGACGTGGCGCTGGGCCACCAGCCCGCGCAGTCGCGCGGCCTGGGCCCGGAGACCGTCGGCGGTCTTCGCGGACAGCGTCCAGCCCAGCGGGCGTGGGGTGCGCGCGGGCGCAGGCGCCTCGTCATCGGGCGACGGCGCGTTCTCCAGCACGATGTGCGCGTTGGTGCCGCTGATGCCGAACGACGACACCCCGGCCCGGCGCGGTCGGTCGGTGACCGTCCAGGGTCGGGCGTCGGTGAGCAGTTTCACCGCGCCGGTGGACCAGTCGACGTGCGGGGTCGGCTCGTCCACGTGGAGGGTCGCGGGGAGTACGCCGTGTCGCATGGCCATGACCATCTTGATCACGCCCGCCACGCCCGAAGCCGCTTGGGTGTGGCCGATGTTGGACTTGACCGAGCCCAGCCACAGCGGGCGGTCCTCGTCCCGGTCCTGGCCGTAGGTCGCCAGCAGCGCCTGTGCCTCGATGGGGTCGCCCAGGCGGGTTCCGGTGCCGTGTGCCTCGACGACGTCGACCTCGTTCGGGGTCAAGCCCGCGGTGGCCAGCGCCTGGCGGATGACCCGCTGCTGGGACGGGCCGTTGGGTGCGGTCAGGCCGTTGGACGCGCCGTCCTGGTTGACCGCGCTGCCGCGCACCACCGCGAGGATCTCGTGGCCGTTGCGGCGAGCGTCGGAGAGCCGCTCCAGTACCAGGACGCCCACGCCCTCGCCCCAGCCGGTGCCGTCCGCGCCGCCCGCGAACGACTTGCAGCGCCCGTCGGAGGCCAGTCCGTCCTGCCGGTCGAACTCGGCGAACGCCGCGGGCGACACCATGACCGTCACACCACCGGCCAACGCCAGCTCGCACTCACCGTTGCGCAACGCCTGCGCCGCCCAGTGCAGCGCCACCAGCGACGAGGAGCACGCGGTGTCGACGGTGACCGCCGGCCCCTCCAGACCGAAGGTGTACGCCACCCGGCCGGAGATCACGCTGTTGGCGGTGCCGGCCAACCGATACCCATCGGCGCCTTCGAGACCGTCGTCCGGACCTCCGTACCCCGAGGAAGAGGCGCCGGCGAACACACCGACCGGCCGACCGCGCAGCGAGCGCGGATTCAGCCCCGCCGACTCGAACGCTTCCCAGGAGGTTTCGAGCAGCAGCCGCTGCTGCGGGTCCATCGCGAGCGCCTCACGTGGGCTGATCCCGAACAGCCTGGCGTCGAACTCCGTTGCCGCGTCCACGAATCCGCCACGCGCGGCCGCTCCGGTCACCACGTCCTTCGGCCACTCGCGGTCGGCCGGGAACTCGGTGATGCCGTCGACGCCGTGCGCGACCAGGTCCCACAGCTGCTCGGCGTTACGCACCCCGCCCGGGTAGCGGGCGCTCATCCCGACGATCGCGATCGCTTCGTCCACGACGCCGACGGCGGTGGTGCCGGCGACCGGGACGGTGTGCTCCAGCAGTTCGGCGGACAGGTGCTCGGCCAGTGCGGTGGGGTTGGGGTGGTCGAAGACCAGGGTGGCCGGCAGGGCCAGCCCGGTGTCCGCGCCGAGCAGGTTGCGTAGTTCGACGGCGGTGAGCGAGTCGAAGCCGAGGTCGCGGAAGGACCGTTCCGGTTCGATCGCGTCCGGGGAGGCATACCCGAGCGAGACGGCCGCGCGCGCCCGAATCAGGTCCAGCAGCATGCCGTGGCGGCGGCTCTCGGGTGCCGCGGCCAGTTCGTCGCGGAAGGTCGAGCCCCGGTCGGCAGCGACGGACACCGGTGCCAGAGCCGATGCGGCCTCCGGTAGTTCGGCGAACAGTGCGCTGTCCCGGCCGGAGGCGAAGGCGGGGGCGAACCGCTCCCAGTCCACGTCGGCGACGGTCACACAGCTCTCGTCGAGTTCCACCGCGCGTTGGAGCGCGCGAATGGCGAGGTCCGGTGCCATCGCGACCAGGCCGTGGCGGTACAGGTACTCCTCGGCCCCGCCCTGCCCGGCCATACCGTCGCCCTCCCACGGGCCCCAGGCCACCGAGGTGCCGCTGCGTCCGCGCGCCCGCCGCTGCTCGACGAGCGCGTCGAGGTGGGCGTTGGCGGCCGCGTAGACGCCCTGCCCGCCGCTGCCCCAGGTCGCCGCGATCGAGGAGAAGACCACGAACAGGTCCAGGTCCACCTCACGGGTCAGCTCGTCGAGATGGGCCGCACCGGTCACCTTGACGTCCAGGACGCGGGCGATCTCGGCCTCGTCGGTGTCGGCGAGCGGTACGGCCTGTCCGGCGCCGGCCGCGTGCACGATGCCGGTCAGCGGGTGCTCTTCGGGGATCGCGTCCAGCACGGCTGCCAGCGCCGTACGGTCGGTGACATCGCAGGCGACGATGGTCACCTCGGTTCCGTGAGCGGCCAGTTCGGCTACCAGTCCGGTGCTGCCCGGGGTGTCGGCACCTCGACGTCCGAGCAGCACCAGGCGCGGCGCGCCTCGTTCGGCCAGCCAGCGGGCCACCCGCTTGCCGAGGCCTCCGGTGCCGCCGGTGATGACGATGGTCCCGGAGGGCGTGTACGGGGTGCCGGTCGGCTCGTCGGCGGCGGCGCGGACCAGACGGCGGCCGTACGCGCCGGAGGTACGTACGGCGACCTGGTCCTCCTCTGTGCCACCGGCCAGTACAGACACCAGAATGCGGGCGGCGCGGGCGTCGAACTCGGCCGGGAGGTCGATCAGACCGCCCCAGCGGCGCGGCTGTTCCAGCGCAGCCACCCGGCCGAGTCCCCAGACCTGCGCCTGGGCCACCTCGCGCAGCGGATCGGAGCGGCCGATCGACACCGCCCCGCTGGTGAGCATCCACACCGGTGCGTCCAGCTCCGCATCGTCCAACTGCGCGAGCAGCGCCACCGATTCGGTGACGGCGGCGGAGGACGGGGCCAACGCGACGACTCCGGCGACGGTGGCGGACGCGCTGGCGCCCTGCTGGCCGGCTTCGCGGTCCAGCAGGGCGACCTCGGCGCCGGCGGCGCGGAGCGCCTCGGCGAGGCGGGCGGCCGGTTCGGCGTCGGCCGGGGCGGCCGCGACCAGCCAGGTACCGGACAGAGTGGCGGTGATGCTGGTGAGGTGGTTGAGCGGGGTCCAGGTGACGCGGTAGCGCCACGATCCGATCACCGACTCCTGGTGGCGGGACCGCCGCCACTGGGAGAGCGCGGGAACCACGGCGTCCAAATGGGCGGACGCGTCGGGCAGGCCGATGGTGTCGGCGAGTTCGGTCAGATCCGCGCGGTCGACCGCAGCCCAGAACCGCGCCTCGTCCGCGTCGACGGGCGCAGCCGGGTCGACCGCAGCCAACGGCTCCGGCCAGTACCGCTCCCGCTGGAAGGCGTACGTCGGCAACGCGACCCGGCGGCCGGCGGGCAGCACCGCCGGCCAGTCGATCTCCGCACCGGCGGCCCACAGCCGGCCGAGCGCGGCCAGGGCGGTTTCGTGCTCGTCCCGGTCACGGCGTAGTACCGGTGCGAACACCGCGTCGGCGACGAGCTGCTGCGCCATTCCGCAGAGCACCCCGTCGGGGCCGACCTCCACGAAACGGGTGACGCCGCGTTCGGTCACCTCCCGTACGCCGTCGGCGAATCGGACGGTCTCGCGTACCTGGCGCACCCAGTACTCGGGGATGGACAGCTTCGCGCCCGCCATCGCGGCGACTACGGGGATACGGGGTTCGGAGTAGCTCACCGACTCCACGGCTGAGGCGAAGTCCGCCAGCATCGGTTCCATCAACGCCGAGTGGAAGGCGTGCGACACCGTCAGTCGACTGGTCTTACGCCCCTCCCCTGACCACTTCGCGGCGAACTCCTCGACCGTCGCGGCGTCACCGGAGACCACCACCGACGACGGTCCGTTCACCGCCGCGACATCCAGCCGGCCCTGTACGTCCGCGACCACCTCTGCCTCGGTCGCCCGCACCGCGAGCATCGCCCCACCGGCGGGCAGCGCCTGCATCAGCCGACCCCGCGCGGCGACGAGTGCACACGCGTCGGCGAGTGAGAACACCCCGGCGCAGTGGGCGGCCGCGATCTCGCCGATCGAGTGCCCCAGCAGTACGTCCGGGACCACGCCCCAGGACTCCAGCAGCCGGAACACCGCGACCTCGACCGCGAACAACCCGGCCTGCGTCCACACCGTCTGATCGAGGTCGGTGCCGTCGAACACCACGTCTCGCACCGGGCGTTCCAGCCTCCGGTCGAGCTCCGCGCACACCGCGTCGAACGCCTCGGCGAACACCGGGTACGCCTCGTACAGTCCCCGTCCCATACCGGCCCGTTGCGCACCCTGGCCGGTGAAGAGGAACGCCGTGCGCCCCTCACCGACCGCGCCCGAGACCACGTTCGCGGCGGGATCGCCGGAGGCCAACGCGGTCAGCCCCGCGACCAGTTCGCTGTGGCCGTCGCCGACGACCGCCGCACGGTGGTCCAGCGCGGTCCTGGTGGCAGCCAGCGACCAGGCCACGTCGTGCGCATCAGCTTCCGCTTCAGTGACGGTGGCTGCCAGTCGTTCTGCCTGGGCACGCAGGCCCTCGGGTGTATGCGCGGAGACCAGCCAGCTTACCGGGCCGGGCGTGGGCGTGGGCGTGGACGTGGACGTGGCGTCGGAGGGCGCGGGCCCTGCGGCTTCCAGGATGACGTGCGCGTTGGTGCCGCTGATGCCGAACGACGACACCCCGGCGCGGTGGGGCCGGTCGGACAGCGGCCAGGGACGTGCCTCGGTGAGCAGTTCGACCGCGCCGGTCGACCAGTCGACGTGCGAGGTGGGCTCGTGCGCGTGCAGCAGCGTCGGCGGCAACACCCCGTTCCGCATCGCCAGCACCATCTTGATGACGCCCGCGACGCCGGCGGCGGCCTGGGTGTGACCGATGTTGGACTTCACCGAACCCAGCCACAGCGGACGGTCCTCGTCCCGGCCCTGTCCGTACGTCGCCAGGAGCGCCTGCGCCTCGATCGGGTCGCCGAGCTTGGTGCCCGTGCCGTGTGCCTCGACCGCGTCGACCTCCGACGCCGCGAGCCGCGCGTTCGCCAACGCCTGCCGGATCACCCGCTCCTGGGAAGGACCGTTCGGCGCCGTCAGACCGTTGGACGCACCGTCCTGGTTGACCGCACTCCCCCGCACCACGGCCAGGACCTCGTGGCCGAGCCGCTCCGCGTCCGACAACCGCTCCACCAGCAACAGGCCGACGCCCTCGGACATACCGGTGCCGTCCGCGTTGGCGGAGAACGCCTTGCAGCGTCCGTCCGAGGCCAGACCGCGCTGGCGGTCGAACTCGGTGATCACACCCGGGGTCGCGAGGACGGTCACGCCGCCGGCGAGCGCCATCTCGCACTCGCCGTTGCGCAGTGCCTGCACGGCCAGGTGAAGTGCCACCAACGACGAGGAACACGCGGTGTCGACGGTGACGGCCGGTCCCTCCAGGCCGAAGGTGTACGCCAGCCGGCCGGACGCCACGCTGGTCGTGGTGCCGGTCATCAGATGGCCGAGCGCGTTGTCCGGCAGTCGCATGCCGTAGCCGTACTGGGCGTGCGCGGCGCCGATGAACACACCGGTGGAGGAGCCGTGCGCGTCCGAGGTGGCGATTCCGGCGGACTCGAAGACCTCCCAGGCGGCCTCGAGCAGCAGCCGCTGCTGCGGGTCCATGGCAAGGGCCTCGCGCGGTGAGATCCCGAACAGTGCGGCGTCGAACTCCGTTGCCTCATCGAGGAATCCGCCTCGCGCCGCCTCGGCGCCGACGATGTCCAGCGGCCAGCCCCGGTCGGCCGGGAAGCCGGAGGTCGCGTCCACGCCCTCGCTGACCAGCGGCCACAGATCCGCCGGCGAGGCGACTCCGCCGGGGAGCCGACAGGCCATGCCGACGATCGCGATGGGTTCGCCGGGTTCGCCGGGTGCGGCGGTCGTCGGGCGCGTGGCCGGTACGGGGGCGGGGTCGCCGCCCAGGCGGGTGCTGAGGTGCTCGGCCAGCGCGGTGGGGGTCGGATGGTCGAAGACGAGGGTGGCGGGGAGCCGGAGCCCGGTCGCGGAGTTGAGTCGGTTACGGAGTTCGACCGCGGTGAGCGAGTCGAAGCCGAGGTCGCGGAAGGCATGGCGGGCGCCGACGGCGTCGGCCCGGGCGTGGCCCAGCACGGTCGCGGCGTTGCCTCGGACGAGGTCCAGTACGAGGTCGCGCCGGTCGGCGGCGGACAGTCCGTGCAGCCGGGTGGCGAGGGTGTTGTGGGTCTCCTCGTTCCGGCCGACTGCGCGCCGGCCGGCCGGGCGGATCAGGCCGCGCAGCAGTGCGGGGACCTCGCTGCTTCGGGTGAGGTCGAGGGGGATCGGCAGCAGATGCGGGGTGTGCGTCGCGACTGCGACGTCGAACAGTGCCAGGCCCTGCTCAGTGCCCAGGGTGGCGCCCGTGCGGCTTCCGGTCGGGGTGGCGTCGTCGAGGAGGTGGCCGGTCATGGTGCTGGCCTGCTGCCAGAGGCCCCAGCCGAGGGACTGGGCGGGCAGTCCACGGGCGCGACGGTAGGAGGCGAGCCCGTCGAGGAAGCTGTTGGCGGCCGCGTAGTTGGCCTGGCCGCCGGTGCCGAGGGTGGCCGAGGCGGAGGAGTAGAGCACGAACAGGGCGAGGTCGGTGTCCAGGGTCAGGTCGTGCAGATTGACGGCGGCGTCCACCTTGGGGCGGAGCACCGCCTCGACCCGCTCGGGGGTCATCGACTCGAAGACGCCGTCGTCGAGGACGCCGGCCGCGTGTATCACCCCGGTCAGCGGATGCCGGTCCGGTATAGCCGCCAGCACGTCGGCCAGCGCGGCGCGATCGGCGGCGTCACAGGCCGCGACGGTCACCTGTGCGCCCAAGCCGTGCAGGTCGGCGAGGAGTTCGGTCGCGCCGGCGCTGTCCGCGCCCCGGCGGCTGAGCAGCAGTACGTTCCGTACGCCGTGTTCGGTGACCAGGTGCCGGGCGAGCAGGCCGCCGAGCGTGCCGGTACCACCGGTGATGAGGACCGTGCCGTCGGGGTTGAGTGGCGTCGGTACCGTGAGCACGTTCTTGCCCACGTGTCGCGCCTGGCTGATGTGTCGGAACGCCGACACCGCGTCCCGTACGTCCCATGCGGTGACCGGCAGCAGGTCCAGTGCGCCGGCGTTGAACAGGCCGAGAACCTCGCTGAGGATCTCCCGCACCCGGTCGGCGCCGGCTTCGGCGGGGTTGAACGCCTGGTAGCGCACGCCCGGGTGGTCGGCCGCGACCCGCGCGGAGTCGCGGAGGTCGGTGCGGCTCAGATCGGCGAACCGGCCGCCGTCACCGAGGAGTCGCAGGGACGCGTCGACGAACTCGCCCGCGAGCGAGTTCAGCACCACGTCCACGCCACGGCCGCCGCTCGCGGCCCGGAAACGCTCCTCGAACGCCAGGTCCCGGGAGGAGGCGATGTGCGCGTCGTCCAGGCCGGCGGCGCGCAGGGTGTCCCACTTGCTGGGCTTGGCGGTGCCGAACACCTCCAGGCCGAGGTGGCGGCCGAGTTGTACCGCTGCCATGCCCACGCCGCCCGCGGCGGAGTGCACCAGCACCGACTCGCCCGGCCGGGCGTCAGCCACGTCCACCAGCCCGTAGTACGCGGTGGCGAACACGACCGGTACGGCGGCCGCCTGGGCGAAGGACCAGCCGGTGGGCACGGGGGCCAGCAGTCGGCGATCGGTGACCGCGCCGGAGGCAATGCCACCGGTGAAGAAGCCGAACACCCGGTCGCCGACGGCGAGTTCGGTGACCTCCGGGCCGATCTCGGTCACGATGCCGGCCGCCTCGGCGCCCATCTGCGCCTGGTCCGGGTACATGCCGAGCGCGATCAGTACGTCGCGGAAGTTGACACCGGCGGCGCGTACGGCCACCCGTACCTGGCCGGCGCAGAGCGGGGCGTCGGCGTCGGGCGCGGGGAGCATCGCCAGGTTGTCGAGGGTTCCCTCGCCGGTGACGTCCAGTCGCCAGGCGGCGGGTCCTGCGGGGAGGGTCAGGCCGTCGTCGGCGTGTGGGCGGGCGAGACGGGGTGCCCGGGCCTCGCCGTCGCGTATCGCGAGCTGTGGTTCGCCGTCGGTGACGGCCCAGTTCGGCCAGACGTCGTCGTCGGTGGCGGAGGGGTCGCGGTCCAGCAGGACGATTCGGCCGGGGTGTTCGGACTGTGCGGAGCGCAGCAGGCCCCAGACCGCCGCTCCGGCGAGGTCGGTCACCGTCTGGCCGGGTATGGCGAGGACGGCTCCGCGGGTGACGACCACCAGACGGGTGTCGAGGTACCGGTCGTCGGCGAGCCAGTTCTGGACGGTGCGGAGCACGTCGTAGGTGGTGTGGTGGACGGCGTCCGCCGACAGGTTCGCGTCGGGCGCGGGCTCGGGGAGGGTGAGGAGCGCGACGGGGGGTGGCGGGGTGCCGTTGGCCGGGGTCGGTCCGGCGGGGTCGAGGCGTAGCCACTGGGAGGTGTCGGGCGGGGGGTTGCCGGGGTCGGGCAGCACGGTCCAGTCGACGGCGAAGAGGGCGTCGCGTACGTGCTGTTCGCCGACCTGCCGCAGGTTGTCGGAGGTGATGTCGCGCAGTACGAGGGTGTCGATGGTGACGACGGGGGCGCCGGTGGGGTCGGTGGCTCGTACGTTCAGGCCGTCGGGGGTGGTGGTGAGTGCGACGCGGAGTACGGTCGCCTCGGTGGCGTGGAGTGCGACGCCGTTCCATGCGAAGGGGAGTCGGGTGCCGGAGTCGGTATCGGCGGTGACCGCGACGGCGTGCAGGGCCGCGTCTAGCAACGCCGGATGTATGCCGAAACCTGCGGCGTCGACCCTCTCGGGCAACTCCACCTCGGCGAAGACGGTGTCCCCGTCACGCCATACGGCCCGTAGGCCCTGGAACGCCGGACCGTAGCCGTAGCCGGCATCCGCCAGTCCGTCGTAGAAGCCGGCTACATCGACCGGCTGCGAGCCGGGCGGCGGCCACGTCGCCGGCTCCGCAGGCACGTTCGCGGCGGACTCGCCCAGCAGGCCGGTCGCGTGGCACACCCATTCGGCGTCGTCGGAGGGGCGGGAGAACACCTCGACGGCGCGGTCACCGGAATCGTCGGGCGCACCGACGCTGACCTGTAGCGCGACACCGGCTCGGGTGGAGAACACCAGCGGCTTCTGCAGCACCAGTTCACGCAGGAACCCACTGCCGACCTGGTCACCGGCGCGGAGTGCCATCTCCGCGAACGCGGTACCAGGCACCAGTACCTGACCCCACACCGCGTGGTCCTCAAGCCAGGAGTGTGACGACTGCGACAACCGCCCCGTCAGCACCGCACCGCCACTCGGCAAGCCGACGGCCGCGCCCAGAATTCCATGAGTCAGGCTTACTTGACCCACCGCAGACACATCGCCAGACACCACCGGACGCGGCCAGTAGCGCTCGTGTTGGAAGGCGTACGTCGGCAGCTCCACGCGACGCCCGGTCGGCACGACCGAGGACCAGTCGACCCCGGCGCCCGCCACCCACGCCTCGGACAGCGCGGTCAGGAAACGCTCCTGGCCACCCTCAGCACGGCGGAGCGAGCCCACCACCACGGCGTCCGCGTCTGCGGCTTCGGCGGTCTCCTGGACACCGATGGCCAGGACGGGATGAGGGCTGCACTCCACGAACACCGACCGGCCGTCAGCCAGCAGGGCACGCGTGGCCTCCTCGAACCGGACCGTGGAACGCAGATTGTCGAACCAGTACCCCGCGTCCATCGACGCCGTATCGATCGGGGCACCAGTGAGTGTGGAATAGAGCGGCACGGTGGAGGACATCGGTGCGACATCGGCCAGGTCGGTCAGGATCTGCTCCCGCAACTCCTCCACCTGCGCCGAGTGCGAGGCGTAATCCACCGGAATACGACGCGTCCTCACCTCCCGCACCTCACACAGCCCCAGCAACTCATCCAACGCCTCCGGCTCACCCGAAACCACCGTCGAACAAGGACCGTTGGCCGCCGCCACCGACAACCGACCACCGAAAGCGTCAATCAGTTCCTCAACCGTGGCGCGACCCTCAGCGACCGACACCATTCCCCCGCCACCAGCCAACGCCAGGATCGCGCGGCTACGCAACGCGACCACCCTGGCCCCGTCCTCCAGCGACAGACCACCCCCCACCACCGCCGCCGCAATCTCCCCCTGGGAGTGCCCCACCACCGCAGACGGCACCACCCCACACGCACGCCACAACCGCCCCAGAGACACCATCACCGCCCACAACACCGGCTGGACCACATCCACCCGGCCCAACAGCCCCTCGTCACCGCCCTCGATCACCTCCAGCAACGACCAGTCCACCCACGGCTCCAACGCCACCTCGCACTCGGCCAACGACTCCCGAAACACCGCTGACCAACCAGCCAGCTCCCGCCCCATACCCACCCACTGCGAGCCCTGGCCCGGGAACACGAACACCACGTCCCCAGGGACCACACCGCCCGACACCACGCCCGACGACGCCACACCTTCAACTACCGAGCGCAGTCCTTCAGCCGCGCTCTCACGGTCGGCGGCCAGCACCACCGCGCGATGCTCCAGCCCCGCCCGCGACAACAACGACCAACTCACGTCCACCAGTTCAGGACAGGACCCGTCAGAGACCAGCGCCCGCAACCGGTCCGCCTGGCCCGACAACGCACTCGCCGACTTCGCCGACACCACCAACGGCACCAGCCCGGAACCGGCCGGAGGCTCCGGCACCACGACCGCCACCGGCTCAGCCCGCTCAATGATCACGTGCGCGTTGGTGCCGCTCATCCCGAACGACGACACACCCGCCCGACGCGCACGACCCGTCTCAGGCCACACCCGCGCCTCAACCGCCAACCTCACCGCACCGGTTGACCAGTCGACACGCGACGTCGGCTCGTCCACATGCAACGTCGCCGGCACCACCCCGGACCGCAACGCCTGCACCATTTTGATCACACCCGCCACACCAGCGGCCGACTGCGTGTGACCGATATTCGACTTGATCGAGCCCAGCCACAACGGCCGTTCCCCATCCCGCCCCTGGCCGTACGTCGCGAGCAACGCCTGCGCCTCGATCGGGTCACCCAGCCTGGTCCCCGTACCGTGCGCCTCCACCACGTCCACATCCGACGCCTCAAGACGCGCGTTCGCCAACGCCTGTCGGATCACCCGCTCCTGCGACGGACCACTCGGCGCCGTCAGACCATTCGACGCACCGTCCTGGTTGATGGCACTCCCCCGCACCACCGCCAACACCTCGTGCCCCAACCGCTCGGCGTCCGAGAGCCGTTCCACCAACAGCACCCCGACACCCTCGGACCAGCCCGTACCGTCCGCCGCATCCGCGAACGACTTACAACGCCCATCGCCCGCCAGTCCACCCTGACGACTGAACTCAGCGAAAATGCTCGGCCCCGTCATCACCGTCACACCACCGGCCAGTGCCATGTCACACTCACCGTTACGCAGCGCCTGCACCGCGAGATGCAACGCCACCAACGACGACGAGCACGCCGTGTCCACCGTCACCGCGGGCCCTTCCAGTCCGAACGAGTACGCCACCCGGCCCGAGATCACACTGTTCGCACCACCCGCCAGCACATGCCCCTCCGCGGTGGTGAAGAGGTCGGTGCCAAGGCCGTAGCCGGATGACGAGGCGCCGATGAGTACGCCGGTACGGGTGTGGTTCTGCGAGAGCGGGTCGATGCCGGCGTGTTCGAAGGCCTCCCAGGACGCTTCCAGCAGCAGCCTCTGCTGCGGGTCCATCGCCAGCGCCTCACGCGGCGATATCCCGAACAACGCCGCGTCGAACTCCGTCGCTCCGTCGACGAATCCGCCACGGCGGGCGTAGTCGCCGTTCCCGTCCTCGGGCCAGCCACGGTCGGTGGGGAAGTCCGAGACGATGTCGCGGCCCGAGGCCACCACGTCCCACAGTTGCTCGGCCGAGTTGGCTCCGCCGGGGTAGCGGCAGCTCATGCCGACGATCGCGATGGGTTCGTCGACGGCGGCGGAGGTAGGGACGGGGGTCGTGGCGGCGGCCACGGAGGTGTCGCCGAAGAGCTGGCCGAGCAGGTGGTCGGTCAGCGCGATCGGCGTCGGGTGGTCGAAGACCAGGGTGGCCGGCAGGGGCAGCCCGGTCTCGGAGGTGAGCAGGTTGCGCAGTTCGACAGCGGTGAGCGAGTCGAAGCCGAGGTCGCGGAAGGCGCGACGGGGCTCCACCACGGCGACGCTCGTATGCCCCAGTATCAGCGCGGTGTGCGCGCGGACCGCGTCCAGCAGCAGCCGGTGCCGTTCGGTCCCGGGAGCGGCGGTGAGGGCGTCGCGGAGTTCGGTGGACGGGGTGTCGGCGTCGGTGGTCGTCGTGAGCAGTCCCTGTGCATCGGGGAGTTCGGCGAGCAGGGGGCTCGGGCGCGCGGAGACGAACGCCGGAGCGAACAGCTTCCAGTCGACGTCGGCGACGCTCACGGTGGTCTCGTCGTGGTCGACGGCGCACGCGAGTGCCCGGAGAGCGACCGTACGGTCCATCACCGACAGACCACGGCGCCGCAGGAACTCGGCGACCTCGTCGTTGGCGGCCATGCCGACCTCGGCCCACGGCCCCCAGGCGATCGCGGTTCCGGTCAGCCCTCGGGACCGGCGGTGCTCCACCAGCGCGTCGAGGAAGGCGTTTCCGGCGGCGTAGGCGCCCTGACCGCCGCTGCCCCAGGTCGCGGCTATGGAGGAGAAGACGACGAACAGGTCGAGAGTGTCGGTGAGTTCGTCGAGCAGCGCCGCGCCGGTGACCTTGGCGCGCATCACCTCGGCGACCTCGTTCTCGTCGGCGTCCAGCAGCTGGCCCGACACTCCGACGCCGGCGGTGTGGACCACGCCGGTGAGCGGGAACTCAGCTGGTACGGCGGCCAGCGCGGCTGCCAGTGACTCACGGTCGGCCACATCGCAACCGACGACGGTCACCCGGGCGCCCAAGGCGCCCAATTCGGATGTGAGTTCATTCGCACCGGGCGCGTCCGCGCCCTGCCGGCTCAGCAGCAGCAGATGTGGTACCCCGCGCTGGGCGAGCCATCGGGCCACGTCACCGCCCAGCCCTCCGGTTCCGCCGGTGACCAGTACGGTGCCGGCGGTCGTCCACCGGGGTGCGGAACCCCGCGGCAGTGGAGCGCGTACGACCCGGCGGCCGTACGCCTGCCCGTCGCGGAGCGCGACCTGGTCCTCCTGGGCCGCGCCGCCGAGCAGCGCGACCAGCCAGTCACTGGTGGTCCCGTCGCTGTGGGCCGGCAGGTCGACCAGTCCGCCCCAGGTGGTGGGGCGCTCCAGCGCCGCGACCCGGCCGAGCCCCCACAACGGTGCCTGTTCCGGGTGGAGTAGCGGATCGCCGTCGCCGGTGGACACCGCGCCCCGGGTCAGGCACCACAGCGGGGCGGCCAGCTCCGCGTCGCCCAGCGCCTGGTAGGTGCGGAGCAGCGGTGCGAGGCCGGTGGGGTCTGACGGTCGTGGGCTCGTACCGCCCGCGACGATCACGACGCCGTCGGGGGCGGCGGCGGTCAGCCGCTCGGTGAGGGTGGCTCGGTCGTCGGCCGGGGTGAGGGTGAGTTCGCTGACTCGCGCCCCGGCGGTGCGTAGGGCGTTCGCCACGTCCCGGGCGGGGTCGCTGTCGTCGGCGGTGACGAGCAGCCAGGTCCCGGTGAGGGAGCCACCGGGGGTGCTGGTGAGCGGCTTCCATCGCGCCTGGTAGCGCCAGGATTCGAGGATGGACTCCTCGCGCAGGGACTGTCGCCAGGACGACAGCGCCGGTACGAGGTTCGCCAGGGTTTCGGGATCGTCGCGCAGTCCGAGGGTGTTGGTGAGTTCGGTGAGGTCCGCTCGTTCCACCGCCTCCCAGAACCGGTCCTCGTCCGGCGAGGTGGACGGCTGGGTGGCGCCCGCGTCGGGCAGCGCCTCGGGCCAGTAGCGCTCGCGTTGGAAGGCGTATGTCGGCAGCTCGACCCTGCGGCCCCCGGGGAGCAGTGAGCGCCAGTCCACCTCGGCACCGGAGGCCCACAGCCGGGCCAGGGCGGTCAACGCGGTAGCGGTGTCGTCACGGTCCTTGCGCAGTACGGGCGTGAACACGGCGTCGGCGACGGTCTGTTGGGCCATCGCGCAGAGCACCCCGTCGGGGCCCAGCTCCACGAACCGGGACACGCCCTGATCCCGTAGCTGTGCCACCCCGTCGGCGAACCGGACCGCCTGCCGTACCTGCCGCACCCAGTACTCCGGGGTCGACATCAGACCAGGCTCGGCCACCTCGCCGGTCAGGTTGGACACCACGGGGATGACAGGGTCGGCGAAGTCCAGCTTCGCTATCACGGTGGCGAAGTCGGCCAGCATGGGCTCCATCAGCGCGGAGTGGAACGCGTGCGAGACCGTCAGTCGGCGGGTGCGACGCCCCTCCCCCGCCCAGCGGGTCGCCAGCGCGTCGATCGCCTCCTCGGAGCCGGAGACCACCACCGACGTGGGGCTGTTGACGGCGGCGATATCGGCCTGGCCGGCGATCGCCTCGACGACCTCGGCCTCGGTCGCCTCGACCGCGAGCATCGCGCCGCCCGAGGGCAGCTCTTGCATCAGCTTGCCGCGCGCGGCGACAAGCTGGCAGGCGTGTGACAGCGAGAGGACTCCGGCGCAGTGCGCGGCGGCTATCTCACCGATCGAGTGGCCCAGCAGCAGATCCGGGGTGACGCCCCAGGACTCCAGCAGTCGGAACGCCGCGACCTCGACGGCGAACAGGCCGGCCTGCGCCCATTCGGTCTGATCGAGCTCGGCGTCGCCGGTGAAGACCACGTTCTTGAGCGGACGTTCACGCTTGGGGTCCAGTTCCGCGCACACCGCGTCGAAGGCCTCGGCGAACACCGGGAACGACTCGTACAACCCCCGTCCCATGCCGGCCCGTTGTGCGCCCTGGCCGGTGAAGAGGAACCCGGTCCTGCCCTCGTCCACCGTTCCCGTGACCACACCGCCGGCCGGGAGCGCGGCGGCCAGTTCCTGCAGGCCGGCGAGCAGTTCGGCCTCATCAGCGCCGAACACCACGGCGCGCCGCGTCAGCGCCGCCCGGGTCGTCGCCAGCGACCATGCCACATCGGCCGGACGCTCCGCGCGGTCCGACAGCCGGCGGGAGAGACGTTCGGCCTGTGCGCGCAGCGCCTCGGTCGTCTGCGCGGACACCGGCCAGAGCAGCGGCCCCGGCAGCGGGTCGACGCCTGGGTCCGCCGGGTCCTCGGCCGGCGCGCTGTCAGGGATCGGAGCCGGCGCTTCCTCGAGGATCAGATGGGCGTTGGTGCCGCTGACGCCGAACGCGGAGACCCCGATCCGCCGTGGCGCGTCCGTACGGGGCCATGGGCGGGCGTCGGCGAGCAGGCGGACACCGCCGCCCTTCCATTCGACGTGGGGTGTGGGGACGTCGACGTGCAGGGTGCGCGGCAGCAGGCTGTTGCGTAGCGCCAGCACGCTCTTGATGACGCCGACCACGCCTGAAGCGGCCTGGGTGTGACCGAGGTTGGACTTGGCCGAACCGAGCCACAGCGGACGGTCGTCGGTGCGGTCCCTGCCGTAGGTGTCCTGCAGCGCCTCGAGTTCGATCGGGTCGCCGAGCGCCGTTCCGGTGCCGTGTGCCTCCACCGCGTCCACGTCGGCGGTGGTGAGTTGGGCGTTGGCGAGTGCCTGTCGGATGACGCGCTGCTGGGAGGGGCCGTTGGGTGCGGTGAGGCCGTTGGACGCGCCGTCCTGGTTCACCGCGCTGCCTCGGATGACCGCGAGGACGTCGTGGCCGTTTCGGCGCGCGTCGGAGAGCCGTTCGACCAGCAGTACGCCGACCCCCTCGCTCCAGCCGGTGCCATCCGCCTCGGCGGAGAACGACTTGCACCGCCCGTCGGAGGCCATCCCGCCCTGCTTGCCGAACTCAGTGAACGCGGCCGGGGTGGTGATCACGGCGACGCCACCGACCAACGCCCAGCCGCACTCGCCCTGCCGCAACGCCTGGACCGCCAGGTGGAGGGCGACCAGCGACGAGGAGCAGGCGGTGTCCACGGTGACCGCCGGGCCCTCCAGACCGAGCACATAGGAAAGCCGGCCGGACAGCACACTGCTGGCGCTGCCGGTCAGCTGATAGCCCACGGTGGACTCGGGCATCCGGCCCACCGTGTCGTACCCGGACGGTGAGGCGCCGACGAAGACACCGGTGTCGCTGCCGGCCAGCGAGTGCGGGTCGATACCGGCCCGTTCGGCGACCTCCCACGCCGCTTCCAGCAGCATTCGCTGCTGGGGGTCCATCGCCAGCGCCTCACGCGGGTTGATCCCGAACAGTGCGGCGTCGAACTCGGCGGCGTCCGGGACGAATCCACCGCGGCGGGTGTAGCCGCCGGTTTCCGCGACGGTCTGGGTCCAGCCGCGGTCGTCGGGGAAGTCGACGATCGCGTCGGTGCCGTCCGCGAGCAGCCGCCACAGGTCCTCCGGTGCGCCGACGCCGCCGGGCAGCCGGCAGCTCATCGCGACGATGGCGATGGGTTCCCGGGCCGCCCTCCGCATCTCCCGGTTCTGCTGGCGGAGCCGGTCGACCTCCTTGAGGGAGGCTCGGAGGGCCTCGACGGCCTTGTCGCTACGAGCGTTCATCGAGTTCTCCACAGGCTCAGGCATCGTCTCGGTCGGCGTTCAGCGCCATATTGATCAACGCGTCGGCGTCCAGTTCATCGATCGAGTCGCCGTCAGCAGTCGGGGCGGGCGTGTCGTCGGTACCGTCGGCCAGTCGCAGCAGCGCGTCCATCAGGCCCTCCGCACGTAGTCGAGCGATCGGAATGGTCGCCAGCGCGTTCCGGATGGCGTCCTCTCCTGGCTCGGCGGGCTGCTTGTCGGCGGTCGGTTCGTGGTCGGCGACGCCGAGTTCCGAGCCGAGGTAGGCGGCGACCCCGGTGGGGTTGCGGTGGTTGAAGACCAGGCTCACCGGCAGCCGCAGCCCGGTCATCCGGCTCAGCCGGTCCCGTAGCTCGACCGCGGTGAGCGAGTCGAAGCCGAGGTCCTTGAACGCCTGCGCGGCCTCGATGACCTGTCCGTCCCGGTACCGCAGGACCGCCGCGGCCTCGGTACGCACCAGATCGAGCAGGATCTGCTGCCGCTGTCGGGCCGGTGCGGCGGACAGCCGGTCGAGCAGTACGGACATCTCGTCGGCACTCTGCTCGTCGGCCACGTCCGGCGTCCGGTCGTCCAGCAGCGCGGCGATCAGCGGACTCGGCCGGCTCGCGGTGAACGCGGGCCCGAAGACGTCCCAGTCGATGTCGGCGACGACCAAACCGTCCTCGTGCTGGTCGATCGCCCGCGCCAGAGCTCGTACGGCCAGTTCGGGTTCCATCGGGATGACCCCGAGTCGCCGCAGTCGGTCCGCGCCCGCCGACGCGGCGAGGCCGCCACCGGCCCAGGAACCCCACGCCACCGAGGTTCCTGCCAGGCCGAGTTGGCGACGGTGCCGTACCAGTGCGTCCAGGAACGCGTTGCCCGCGGCGTACGCGCCCTGCCCTCCGCCGCCCCAGACGGCGGCGCCGGAGGAGAACACCACGAACTGCTCCAGGTTCATCTCCCGGGTCAGCTCGTGCAGCTGGCGCGCACCGGTGACCTTCGCCCCGAGCACGGTGTCGAGATGGTCCGCGTCGACCTCGTCCAGTGCGGTCACACCGTCGACGCCGGCCGCGTGCAGCACTCCGGTCAACGGCCACTTCGCCGGCACCGCCGCCAACACCTCCGCCAGCGCGTCCCGATCGGTCACGTCGCAGGCGGCCACGGTGACCGTCGTACCGAGTGCGGTCAGCTCCTCCACCAACTCCCGCGCACCGTCGGCCTTTTCGCCGCGCCGGCCGACCAGCAGCAGATGCGGTGCGCCCCGGCCGGCCAGCCAGCGGGCCACCTCGGCGCCGATGGCCCCGGTTCCACCGGTGACCAGCACCGTTCCGGTGGGGGTCCAGGCAGGTGGCGCGGGCTGGATGGTGTCGGTGTCCTGAGGTGCGCGTACGAGCCGGCGGGCGGACATACCGCGGTCGCGGATCGCAAGCTGGTCCTCACCGGTGCCCCCGGCCAGGATGACGGTCAGCAAGTCGCCGGCGGTGCTGTCGGGAGCGAGCGGGACATCGACCAACCCGCCCCAGCGGTCCGGGTGCTCGAGCGCGGCGACCCGGCCCACACCCCAGACCGCGGCCTGGGCGGGGCGGTCGACGGGCTCGTCGTGGGTGGACACCGCCCCATGGGTCAGCGTCCACAGGGGCGCGGCGATGCCCGCGTCGCCGAGCGCCTGGGTCAGCGTCACGGTGGCGGCGACCCCGGCGGGCACCGTGGTGCCCGGTAGCGCGACGTCGGCCGTGGCGGTGAGCGACAGGACGCCGGAGAGGGGTTCCTGGGGGCTGGTGGTCTCCTTCAGGCGTGCGGCAAGGGTGTCGCGGTCCGGAGTGGGGTCGTCGTCGACTTCGAACTCCACGACGTCGGCCCCGGCAGCGCGTAGCGCGGTGGTGGCCCACTTCGTCAGCTCGCAGGCCGGGGGGACGACGACCAGCCAGGTACCGGACAGCGGGCCGGTGACGGGGAGTCCGGTCAGCGGGGACCACTCGACCCGGTAGCGCCAGGTGTCGATGGTCGTGTCCTGGCGGCGTCGGGTACGCCAGGAGGAGAGTGCGGGCAGTAGTGCGCCGAGTTCCGGGGAGGACTCCAGCTCCAGGGTGCCGGTGAGTTCCGCGAGGTCGCCGCGCTCCACGGCGTCCCAGAAGGCGGCTTCCTCAGCGTCAACGACCTTTTTCTCGACAGTGGTTGATGCGGGCTCCAGCCAGTAGCGCTCGTGTTGGAAGGCGTACGTCGGCAGCTCCACGCGACGCCCGGTCGGCACGACCGAGGACCAGTCGACCCCGGCGCCCGCCACCCACGCCTCGGACAGCGCGGTCAGGAAACGCTCCTGGCCACCCTCAGCACGGCGGAGCGAGCCCACCACCACGGCGTCCGCGTCTGCGGCTTCGGCGGTCTCCTGGACACCGATGGCCAGGACGGGATGAGGGCTGCACTCCACGAACACCGACCGGCCGTCAGCCAGCAGGGCACGCGTGGCCTCCTCGAACCGGACCGTGGAACGCAGATTGTCGAACCAGTACCCCGCGTCCATCGACGCCGTATCGATCGGGGCACCAGTGAGTGTGGAATAGAGCGGCACGGTGGAGGACATCGGTGCGACATCGGCCAGGTCGGTCAGGATCTGCTCCCGCAACTCCTCCACCTGCGCCGAGTGCGAGGCGTAATCCACCGGAATACGACGCGTCCTCACCTCCCGCACCTCACACAGCCCCAGCAACTCATCCAACGCCTCCGGCTCACCCGAAACCACCGTCGAACAAGGACCGTTGGCCGCCGCCACCGACAACCGACCACCGAAAGCGTCAATCAGTTCCTCAACCGTGGCGCGACCCTCAGCGACCGACACCATTCCCCCGCCACCAGCCAACGCCAGGATCGCGCGGCTACGCAACGCGACCACCCTGGCCCCGTCCTCCAGCGACAGACCACCCCCCACCACCGCCGCCGCAATCTCCCCCTGGGAGTGCCCCACCACCGCAGACGGCACCACCCCACACGCACGCCACAACCGCCCCAGAGACACCATCACCGCCCACAACACCGGCTGGACCACATCCACCCGGCCCAACAGCCCCTCGTCACCGCCCTCGATCACCTCCAGCAACGACCAGTCCACCCACGGCTCCAACGCCACCTCGCACTCGGCCAACGACTCCCGAAACACCGCTGACCAACCAGCCAGCTCCCGCCCCATACCCACCCACTGCGAGCCCTGGCCCGGGAACACGAACACCACGTCCCCAGGGACCACACCGCCCGACACCACGCCCGACGACGCCACACCTTCAACTACCGAGCGCAGTCCTTCAGCCGCGCTCTCACGGTCGGCGGCCAGCACCACCGCGCGATGCTCCAGCCCCGCCCGCGACAACAACGACCAACTCACGTCCACCAGTTCAGGACAGGACCCGTCAGAGACCAGCGCCCGCAACCGGTCCGCCTGGCCCGACAACGCACTCGCCGACTTCGCCGACACCACCAACGGCACCAGCCCGGAACCGGCCGGAGGCTCCGGCACCACGACCGCCACCGGCTCAGCCCGCTCAATGATCACGTGCGCGTTGGTGCCGCTCATCCCGAACGACGACACACCCGCCCGACGCGCACGACCCGTCTCAGGCCACACCCGCGCCTCAACCGCCAACCTCACCGCACCGGTTGACCAGTCGACACGCGACGTCGGCTCGTCCACATGCAACGTCGCCGGCACCACCCCGGACCGCAACGCCTGCACCATTTTGATCACACCCGCCACACCAGCGGCCGACTGCGTGTGACCGATATTCGACTTGATCGAGCCCAGCCACAACGGCCGTTCCCCATCCCGCCCCTGGCCGTACGTCGCGAGCAACGCCTGCGCCTCGATCGGGTCACCCAGCCTGGTCCCCGTACCGTGCGCCTCCACCACGTCCACATCCGACGCCTCAAGACGCGCGTTCGCCAACGCCTGTCGGATCACCCGCTCCTGCGACGGACCACTCGGCGCCGTCAGACCATTCGACGCACCGTCCTGGTTGATGGCACTCCCCCGCACCACCGCCAACACCTCGTGCCCCAACCGCTCGGCGTCCGAGAGCCGTTCCACCAACAGCACCCCGACACCCTCGGACCAGCCCGTACCGTCCGCCGCATCCGCGAACGACTTACAACGCGCGTCCTCGGCCAGCCCGTCCAGGCGGCTGAACTCGCTGAAGACCCCGAAGCCCGTCATCACCGTCACACCACCGGCCAGTGCCATGTCACACTCACCGTTACGCAGCGCCTGCACCGCGAGATGCAACGCCACCAACGACGACGAGCACGCCGTGTCCACCGTCACCGCGGGCCCTTCCAGTCCGAACGAGTACGCCACCCGGCCCGAGAGCACACTGGTGGCGCCGCCGGTGAGTTGGTAGCCGGCGACGTCCTCCGGGAGTTCCTTGTCGAGGCCGTAGTACGAGGAGGCGGCGCCCGCGAACACGCCGATCGACTCACCGGCGACCGCCAAGGGGTCGAGCCCCGCTGCCTCGAACGCCTCCCATGCCGTCTCCAACAGCAGTCGCTGCTGGGGGTCCATCACCAGCGCCTCGCGCGGCGAGATTCCGAACAGTCCGGCGTCGAACCCGGCCACATCGTCGAGGAACCCGCCGAGCGGCGCGTACGGCAGGTCCGTGGCGTCGATGTCCCAGCCTCGGTCGCTCGGGAAGGCGGTGATGGCATCCTCTCCGGAGCGTACGAGCCGCCACAGGTCTGCGGGCGACCGGACACCACCGGGCAGCCGGCAGGACATGCCGACGATCGCGATCGGCTCGCTGAGGTCGGTCGCGGCGCCGGTACGCACCTGGTGTGTCGGCCCGACCTCACCGACCAGTTCGGTGCCGAGGTGGTCGGCGAGCGCGGCCGGGGTGGGATGGTCGAACAGCAGCGTCGCCGGCAGGCGCAGCCCGGTGGCCGTGTTGATGCGGTTGCGCAGTTCGACGGAGGTCAGCGAGTCGAATCCGAGTTCCTTGAACACCCGGTCCGGGGCGACCGCGTCCGCGCCTGCGTGCCCGAGGACGGCTGCGGCCTCGGCGCACACCAGCCCGGTGAGCAGGCGGTGCCGTTCGGCAGCGGGGAGCGCGGCGAGGCGTCCGGCGAGTCCCGAACCGCCGGTGACCGTACTGGCGATGCGGCGCGCGGGGGCGCGCACCAGGCCGCGCAGCAGCGCGGGCACGGGCCGCAGCATCCGGGCGACGGGCAGGTCGAAGCGCAGCGGGAGCAGGTACGGCAGGCCCATGGCCTGGGCGGCGTCGAAGAGGGCAAGTCCTTCGTCGGTGGAGAGCGCGCCGCCGACGCGGGTAGCACGGGCAAGACCGGTGGTGCCGAGGCCGCCGCTGATGGCACTCTCCTCGGCCCACAGGCCCCAGCCGAGCGCGGTCGCGGCGAGTCCCCGGGTACGGCGGTGCTGGACCAGCGCCTCCAGGAAGGCGTTGGCGGCGGCGTAGTTGGCCTGGCCCGGGGAGCCGAAGGCGGAGGACGCGGATGCGTAGACGGTGAACAGGGCCAGGTCGTGGCCCGCGGTCAGTTCGTGCAGGGCGAGCGCGGCCTGGACCTTGGGGCGCAGCACGCCGGTGATCCGCTCGGGCGTCAGCGCCTCGATGACACCGTCGTCGGCGACACCGGCCGCGTGAACGACCCCGGTGAGCGGGTGCTCGGCGGGGAGGGTGGCCAGCAGTTCGGCCAGTGCCTCCCGGTCGGTGACGTCGCACGCGGCTACCCGTACCCGTGCGCCGAGCGCGCCGAGTTGCTCCGCCAGTTCCTGGGCGCCGGGTGCGGCGGGCCCGCTCCGGCTGGAGAGCACCAGGTGCCGTACGCCCCGGTGCTCGACCAGGTGTCGGGCCAGCAGCGATCCGAGGACGCCGGTGCCACCGGTGATCAGGACCGTGCCCTCCGGGTCGAGGGCACGTGGCAGCATCAGGACGTTCTTGCCGACGTGGCCACCCGAGCCGACGTGCCGGAGGACCTCTGCCGCCTGCCGGACGTCCCAGGTCCGCGCGGGCAGCAACGTGAGCCGGCCGGTTCGGAACAGCTTCAGGACCTCCTGCAGCATCTCTTGCAGCCGGTCCGGCCCTGCCTCGCCGAGGTCGAAGGAGCGGTAGCGCCGGTCGCCGAACGAGTCCGGGTCGCGCAGGTCCGCCTTGCCCATCTCCACGAAGCGGCCGCCGGGGGCCAGCAGCCGTGCCGAGGCATTGACGAACTCGCCTGCCAGCGCGTTGAGGACGACGTCCACGCCGCGCCCGCCGGTGCGCTCCGCGAAGGCCGCCTCGAAGCCCAGGTCACGCGAGGACGCGAGATGCGCTGCGTCCAGGCCGGTCGCCGCCCACTTCGCCGGCGAGGCCGTCCCGTACACCTCCGCACCCAGGTGCCGGGCGATCTGTACGGCGGCCATCCCCACGCCACCGGCGGCGGCGTGGACCAGCACCGACTCACCGGCCGCCAGCCCCGCCAGGTCCACCAGCGCGTAGTAGGACGTCAGGAAGGCCATCGGCACCGAGGCCGCGTCCGAGAAGGTCCACTCCTGCGGCACCGGCGCCACCATCCGCCGGTCCACCACCGCCAGCGGTCCGAAGCCGCCCTCGAACAGGCCGAAGACGCGGTCACCCGGCGCGAGGTCCGCGACCCCGGGGCCGACCTCGACCACGATCCCCGCGGCCTCCGACCCCATGAGGGCCGAGGGGTCCGGGTACTGACCGAGCGCGATCAGCACATCGCGGAAGTTCACCCCGGCCGCACGCACCTCGACCCGTACCTCACCCGGTGCCAGCTCCGCGGTCGCCTCGGAGGCGGGGGTGAGGGCCAGGTCGCGGAGGGAGCCGGAGGCTCGGTCGGCGGTGAGTCGCCAGCCCTCCGTGTCGGGCACGGCGAGGGCGCCGGATGCCGAGGCGCGGGCCAGCCTGGGGGCGAGCAGAGTGCCACCGCGCAGTGCGAGCCAGGGTTCGTCGCCGTCCGCGAGCACGGCGAGCAGGTCGGTGTCGGTGTCGGTGTCCAACAGGACGAACCGGTCGGGGTGCTCGGCCTGCGCGGAGCGTACGAGACCGCCGACGGCCGCCCCGGACAGACCGGTGACGTCGTCACCGGGTACCGCGGCCACGGCAGAGCGGGTGACCAGCACCAGACGGGACGCGGCGAATCTCTCGTCGGCCAGCCAGGCCTGGATGCCGGCCAGGACCTCGGTGACGGCGGCCTCGGCGTCCGCGTCAGCCACGGGCCACGCGACGACATCGGGTGCGGTGCCGGAGAACCCGGCCATGAAGGCGCCGAGTCCGTCGGTGGCCGTGGCGAGCGACCCCCGCCGGGCCGGCACGGGCACGGGCGTCCAGTCGAGGATGAACAGCGAGTCGTCGTGGCGCGGGCCGACGGCGGTCGCGGTCCGCAGGGTGAGCGACTCGACAGTGGCGACGGGGGCGCCCTCGGGGTCGCTGATCCGCAGCGTCCAGGCGTCCTCGCCGGCGGGTGCCAGGTGGACTCGGGCCCGTGTGGCACCGGTCGCGTGCAGGGTGGCGCCTTCCCAGGCGAAGGGCAGCCCGGCCCGGTCCGGGCCGAGGCCGGTGAGGTGCAGCGCGGCGTCGAACAGGGCGGGGTGCAGTCCGCAGCGGCCCGCCTCGCGGTGGGCGGACTCGGGCAGCTCCACCTCGGCGTACAGCTCATCGCCCGCCCGCCAGGCGGCCTTCAGCCCCTGGAAGAGGGGACCGTACGCGAAACCGGACTCGGTGGCCCGCCCGTAGAAGCCGTCGAGGTCCACCGGCTCGGCCTCCGGCGGCCATGTCTGCACGGCGCCGGTCGAACCGGCGGGGGAGGCAGCGAGCAGGCCGACGGCGTTGCCGGTCCATTGCTCCTCGCCGTCGGGACGCGAGTGGATCTCCAGGTGGCGGGTGCCGTCCTCGCGCTCGGCTCCGGCGCTCACCTGGATTTGTACGCTGCCGCGGGCGGGCAGCACGAGCGGCGCGGTGAGGGTGAGGTCCTCCACGGTCCCGCAGTCGACGTGTTCCCCGGCCTGCCAGGCGAGTTCGACGAACGCGGTGCCCGGGACGAGAACACTGCCGAGGATCGTGTGGTCGGTGAGCCAGCCGTGCGTGGCGGCGGAGAGCCGACCGGTGAGCAGCACCCCTCCCCCGGCGGCCAGCGACACGGCGGCGCCCAGCAACGGGTGTCCTGCCGCGCCGAGCCCGGCGGAGGTCAGGTCCCCGGAGCTCAGCCGGACGCTGGGCCAGTACGCCTGCCGCTCGAACGGGTACGTGGGGAGTTCCATGCGCCGGGCACCCGCCGCGCCGAGCGGCGCCGCCCAGTTGACGGGGGCACCGTGCACGTGGACGCGCGCGATGCCGTGCAGCAGCGACGCGGCCTCGTCCGGGCCGGAGCGCAGGGCGGGGACCGCAGTCGTGTCCTCGACGATGTACGGGACGAGGGCGGACAGGGACCCGTCCGGGCCGAGTTCGAGGAAGCGGGTGGCGCCGAACTCGTGGGCCCGGCGCACGGCGTCGGCGAAGCGGACGGGCTCGACGATCTGCCCGACCCAGTAATCGGGGGTGGCCGGGTCCCCGGGAGCGGTGGTGAGGACCGGGATCGTCGGGGCGTGGTACGTCAGCGACCGCGCGACGGCGGCGAACTCGTCGAGCATCGGTTCCATCAGGTGCGAGTGGAACGCGTGCGAGACGGCCAGCCGTTTCACCCGCACGCCCCGCGCCCGGAGCTGCTCCTCCAGCGCACCGATCGCGCCGACGTCACCGGAAACGGTGACCGAGGTGGGCCCGTTGACCGCTGCCACGTCGATCCCGTCGGGCAGAACCAGCCCGTCCTCGGCTGCCTCGACGGCGAGCATCGCGCCGCCCTGCGGCAACGCGTCCATCAGCCGGGCGCGCGCCGACACCAGGGCACACGCGTCCTCCAGTGACAGCACCCCGGCGAGGTGCGCGGCGGCCAGTTCACCGATCGAGTGGCCCACCAACATGTCCGGGGCCAGCCCCCAGGACTCCACCAACCGGAACAACGCCACCTCGACGGCGAACAAAGCAGGCTGGGTGTACGCGGTGCGCGCCAGGAGATCCGCTTCCTCCCCGAACATCACGTCCTTCAGGGGGCGTTCGAGGTCGACCCGCGCACATACGGCGTCGAGCGCGTCGGCGAACACGGGGAAGGCGTCGTACAGCCCACGCCCCATCCCCACCCGCTGCGCGCCCTGCCCCGAGAACAGGAACGCCGTGCGCCCGGGTGCCGCCATGCCGGACTCCGCCTCCGGCGGGACCGTGCCCTCGGCGAGGCCCGCGAGCACCCGCAGCGCATCGTCGCGCCCTGCCGCCAGTACGACGGACCGCGCGGCCAGCGACGCGCGGGTGGTGGCCAGCGAGTAGCCGAGGTCGGCCAGGCGTGTATCGGGGCGCTCGGCCAGGTGCGCATGGAGTTCGACCGCCTGTTCGCGCAGGGCGCGCTGGGTGCGCGCGGAGAGCGGGAGCGGGATCAGTGGCGGTTCAGCGGCCGTGGGCGACGGCACGGCCGGGGCCTCCCCGGTCGCGGGGTCGTGTTCGGGCGCCTGCTCCAGCACCGTGTGCGCGTTGGTGCCACTCACCCCGAACGAGGAGACGGCGGCGCGCCTGGTCCGGCCGGGGCCGGGCCAGGGCCGGTTCTCGGTGAGGAGCCGGACGGCGCCGGCCGACCAGTTCACCTGCCGGGTGGGCTCGTCGGCGTGCAGAGTGCGGGGCAGCACCCCGTGCCGCAGCGCCATGACCGTCTTGATGACGCCGGCGACACCGGCGGCGGCCTGGGTGTGCGCGATGTTGGACTTCACCGAGCCGAGCCACAGCGGGCGGTCGGCGGGGCGGCTCTGGCCGTAGGCGGCCAGCAGCGCCTGCGCCTCGATCGGGTCGCCGAGCCTCGTGCCCGTACCGTGCGCCTCGACCAGGTCCACGTCGGAGGGCGCCAGGCCGGCCGAGGCCAGCGCGTCACGGATGACCCGCTGCTGTGAGGGACCGTTCGGCGCGGTCAGCCCGTTGGACGCGCCGTCCTGGTTGACGGCCGACCCCCGTACCACCGCCAGCACCTCGTGGCCGTTGCGTACGGCGTCCGAAAGCCGCTCCACCAGCAGCACCCCGACGCCCTCGCCCCAGCCGGTGCCGTCCGCGCCGTCGCCGAACGCCTTGCACCGGCCGTTGGCCGCCAGCCCCCGCTGACGGGAGAACTCGACGAACGCGGCAGGCGTGGCCATGACCGTGACGCCGCCCGCGAGAGCCATGGTGCATTCGCCCCTGCGCAGCGACTGCACGGCCAGATGCAGCGCCACCAGTGACGCCGAGCACGCGGTGTCCACGGTGAGGGCGGGGCCTTCCAGCCCGAAGACGTACGAGAGGCGTCCGGACAGCACGCTCGCGACGGCGCCGGTGGCGAGGTAGCCCTCGGCCGCTTCCGGGTCGGCGGCGAGCGCGGTGGCGTAGTCCTGGCCGTTGGTGGCGGCGAACACGCCGACCCGGCCACCGCGCACCGACTTCGGGTCGATGCCGGCTCGCTCGAAGACCTCCCACGAGGTCTCCAGGAGCAGCCGCTGCTGTGGGTCCATGGCTACGGCCTCGCGCGGCGAGATCTCGAAGAGCCCGGCGTCGAACTCGGCGGCGTCGTACAGGAATCCGCCCTCGTGACCGTAGCTGCCGCCGGACCGCTCGAGGTCCGGGTCGAGCAGCGCGTCCAGGTCCCAGCCCCGGTCGGTGGGGAAGGGGCCGACCGCGTCACGGCCCTCGGTGACCAGTTGCCACAGCTGTTCCGGGGTACGAACGCCGCCGGGGAAGCGGCAGGCCATGGACACGATGGCGATGGGCTCGGAGTCCCGGTCCTGCTGTTCGCGCAGTTCCTGATGCGCCTGCCGGAGCTCGCCCGTGACGAACTTCAGGTGGTCGAGCAGCTTCTCTTCGTTCGTCATCAGAGCGACTCCCAGCAGGCAGGACCGTACATGGCGTCAGGACTTGCCGAATTCGTTGTGGATGAGGTCGAAGAGGTCATCGGCGCTCGCCGACTCCAAGTCGATGTCCGCGGTCTCCGGCCTGGAGCGGGCGGGTGGCACGGTTGCCGCGGCGCCGAGCCGGTCGGCGAGGTCGCGCAGGCGGGCGAGCAGGACCGCTGTCTCCTCGCCGTCGGGCGGGGTCTCGGTGAGCGCCGCCTCCAGCTTCTCCAGCCGGGAGACCGCGCTCTCCTCACCCGCCACGGCGGCCGGGCCCGGGCCGCTCACGAGAAGCCCGCGCAAGTGCGTGGCGAGGGCGGCGGGGGTCGGGTGGTCGAACGCCAGGGTCGCGGGCAGGGTCTGCCCGGTGGCGACGTCGAGCATGTTGCGCAGTTCGACGGCCATCACCGAGTCGGTACCCAGGTCGCGGAACTGCCGGTCCGGGTCGATAGCGGCCGGGGTGCTGTGGCCGAGTACGGCGGCGGTCCTGGAGACCACCAAGTCAACCAGGATGCGCTCCTGTTCCGCCTGCGACGCCCCGGCCAGCCGTTCGGCCAGGCCCGGCCCCTGCCGGTCGGGGGCGGGCGGCGCGGGCCGGGGCGCGGCGGGCAGCAGGTCGAGCAGCCGCCCGCCGCGCCCGGCTTCCAGAACGGGGCCGAAGCGGCTCCAGTCGATGCCGGCCACGCAGACCGTCGTCCGCTGCTCGGCGAGGGCCGCTTCCAACGACAGGAGAGCCTCCTCCGGCGGCAGCGGTGTCACACCGGTGCGCTGCTGCTGCTCGCCTGCTGCCGCGCCCCCGCCCACGCCTGCTCCGGCCCACGGTCCCCACGCGAGGGCCGTGGCGGTACGCCCGGCCGCTCGGCGCCGCTCGGCGAAGGCGTCCAGCGCGGCGTTACTCGCGGCGTACGCGGCCTGCCCGAGGTTGCCGACGACCCCGGCGAAGGAGGTGTACAGCACGAACGCGTCGAGCTCGTGGCCCGCGGTCAGTTCGTCGAGGTGCCGGACAGCCGCCAGGCGCGCGTGCAGCACGTCCGCGACACGGTCGGGGGTGAGCGAGCCGATCACTCCGTCGTCCACCGTCCCCGCCGCGTGCACGACGCCGGTGAGCGGCAGTTCCTCCGGTATGCCCGCGAGTACCTCCGCGAGCGCGGCGCGGTCGGTGACATCGCAGGCGGCGAGGGTGACGCGGCTGCCGAGGGCGGTCAGTTCGGCGGCGAGCTCGCCGGCGCCGGGTGCCTCCGGGCCCCGGCGCCCGACGAGCACCAGGTGCGGCACGCCCTGCCGGGCGAGCAGGCGGGCGGTGTGCGCGCCGAGTGCGCCGGTACCGCCGGTGACCAGCACGGTGCCGGCCGGCCGCCACTCGTTGGCCGTACGGTCCCCGTTGCTGGGGGCGCTCTGGACGAGGCGCCTGCCGAGTACACCGGTCCGGCGGATCGCCACCTGGTCCTCGGGCCCGTCGGCGCCGAGCAGCGCGGCCAGCCGTACGCCGACCCGGTCGTCCCACTCGGCGGGCAGATCGACCAAGCCGCCCCAGCTGCGGGGCATCTCCAGGGCCGCGACCCTGCCGAAGCCCCAGACGGCCGTCTGGTCCGGGTCGGGCCCCGGGTCGTCCGTGGAGACCCGCACCGCGCCCCGGGTGGCACACCACAGCGGGCCCGTCACACCCGCGTCGTCGAGCGCCTGGGTGAGGGCGACCACGGAGGGCAGGGCGTCGGAGCCTGAGGCGGGCGGCAGAGCCAGCACACCGGCCGGGGTGGCCTCTGCCGTCGCGGCGCGGAGCCGGGCCGCGAGGGCGGCGCGGTCGGTGCCTCCGGCGATGACGAGGGTACGTGCGCCGGCGTGGTGCAGCGCGCGGCTGACGTCGTCGGTACCGGCATCAGCGCTGTCGTCCTCGCCGGGCGGCGTGACCAGGAACCACATGCCGGTCGGCCGGGCAGCCCCTTCGGTCACCGGCACCCAGCGCACCTCGTACTGCCCCTCTCCGGAGGCGGTGCGGTGTCCGGCCGGGACGGCTTCGGGCCAGAAGCGGGTGTGCTGGAAGGGGTAGGGCGGCAGGGTGACGGGCGGGGCCTCGGGGAACACCGCCGCCAGGTCCACTGCCGTCCCCTCGACCCACAGCCGGGCGACGGCCGCGAACAGGGACTCCACCTCCGGACGGTGGCGGCGCATCGCGGGCACCGCACCGGGGACGAGCCCGCTGAGGACGCCGTCGGGGCCGAGTTCCAGGAAGCGGGTGGCGCCCGCCTCGTGAGCCTGGCGCACCGCGTCGGCGAAGCGGACCGGCTCGCGTATCTGCCCCACCCAGTAGGCGGGAGTGGCCAGGTCACCGGGAGCGGTGGTGAGAACG